>JASGTU010000401.1 GCA_030058085.1 Chloroflexota bacterium
ATCCCGCCCTCAACGAAAGCCCGATCTGGTTTTGGGCGCTGTTGATCATCGGCGGCTCGACCATGCTCCTGGGCGCGGTCAGCGCCATCCGCTACTTCGACGTCAAAGCCCTGCTCGCCTATGCCACAGTTAGCCAACTTGGCATTCTCGTCTTCCTACTGGCGTTCGACTCGGAGTACACGTTTGTCGCCGTAGCGGTCGGCATCCTAGCCCATGCACTCTACAAAGGCCCGCTCTTCCTGGTCGCCGGCATCATCGACCACGCCACCGGCACGCGTGACATGCGGCGCCTCAGCGGGTTGCTCTCGACCATCCCCCTCCTCGGCGTGACCGCGCTTCTGGCCATCCTCTCGATGGCGGGCATCCCGCCGCTCTTCGGCTTTCTCGCCAAAGAAACCCTGCTCGAAACCTTCTTCAATTTCGCAGAGCATGGCGGCGGACTCCTTGGCTGGATCGTATTCGCGTCAGCGGCGCTCGCCGGCGCATTCTTCGTGGGCTATAGCTTGACGCTGCTCTGGGAAGTCTTCCTGCGCAAGGAGCCTACGGCAGATGACGCCGCTCACGTCCACCACGCGCCGTCAGTTTCATTTATGTTAGGGCCGGCTGCCCTGGTAGCGCTCGGCACCCTTGTCCCCTTCGCGCTGCCCTGGGTGGATAGGAACCTGTTGGCCCCGGCGGCATCTTCGATCGGCGGTCATGCCATCGAAGCGCATCTCAAGCTCTGGCACGGCTTTACGCCCGTCCTGATGACCAGCCTAACCGCCATCGCCCTCGGCGCGCTCATCTTCGCCATGCGCGATCGCCTACGCGCGCTCCTAAACCGTGCACCGCAGAAGATGACCGGCATCTACATCTTCGACAAGACGATCTACGGCATCTACGATCTGGCGGGGCTATCCACGCGGCTCGTCCAAGGGGGAACGCTCGCCTCTCAGGCCAGCGTCGTCCTGCTCGCCGCGGTCGGCGCGCTCGGCTTCGCCCTCTACCGCATCAATTGGGCAACTGACCTGCCCATCGACTGGAACAACTCCGCCAGCGTCGCCGAGGTCATCCTGGCGCTCCTGGCTGCCGTCGCCGCGATCGTCACAGTGCGCGTTAGAACGCGCCTTAACGCCATCGTCAGCATCGGCGTCGTCGGTCTCACCGTCACCGTCTTCTTCGTCTTCTTCAGCGCCCCCGACCTGGCCTTAACCCAACTGCTCGTCGATATCCTGACGGTGGTTCTCCTGGTGCTTGTCTTCTATCGCATTCCGCCCTCTGCGTTGCCTCCGCTGCGGACGCCAATACGGCTGCGTAACCTGGTCGTGTCCCTCGGAGCAGGCGTGCTCGGGTTTTTCCTGGTGCTCTTCACAGTCGGCGAACCGTTCTCGCCCACAATCGCTGACTACTTCTTGCTCAACTCGGCGCCGCTGGCGCACGGCGCCAATATCGTCAACGTCATTTTGGTCGACTTCCGCGGCTTCGACACCTTGGGCGAAATCACGGTGCTGTCTATCGCAGCGGTGGGCGGCTATGCGCTGCTGCGCTCCGCTCGCCTCTTTTCCCGGCCGTCACATCTTGATACCGACCAGAAGCCGGCAAAGAAGGAGTAGCGTACATGCCGGAACTTTATCTTCGACTGCTTGATCGCGTTCTTACCCCAATTCTGTTCGTGGTGGCGATCTTCCTCTTTTTACGCGGCCACAACGCTCCTGGGGGCGGCTTCATCGCCGGTCTGGTCGCCGCAGCGGCGTTTGAACTACAGATCCTAAGCGAGGGAGACGACGTGGTGCGCGCCCGCATCGGGCGCAACCTTCACCCCCTGGCAGGCATTGGTCTTCTCTGCGCCGCCAGCGCCGCCTTGCTTGGCCTTCTCAAGGGCACATTCTTCCAAAGCGTCTGGTATTTCGGGACGCTTGGCGCCCTCCACATCGAGCAGGGCACGCCAGTGCTGTTCGACCTTGGCGTGTTCCTCGTCGTCGTATCCGTGATGACGACCTTCCTACTGGGCTTAAGCAAACGCGATGAGGAGCCGCAGAGATGATCAGCCTCGTACTCGCTCTCGTGGTTGGTATGCTTTTTGCCACCGGCACCTATCTGCTCCTGCGCCGCGATCCGATTAAGCTAGTCCTGGGACTCACCTTGTTGAGCTATGGCATCAACTTCGTGCTCTTCAGCGCCAGCCGGATGACGCGCGGCATCCCGCCTGTCGTTGCCGACAAAGAAACCTTTGCCGGCGACATCAGCCAATTCGTCGACCCATTGCCGCAAGCGTTGATCCTAACAGCCATCGTCATCAGCTTCGGCGTAACCGCCTTCATGGTTGTCCTGATCAACCGGCGCAACGCCCTGGTCGAACAACAGGCGGCCAGATCAGAGGAAGTCACAGTGATCCCTATCAACGATCCCTTCGCCGACGCGGGCTATTACGGCCCCGACTTCGACAAAGATCCGGACGATTACGAGTGGCTCGAGTACTCCCTCGCCGACGAGCGCCGCCGTGATGCCGCCGCCCGTCACACCAAGGGCAAGGGGGCTAGATCATGACCATCAACGCGAACTGGTTGGCCGCGCCAATCATCATCCCGATGCTCACCGCCGCCCTGAGCCTCTCCTTTGTCCGCTGGGGATATCGAGCGGCGGCTACATGGCAGCGCCGGCTCACCATCGTCGGCGCGATCGCCAATTTCGCCGTGGCGTTGGTGATTCTCAGCGTGACCCTGGGCGGCAGCCGCATGGTGCTGCAAATGGGCAACTGGCCCGCCCCCTTCGGCATCACCGTCATGGCCGACGGCCTCACCGCCATCATGCTCACATTCGCCGGCCTGCTGACCGTCGCCACCGTGTTCTACGCCATGGGCACCTTGGATCAACGGGCGCGCATGAACTACTACCCGCTTGTCATGTTCCTATTGATGGGCGTGAACGG
>JASGTU010000402.1 GCA_030058085.1 Chloroflexota bacterium
ATTATCACAAGCTGCAGATCGAGGATTTTCTGGACGCGGTGATCGAGGACCGGGAGCCGATGGTTACCGGCGAGGAAGGGCGCAAGGTGGTGGAGATGTTTTCGGCCATCTACCGCTCGCAGCGCGATGGCGCGCCGGTGAAGTTCCCGCTAGCGGCGGAGACGGGCCGCGACGACTACGATGGCCGGTTGAGCTATACGCCCTGGAGCCGGCGAACGTAGACCGGCGTCAGATTACCGGGTCAATCTACAGCCTAGAACCGGCAACCTCTTTGTAGAGCGTCACGGTCTCGGTGGCGATGCGCGCCATGGTGTAGCGCGTCAGCACGCGGGCGCGGCCCGCCTGTGCTAGGCGCGCCCGTTCGGCGGGGTCGTCGTGCAGCCGCTGGAGATGCACGCGCAGCGCTGCCGCATCGCCTTCCGGGAAGACCAGGCCGGCATCGCCGATCACGCGGGGGATTTCGCCGGAGTCGCTGCCGACCACGGGCACGGCGCAGGCCATCGCCTCGATCAGCACGCGGCCGAACTGCTCTTTCCAGGCGGGCGTGGTGCGGCTGGGCACGGCCAATGCGTCGAGGCGGCGATAGAAGTCAGGCATCTGCGCGCTGGACAGCCGCCCCGCCCACGTCACCCGGCCGGCGACGCCCAACTCGGCAGCCAGATGTTGCAGCGTGTCTTGCTCGTCGCCGCCGCCCGCCAGGTGTAGCCGCCAATCCCCGCGCAGCCCGGCGCAGGCGCGCAGCAGCAGGTCCACCCCTTTTTCGGGCAGCAACCCTCCGGCGTAACCGATGCGGAACGGAGCGGGCGACGCCGGCGCATTGACTGCGGCGGACGGCTCCGGCGCGAAGATTTCCGGGTCGACGCCGAACTGGGGCAGCACCGCGATCGGTGCGGCGCAGCCTTTGCGGCGCAACACCTCGGCTGCGTCCTCGCTACCGGCGAGGGCCAGCGCGGCGCGGCGGTAGTTGTCCTGCTCGAAGCGGCGGAAGGGCTGCGGGTAAGTGCGGCAGATGTTCTGCCAGGTGAAGAAGATCGACGGGATGCCGCGACGACGGGCGGCGCGCAGGGCAAGCCACGTCGCCAGGTTATACGGCTCCTCGTCCATGTGCAGCACGTCGGGCCGGACGCGATCCAGTTCGCGGCCGAGGGTGGGGTAGAAGTGCAGATGGAAGCTGCCGTTTAAGCGCACGGGCGCGACGCGCAGCGTGTAGCCCGCGGTGTGGGCGCGCTCCGCCTGTTGGCGGCCGCGGCGGTCGCCCCAGTCGGGCGGAATCAGCACGGTCAGTTCGACGCCGCGGCGCGCGATCTCTTCGGTCTTACGTTGGTAGGCGCCGGTCACCAGCGCCTTGCTCACCATCAAAACCCGCATAGAGGCTGGTCGCTCACGTTCTCGGCTGGCGCAGCGGCGGCTGTTGGCCCTGGTTGGCGATGGTCAGATCGAGCGTCAATTCGGCGTGTCCTTTGTGTTCGGCGGCATGGCAGGCGGCGAAGAGTAGGATCTCGCGTCCCGTTTTGTTCTCCTGGCGAAACGGTCGTTCCTGGTCGAGCGCGCCATCCGGCAGGCGGCTGAAGCTTTCTTGAACGCGGTTTTGCAATGCCCGCCATTTTTCTTGCAGCGGCTCCACTGCGGTTCCTTCCGCGACGAACTCGGCGGCGCGCTGCCGGTTCACGTCTATGCCGCAGAGGCCTTGCAAGACCAGAAATTCGGTCGAGCCGAGTGCGTGCGTGGCCAATGCGTAGAGGCTGTTGGCCGTCTCGCCGGGCTGCCAGTTGCGCCACTCCGCCGGCGCCTGCTCTAGGCAGCCCAGAATCTCGTCGACTGATTTGGCGATGGCGCGCCAGAAGGCGTCCAGTTCCTGTTGTTGTGACATGGGCACGGCCTTTCGTTTGATCGTAATAGCCTAGAGATCCGCCGGATGCGAGGGCGGCGGGTCCCGACCTGTATTGTAACATGGCGGCTTGTCCGGATTGGCCGCACAGGTGCGCCGCGCGCGTGGTATAATAGAAGCAGGCTCGCTGCAGGCCGGATGGTGCAAGCGAACCGCGTTTGACCGCTTCATCCGTAGCCATCCTT
Organism: Chloroflexota bacterium; assembly: GCA_030058085.1. Lineage (GTDB taxonomy): Bacteria > Chloroflexota > Anaerolineae > Caldilineales > Caldilineaceae > JASGTU01. Next base: position 2,074 of record JASGTU010000402.1, read on the forward strand.
ACCCGCCATCAACGGGCGTCTCCCCATCGCTCGATCTCCTCGCAGCCCGTTACAAATAGCCGGCGTTACTCCGCTAGCAGGGGAGGTTCTGATCATGACCGGTGCACCCCGCAATCCGTTTGAGGTAGGCAAGCAGTATCGTAATGAACACGGCGCGTACACGGTGGTGCGCATTGACGCGCCGGACATGGTGATCCGTTATGCGAATGGCCGCACCCTTGTTTCGCCGATTGCGCTTCAGGCGCGCATCTGGGAGCGCATCTGCGAGGATGAGGCGCTGGCTGCAGCGGAGAAGTCGGCGCGGGCGTCAGCGCGCGGGCGGTCGCGCACGCCGCGAAGGGCGCGACTTGGCCGCGAGTTTCAAGGCTTAAGCGAGGCCGACTTCGACCAGGATGTGACGGGGACCTCGTGGCGCCGGCGCCCTGAACTTGGGGGGATGCTGGCGGGGCGGCTGGCCGCGTTGAGCGGGCAGCCTTTCGAGTCTCACGCCGTGTATCGCCGCCCGGAAGTGTATATAGCGCTTCCCCAGTTTTTTACGCCGGGCGATTCCTTCCGGAGCGCTAAGTTCTTCTTCAGTCTCAACGAGCGTGAGACGTTTCATGGCTTCGTGATTGAGAAGTCGGACAAATCCATGGACAGCTCTTGGGACTGGCCGCGGTGCGTCGATGCGCTGCTGCACGACAAGCGGCTGCAGGCGCAGGTCTTGGTTGCCATGCAGGCGAGCGATCTGGCCTGGGAGATCGATACGAGCGCGCCGCAAGGGGATCCGGCGCACGTGGTGCGTACGGTGACGGCGAGCGATGAGACGCTGCATTTACAGACAGACGATGGGGAGGCATTACCGTTGGGGTGGCCGGACTTTGTCGCTTTGTTGGAAGAGGTTCCATCGGATCGGTGGTGCGACCTCTATCTGGCTGCGCACATGGCGAAGGCGCGCGCTATTGAGTTGGGCGTTGAGCTAGCGCAGGAGGTCGCTGCAATCTACTACGCGCTGCTGCCGCTTTACATGGCGTCTGTGCGCGGGCGGGCGGCGGCTGAATGAGATGGCGGGCACTGGGCGCGCCAAAACGCCCTGTTTTCTAAAAAATTGGGGGTTGACAAGCGCCCCGATTTGTAATAGACTGTTCCTTACCTCGACAGGATGGAATCGCAAGAGGACATTCTGAAGGGGGGAAGGGAGCCCTGAGAAATCAGTTGGCAGCCTCGTGAAGTTCGCCGATGTCACTGGGCGGCGGGGATAAGACCCCGTAAGTCTACACAGAAGCGGGCCACGCTTCAGCGGTGATGAAGCTCGAACGGGCGCTCAAAGCATACTTCGCAAGAAGTAAGAGCAGAGCGAAATCTGGCGGGCGGAGCCAAAGAAGCAAGCAGTAGGCAGAAATTGAATCTGTTCTTCATCAGTGGCGGACAGAAGAGAAATTTGCCGAAGAAGTAGCGAGGATGTGCTGAATGGTTACTCGGGCCCCTTCTTTTTTATGCCCGTTTATTCCGTCCGATTGACCCCATCCCCGGTCAGCGCCTCCGCCTTCAATAACCCAATGCAGGGCAGGTTCCGGTATAGCTCCCGGTGATCTAGCCCATAGCCCACCACGAATTTGTCCGGCAGGTCGAACCCCTTGTATTTGATGGGGAGGTCGATCAGCCGGCGTCTTTCACGCAGGAAGAGCGCGCAGACTTCCAAGCTGGCCGGGTTGCGCGCCCGCATGTTGCGCAGCAGGTAGTTGAGCGTCAACCCCGTGTCGACCACATCTTCGACAAAAATGAGATGCCTGCCGCTGACGCTGAGATCAAGGTCCTTGACAAACTGCACGAAGCCGCGGTCGCGCGATTCGGGCGTGTAACTGGCGATGTCGATGAAGTCCACTTCGACGGGGATGGAGATGGCGCGCAGCAGGTCGGCCATGAAGAGCAAGACGCCCTTGAGCACGCCGACGAGCAGCGGCGTGCGGCCGGCATAGTCCGTCGAAATGGCGCGGCCAAGCTCGGCTACGCGCGCCTCGATCTCATCCGTCGAGATCAGCACCTCGCGCACGCCGGCTGCCAATTCACCGTATTCGGAAAGCGGGTAGGCCTTCATGCCGGGTCGCTGCGGCCATTCGTTGCCGGCAGCGGCGTCATCGCCTCGGTGCCCAAGAGCTGTTCGGCCTCCTCGTCCATGCCGTACTTGATCATCATGTCGCGCAGGTCCTGGCGCTTGAAGAGCTTGATCTTGACGTCGGGATAGAGTTCGGCCATGCGGCGCAACTTGGCGTTCTTCTGGCGCATCAACTTGGGGCGCAGCGTGGTGAGTTCGACGTAGAGATCCTCGTCCGGCAGGTAGAAATCGGGGGTGAAGGCAACGGAGACAGCGCCCATCTCGTCCCACTCGAGGTCAAAGGTGCGAGGTTCGTATTCCCAGCGGATGTGGTAGTAGTCGAGAATGCGGGCGAAAGCTTCTTCGATCTGGTTGACAAACTTGGGCTGGTTCTGCTCCGCTTGCGCCAAGGTTTATCTCCCCTCTTGCAATTGTACGCTCATCTACTGGTCCGCTGCGCTCGGGCGCGGCGGCGCGGCGGCGAAGATGCGCGTTAGGATTTCGCTGCGTTCGTCTTCGCCGGCCCAGCGCGGTTGAGCATAGTCTTCCAGCACGGTGGTAAGCACTTCTGTGTTGAGCAGGCGGCCTTCGTAGATCGTGTGCCGTGCGATCAGGTTGGTGCGCGTGGCCCAACTCCACATCTGGTCGAAGAAGAGGTTGCCTAGGCCATAGACGATAATGCCCGCGCCGCCGGGGTCCTGCACGCCGTACGGCTCGATGGCCTGCGGCACGTGGCTCTGGACGCCGGTCACGATGCCGGCGCCGGCCGCGCGCAGGGCGCGGAACTCGGTCACCTGCCGGGGAAGCGGCTGTGCGTCGTAGGACTCTTCGAATTGAAGCTCGACGGCGACGATATCCGTCTCGGCGGCCAACTGCTCGATCAGGGCGAGGATGGACTCTCGTTGGTCGTAATAGTAACAGGCGCCGGGCTCCTCTTCGGTCGCCCAGGCTCCGGAAGGCTCGAAGGCGAGTGCGGCGATAAAGGCGAAAGTGTTGCCGTTGTGCTGCCACAGCAGCGGGCGGCAGGCTTCCTCGATGTTGAGGCCGCTGCCGTAGATGGGTATGTCGTTGTCGCGATAGAACTGGAGCGAGCGCCGCGCGCCGTCGCGGCCGAAGTCGTTGACGTGGTTGCCGCTGAGGCCGACAATATCCGTGCCGATCGCCTCCAGCGTCGCCCAGTAGTCGGTATGGCTGCACAGCGTCAGATTGTTCTCGGTATTGTTGACCACGCAGTCGTCGAGGAAGGGCACCTCGTTGCTGACATGAGTGATGTCGGCTGCGCTGAGCGTGCCGGAGATCACGTCCGCCGGATAGGTGAGGCTGTTGTTGCGCTCGATGGCTGCGGCCGTGCCGCGCGTGATGGCGGTGACGCCGGTCATCACCAGGGTGGTTAGGGCGGCGGGATCGCGATTGGTCCACGGCTCGACGATGCCTTGGAGCGCGTCCAGTAGCAGCGGCGCGCTGTCGCCGGAGATGTCGAGGCCCAGCGCCAGGGGGTAGGCGGCAGGGTCGAAGCGGTTGTCGAGCACGTTGACGCCGTCCACGGTCAGCGTCTTGAGGCGCGGGTCGAGTTCGTCGAAGGGCACGATGGCGACCGCGCCCGGCGCGGCTTCCAACTCGTCGAGCAGCTTGTCGGGATTGACTTGGCGGGCGCGATTCGGCCCCATCACCGCGGAGAGCATGGCTGTGTCCGCACGCGTGATGAGCACGTGGCCCTCTTGCCGGCCTTGCCAGCGCAGCGTAAGGTCTTCGAGCGTGATGGTGTCGATGACAGAGGCAAAGGGGACGACGACGGCAAAGACGCGCTGCGCCAGCGGGAACTGGGCGAGCTGCCACGGGACGAACTGGATGAGGGCGCCGGCGTTGGCAGACTGATCGAGCACGCGCACTGGATAGACGCCATTGGCTGCGGTCACGCTCTCGATCTGGGCCAGGGCGGCCAATAGCGGCGCAGCATAGGCTTCGGGCATGTTGGCGGCAAGCGCCGCGGTGACGGGGCCGTTTAGGCGGACCGGCGTCGGCGAGGGAACGGGCGTCGGCGCCGGCGTCGGGTAGGCGACGCTGGGCGGAACGGGGAGGTCTTCGCTGCTTTGCAAGGGCGCCATGACTGCCAGAGACTCAACGGGCAAACCGGGCGAGCTAGGCGAGTTGGCAGCGTTGCCGCAGGCGGCAGACAACACGAGCAACAACAGGAAAGTCGATCCGAGCGCCGCGTACCTGAGCAACCTCCGAGAGTCTATACGCATGAGTATCCCGGCATGTGGACTATGTCCATTCTCTGAGTTGACCGGTCACGGGACATGAGCAAACCGTCAGCGCCGGTCAAGCCGCTCCCTATTGTGATCGAGTATAGCAGAGCCGTTTTGCTGCGGCAAAGCAATAATATCCTGCTGGACGGCATTTCTTGCCCTTTGTGCTTGCCCCTCGTGAGACGCGCCCGGCAGCAGGGTTGCCGCCGCTACAATTTCTGCCGGCTGCCCAACATGCCGGAGGGGACGAGACTTGCCGGCCGCGGTTGGTTTGTGATCCGCCACGCGCCTGGGTACAATGAAGGCGAGGATTCCTCTCATTTTCAGCGCTCCAACTGTCATGAAAAGCGGAGTTGACCAGGCCCATGATCAAGTTTGAATACCGCGCCGACCTGCTGGAGCAGCACCCGGACGTGTGCGGAGGCGTGCTCTGGGCGACGGGCTTGCAGAACGGCCTCGCGCCCGCGGAACTGGTCGAGCGCTATGCTGCGGAACAGGCCGCGGTCAGGGCGCGGCTGCCGGAGTCGTTGAGCGAACTGCCCACGCTGTCCGCTTGGCGACAGGCATTTCGTCGCTTCGGCGCCAACCCGACCAAGCATCGCAGCGCGGCGGAAGCCTTGCTGCGACGGCTGCAGAAGAAGGGCGATATTCCCGGCATCAACACGCTGGTCGATATCGGCAATCTGGTGAGTATTCGCTACGCGCTGCCCGTGGCGATCTTCGACGTGCGGCATGTGACAGGCCGCATCACGGTCTGCCTGGCGGACGGTACGGAGCGCTTCACCGAGTTGGACAGCAGCGAGGCCGTGCACCCCGAGCCGGGCGAGGTGATCTTCGTGGACGAGGCTAAGCTGGTGACCGCCAGGCGTTGGTGCTGGCGTCAGAGCGACGAGAGCGCGTCGCGCCTGGACACGACGACGGCGTTGGTCACAGTGGAGGCGCAGCACTCCGGCGGCCGCGAGCAGATCGAACAGGCGCTTGCGGACCTGACGGCGCTGCT
>JASGTU010000403.1 GCA_030058085.1 Chloroflexota bacterium
AAACTGCCACAGCTCGAGCGGCAACCGCAACCTCTTTGAGCACACCCTCCCCTACATTGTCTTTGTAGGCTTTGTCCCGATGGTCTTGCTTTGCACCGGTGAGTCAATATCGAATCAATTCATCCCAATCACATCGGAAGAGGAGCCAGACGACCGAAAGAACTAGACGGGTTCTGCTCTATGCCTATCCAGCAGGTGTAATTCGGGACCATAGACGCAGGGCTTCTTGCTAGCATAGCGACCCCGGATCGCCGTCGTCATGACTTCGGCGCGCCTCACCAGGCGTTGCCATATTATCCCTCCAATAAACAACAAGAGAATTGAAAGAGGTTTAAATGTGGATGCCCAAAGAGACGGATTGATCACAACCATGGCAGTACTCGCTGTTAACAAACAACGCGGAATTAAGAGTCTTCTATTGCTCATGCTGCTTCTAGCGGGCGTACTCACTGGCTGCCAGAGCTACATCCAAATTCAGAACCCGGACCAAATCCTGGACCCAAGCCCGGGTGGAGATCTCTATCAGCAAGCGCTGGATCTGGAAGCGCAGACCAGCTTCAATGAAGCCGCTAATCTCTATGAACAGGCGCTGCCCCTGCTTCTTGAAGAGAAGAACATGGAACTGGCTGCGAAGTGCAGCGAAGCCTTGCATCGACTGGCGATTTTCGAGGGACTCTACCCCTTCACCATCGAACAACTAGAGGATCATCTCCAGCAGACCTATCCCCAAGCCACGGCAGAACAACTAGCAACATGGACCGCAAGCGATCTGACCGAACATCGTTTCTGGGATGGGGAAGAGCACTATTTTTCTGATACGGCGCAAAATCTCAAGTATCGATACTTGGATCTGATGCAGGCCGATGCGGCAGCCGATCAGGTATATCACGATCTGGCGCTCAAGATTATCCGGTTGGCCCAGGAAGAGCCTGCATATCCCTGGATGCAGTACCAAAAGCCGGCGACTTATCGCGGCGCCCATATCATAAGCGTCCCGCGGGAGGAGCTGCCGGATGTCGGTACATACCGCATATGGTTTCCAATACCGATCAATACCGGTCCGCAGACCCAGGTTGTCATCGAATCCATCGTTCCGGACAAATGGGTGAAGCAGCCCCCCAGCATCGATCAGGACATCGGTCTTGTGTATATGGAAGTCCCAATGGAGGACCTGACAGAAGACTTGATGATCGAGGTTAAGTTTACCTTTACTCATTACGAGCAAAGGTTTACCGTGGACCCGGATAACGTGGGGGAATATGATAAAGACTCCGCTCTTTATCAGAAGTACACGCGGTCATATGGCAATACCGAAATCACAGCGGATATCCGCCAGATGGCAGAAAGCATCGTCGGCGATGAAACCAATCCCTATCTCGCCGCCCGCAAGCTATATGACTACATCGTCGACAACGTGACATATAACTTCATGCCACATTTCATATTCTGGCCGCGGACTTCCGAGGCCGAATCTGACTACGTTCACAGACACCAGCGTGGCGACTGCGGCGCTCAGTCCATGTATTTCTCTGCCATGGCTCGCTCCCTAGGAATTCCCGCCCGGACTACCGGCGGCTGGCAACTTTTCGCAGACGAATTCCGCGGACACTTCTGGGCTGAATTCTATCTTCCTAACTACGGCTGGGTTCCGGTAGACACCTCAGCCGCCCAGCTCGCCTACTATCCGAAAGACCTGAGTGATGAGCAGCGGCAGACCTTTGTTGACTATTTCTTCGGCAATCAGGATTCGATGCGCTGTGTAGTGCAAAATGACACAGACGAGCCGCTCATTCCCCAGGCGGATGGCATGGTAATGTTGCCTATGGCCATTCAAATGCCGGCTGTCGAGTACTCTATACCTGTCGGGGAATTCCCTGACGACGTAATCGTGGAATACTGGGCCATGAAAGCCGAAAAGATCAGCGGCAACTAAGCCCGTCCTTGTGGTTCTTTCATCGCTCAATGGCGTGTATCTTCGACACGAACGATTCCCGGCCTAGGCTGGGAATCGTCGCGTCTGGCCCCTGCCAATTGAAACGCTCCTCACAGTAACATCCCCATACTGCACATAGACTGCGGGCACGCCGGCCCAAGATATCCTCGCTCCCAAACACGCTGCCAGCCGCCGGCACGTACGGAGGGCTATGCCCCAAAGGAGATGCACAAGACAGGAGGAACCAGATGGACCGAGTCTATGTCATGCAACTTGTCCGTTCGTTTCAGGTCGGTGAACTCAGCCGGCGCACCTTCCTCAAGCGGGCGACCGCGACGATGGGCAGCGCTGTTGCCGCCAACATGCTGCTCGCAGCCTGCCAGCCAATTCGCCCCGAAACGCCGCCGCCCGTAGTCGAGGAAGCTGCAGCCGATGCCGGCGCTGCACTTTCCTCAGCCGAAGGCATCATTGCAGGCACGGTCGAGTACCCGGATGCTGACGGCGAGACCCTAACCGGCCATCTCGCACAGCCCGAAGGCGACGGCCCCTTCCCAGCCATCCTCGTCATTCAGGAATGGTGGGGCCTAGACAACCACATCCGCGACGTCACCAACCGCTTCGCGCACGAGGGCTTCGTCGCCCTGGCGCCGGATCTCTACCACGGCGTCTCCACCACCGAACCGGATGAAGCGCGTAAGCTCGTCATGGAACTGGACATGGAAGAGGCGGTGCGCGAGATCCGGAGCGGATTCGACTACGTGCTCGCCCTGGACTCCGTCGCCGGCGACACGGTCGGCATCGTCGGCTTCTGCATGGGCGGGCGTCTAGTTCTGGCAACCAGCCTCGCCGATGACCGTCTAGGCGCGGCCGTCGCCTTCTACGGCACGCCCCTCGCTCCGGAAGAAGCCGCCGGCGTACACGCGCCCATACTCGGCATCTACGGCGAGAACGACGGCGGCATCCCCGTCGACTCCGTGCTGGCCATGGGCGACGCCCTCACGGATGCCGGCATCGAAAACGAAATCCACGTCTACGAGGGCGCGGAACACGCCTTCTTCAACGACACGCGGCCAAGCTACCATGCCGATGCCTCGGCGGACGCATGGGCAAAGACCTTGGCCTGGTTCCGCGAACGCTTGCCGTCTGCCTAGACACATCACTTTGCCGGCATGGACGGTGTAGGCCGCGTCCATGCCGGCCCGCAACGCCGCACAAGCGCCTCCTTAACGCAGATCACCGCCCTGGTTTGACGCTCTTACCTGACGAATGCTATACTCCCAACCACCTACCGATCGTCAACCCACTCCGCCCACGTCGCCATCCAACCACGATCTTCGTTAACGGAGCCGTTTGTGCCAAACCCAAAACCGGGGATCGCGACCACCTGTCTCATCGCGTGCCTGCTCCTCTTGGCCTGCACCGCCACGGTACAGGAGCCAACGGCAGCGCCCACCCTCGCGCCCGTAACGGTGCCGGTCACCGTCGAAGTGACGCGCATTGTGCCGCAACAGGTGATCGTCGAGACGACGCCCACTCCGCCCCAGGCCTGCGTACCCGCCACCTTCGAGGATGCCCAGGCGATTAACATCGGGGCGATCCTGCCTCTCTCTTCGCCGGGCTCCCTCCTTAACGGCTTCGCCATGCAGACCGCGCTCAACATTGCCGTCACCGAACTCAACGAGGCCGGCGGCATCCGCGGCTTGCCCGTACGCCTAATCACCTATGACTCGGCCGGCCAACCCGAGCAGGCCGCTGCATACGCGCGCAGGCTCATCATGGAAGACTGCGTAGCGGCAATCACCGGCCTCTACCACAACCGGACAGCCCTTGCCGTCGCCGAAAAAGCAGCCAACCTTGACATGCCCCTGATTGTCGCCGGCGCCTCTGCAGACAGTGTGACCGCAGCCCAATATCGCCAGGTTTTTCGCATCGCCCCAACCGACACGATGCTGGCGAATATGCCCGCCAAGTGGCTGGCGGAAGTGGGCGACTACAACCAGGACGGAATGCTCTTCGTCGTCCCCATCATAGACAGCCGCACGGCTGATTCCGCTCACTGGCAGCGCATGCAGGCCGCCTTCGACGAATTCGCCATCCGCCATGAGATCCTGCCGGTCGATCTGCCGTCCAGCGATTTCTCATCTGTGATTGCCCGCATCGTCACCCTAGAGCATCTGCCCGACGCCATCTTTATCCTCACCGGCGGCGAGGACGCGCTGGAGATGCACGCACAGATACTTGCCTCCGGCATCGGTCCGCAAAAGAACACGCTCATCATCAGCAATGAATCGGCTCTCGACAGCGACCTCTTCTGGCGGCTGGTGCCGGACGGCGCAGGCGCGGTCGTCGGACACATGGGCCCCTGGGCCAAAACGGTCAGCCCCCAAGGACAAACCTTCGCCATTAAGTACGCGCAATACATGGGGCGCTGGCCCGAAGCCCATGCCTTCGCCGCCTATGACTCGGTCTACTTGATCGCCGACGCGCTTGAGCGCAGTTCGACCCCGACCGGACCGGACGTCATCGCCGCACTGCGCCTTGCCAACGTGACGCTTGCCGCCGGTCGCTATCACTTCCCCTACACGGCGGACAAGCCGCCTGATGGAGTGACCGCGCCGGATTTTATGTGGCAGCAGTGGCCCGATGCGCCCATGCTCTATCTCCAGTACGCCGAGCCGGGCCAGCCCGCCAATGAGATGCCCGTGATCTGGCCTCAGATTTATCGCACAGCCGACGCACCGGTGATCCGTTGACTCTTGCTGGTCACTTTTCGAGGTCTGACGCGGCAAATTCAAACCAGGAGTTTCGCAACGTCTGCGGGTCTTTCCCCCGCCGGCATCACACCGGCATAATACGTTCTTCATCAAGAAAGTGAACCAGCCTTGGCCCTGTTGTTCGCGCTGGCGCTGAGTACGCTCGCAGCAATTGTACCGACTCTTGTCTATACGCTGACCTTCTACTGGGCAGACCGCTATGAGCGAGAACCGCGTTCGCTCTTGTTCGCCGCCTTCATCTGGGGCGCTATTCCGGCTGTCATTGCCAGCCTGATCGGCGAAGTTCTGCTCGGCGCCCCCCTCGTTAGCGACCCTCTCTCGCTAGAAGGCGCCATCGTCGAAGGCGCGATCATCGCTCCTATCGTCGAAGAAGTGATCAAGGCCCTCGCCCTTTGGTGGCTCTTCACGTGGATGCGCCACGAATTCGACGGCGTGCTGGACGGGCTCATCTACGGCGCGCTGATCGGCTTCGGCTTTGCCATGACCGAAAACTTCTTCTATTTCATCGGCGCCTTCGACGAAGGCGGCTTCGTCAATCTGACCGCGGTCATCATACTTCGTTCCGTGGTCTTCGGGCTCAACCACGCCTTCTACACCAGCCTCACAGGCATCGGCTTCGGCCTTGCGCGCAGCGCCCGCAGCCGCGCGGTCCGCCTTGTGTGGATCGCCGCAGGCCTATCCGCCGCAATCCTCGTCCACAGCCTGCACAATCTCGGAGCAACGTTCGCCAGCATCTCCCTTGCCGGCTTCGCCCTCAGCCTGGCGATTGCTGCCGGCGGGCTTTGCCTGCTCGCCATTGCCGTCCTACTTTCTTGGAGCCACGAACGCAGCGTCATCCACGCCGAACTGAAAGACGAAATCGGCCACACCCTATCTGCGCAGGAATTGGCGTTGCTCACAGGCCATTGGCGCCAGCCTCTGCGGCGCCGATCGGGCAGACAGGCCAACCGCATGGCTCTTTACGTCGAGTTGGCCGTGCGCAAGCGTGCGCTGCAACACGCAGACGAAAAACGCACAGCAGAACTGCATCAAGAGATTGCGCAGATTCGTAAGCAGCTATCGCTTGTCTGATCTCAGGACGGCCGGCAAGGGATAGGGCCGTATGCCGGCCTAATGGCCGATCTTCTTCACCCGATACACAGGGAAAATTGACGGGGAGAACAAGTGAAAGACACGACTGCCGCGTATCAGCGGCTGCAAGCGTTGATCCTCGAAGAGGGGTGTCCGGTCTGCCACCTCAGCCAAGAGGCGGCGACAACCTATCTCGACACCATACTGTGGGAATCCTCGACTGACCTCAATGTGCACGAATTGCTGACGGCGTCGCTTGGCTTCTGCGGGCGCCATAGCCGGGAGTTGCTGGCCTTTGGCGGGCAACGTCCGGCCGCGGCCGTCGTCGAACGTTCGTCCCTGCTGGCGGCAATCCGCCGCTTGCCCGAGTTGGTTGCCGACGCCGGCTCACCTCCGCCCTCACAGTTCCGCCTGTGGGGAGTTCGCCATCAGCCACAGGCCCGAAAGGGCGAGCAACCGCCTCTGCCCGACAGCATCAAGCCCTGTCCGGCATGTGTGCGTCAGATCGACGAAGAATCGCGTGGCATCAAGATTCTATTGGCGCATTTGGAGGAGTTTACTTCGCCGCTTTTAACCGCCGGGGGGCTGTGTCTCCCCCACTTTCTACAAGCAGTGAGCATCGCCAACCACACCGAGCGCGAAGCCTTGCTGAACATCCAGCAGAGCGTCTGGGCAACCCTCGCCGAGAACCTGGACGAGTTCATCCGCAAGCAGATGCACCACCATCACGGCGAACCGATCAGCGAACCGGCGCGTCAAGCCGTCGAACGCACTATCGACGGCCTGACGGGTCTATATCCTGTTCGTTAGTTGAAGCGCCGTTACCGGCACTAGCCCTGCGCGGTTGGCTCGTCCGGGATAACCGCCGGCAGCCTCGTCCCGTTCCGGCGCAGCAGCGGCAGCAGGACCGCCCCCGTCCCTACCGACGATACGATGAACCACGTCGCCATCCCCATGAAGCGGAAGCATCCGCCCATCGCCCAGAGCAAGCCCAGCACGCCCGTGAGAATTACCGCGGCAGCGCCAATCGCAATCTCTGACCGGACCGGCGATTTGAGATAGAGGTTGCCGCGTCGCGCCGCCGCAGCGGCGATGGCCGTCCATCCGACCAGATTGAAGCCGGCTGCAACCAGCAACAAGACGAGCGAGACAGGCATCAAGCAAATCGTGATCGCCAGAAAAGCGGCGACAAACACCGTCATCAGATTGGCGACGATGCCTGCCACAAAGCTCAATGCCGGCTCCGCCACGATAGTCTGGCGGCTCCTATCGACTAGTTCGGGCTTGGCCATGACGATGATGGCGGCGATCAGCCCGATCAGCAGCGCAAACATACCGGCGCCGATCACGCGCGCGGCGAAAGCCCCAACCTCCTGAAACAACGAGCGCTGCGGCTTGGCGATGGCGCTTTGCGCCATGTCTGGCATACTCGGAAATGGCAGCGGGACAGCCGGAACGCCGGGCAATTCCAGCCGCGGCCCCTTGACCACATTGCCGCCGACAACCGCGCCATCAGCCCGCTCTAGATCGCCGTTGAGGATGCTGACATTGCCGTTGACGCGTGCGCTGTCCTCCAACGTCACATCGCCGTTCATCGCGGCCAGATTGCCGTTTACCTCTCCAGCCACGTCCATATCGCCGCTGAACGCCGTGACGTTCCCGCCCACGCCGCCTCCGGCGCGGATCTTCACGTCGCCGCTGTAGACGACCAGGTCGCCATTGATGCGCCCGTCCCGCTCAATTGTAACGTCGCCATCGTAGACAATTACATTGCCCGCCAATACCTGGTCCCGCTCGACCGTCAGGTCGCCGAAATACGACTGCTGGGCATCCGCCGTGATCGGAGTGTTTACACTACTCGCAGGCAGCCGATTCTCAATCGGAGCGGCACGCATCATCGGCGCAACCTCCATCGGCAACATCGCCCTTAGCGACGGCCCGAATGCGGCCGCGGGGTCAGCATGCCCCGTGACTAATAGCAGCGCTGCAGGCACAAGCGCCGCCATAGCGAGCAACGTCACCGCCAAGATTCCGACTTTCCTTGCGCTCACCATTCACCTCGCAGGTATTTTCATCTAAAACTAATCAAGAACGCATGACTATCGGACGCTTAAGTGAAGCACAGTTCGACATTTTTCATTTGCGGGCAGGTGAGGCAGTTCACCGCTGAGCCTTTTGATAAAATAGTGAACTGCCTCACACTTAAGCCCTCGCCTTTTACGCACCTCTCCTGAGCGAAGAGGCTGCCGATCCGAATGTCTTCCTCGCAACCTAGGCCGAACGGACATAGGCCGGTCCGTTCGGCTCCATCTCTACGCTGCGACGAAGGAAGCGCACCCAGCAGGCCAGCGTCAACGCCGCAACAGCCACGTACACAAGAAGCGCGCCCCGCACCTGGGTCGTGCCCAACAGCGCCGAAGCCGCCGAGACGATGATGTCCAGTTGGCTCTGCAGCGCCGAATACCAGTAGGCGACGCCATGCACCAGCGCCACCAGAGTATCCGCCTGCCGGAACATGACATAGGCGCCGGCTCCGGCCAGGCCCGCCAACAGACCAACCCACAGCGTGGCTGCCATTACGCCGACGATCAACCCGAACCACAAACGTCGCTGCCGCTCGCGCTGCGCCTGCCGCCGCTCAAACTCCGCCACGAACCCTGTCGACGGGACGAGACGCGGCGCCTTCAACAGCTTCGCGTCTACCGCCTGCCACAGCGCCCATTCCTCGCCCAGTTCCGGGTCTTCCGCCAGCAATGTGTCGAACAACTCGGCCTCAGACGGTTCCAGCATATCGTCCAGCGCCAGCGACATCAGCCACGCGCCGCGTTCAGGTTCCTGTCTCGTCCTGTCCATATTCATATCCCCGTCCTCCTAGGCCGACGCCAACGGCGCCGTAAACTGCACGAGACGCGTCGCTCGATCCCCCGTGCGTCCTCGCTTCCCGTCCCCAGAGTGCGGCGGGATCGTCGCCGGCTGGCTCTCGCGGTATAGCTTGGCGACCTGCTGGCGGGCGCGAAACAGCCGGCTCTTCACCGCCGGAATGCTCAGATCCATGATCTGTGCGATCTCCTCGTAACTGCATTCCTCCCAATAACGCAGAATCAACGGCGTCCGATACTCCGGCTCCAGTCCCTCCAACAACCGCTGCACCTCATCGCGCAGCTCACGCCTAAGTGCGCTTCCCTCCGGTTGCGGTGAGTCCCCAGTCAAGTTCTGCAACACCGGATTATCGTCGATGGACAGCCAAGTCACCCGCCGCTTGCGCAAGCGGTCAATGCAATGGTGATTGGCAATCGAAAAGAGCCACGTACTGAATTTGTGCGAGGGGTCGTATTGCCGCAAGTTCGAATAGGCGCGCAAGAATGCTTCCTGCGCTGCATCTTCGGCCTCCTGCGCGTTCCCCAACATGCGATACGTCAGGCTGAACACCGGCCCTTGATACGCCTCTACCAGCCGGCTGAAGGCGCGTTTATCGCCGCTGCGAGCCTGCTGGATCCAAATTTCTTCCTGGTCATTCATTGTCTACGCGGACCTGCGCTGTCTGGTTCCTTGGCCGTCTCCCATACGAGGCGGTCGCCGCTTAGCACCGCATACTGACCGGACATCAACGAGCGCCGCTTATCCGCTTATCAAAGCACATAAAGCATGAGCGCGCCCCATCCGTCATGCATCAGTACGCATAACGCTTTCAAAAGTTTCAGCGTAGTCGGTTTCCATGCATATTCCCCATATTCCACCCGCAACGCCGCTTCCGCAATTTCAACCCCGTACAATTCTATCGCGTGTCGGCGAGCCTGCAGCAACTATTTTCAGCGTCTCTCCCTGACCTATTGTACAGCGCCGAGCGCCTCGGTTTTACGCAAAGTTGCCCCTTGGGTATAATGGGACGCGGGAGCAGCAAGGGCGAAGCCGTGCTTCGCCCTTATGCGTTGTGTAGAGCCTTAGAATCGAAGGACAATCCTATGCGATCCACCTATCCTTTTTCCGCCATCGTCGGCCAAGAACGGATGAAACGCGCCCTTGTTCTGAACGCGATCAATCCCCAGATCGGCGGCGTACTCATCCGCGGCGAACGCGGCACCGCCAAATCCACCGCCGCACGCGCGCTGGCTGCGCTGCTCCCGAACATCGAGGTCGTACAGGGCTGCCGCTTCGGCTGCGATCCTAATCGGCCCGACCTGTTCTGCGACGAATGCCAAGAGAGGCTCGCCCAGACCGGCCAGCTCCCTGCCGAATACCGCACCACGCCTTTCGTGGACCTGCCCGTCAGCGCCACCGAAGATCGTGTCGTCGGCACGCTGGACATCGAGAAAGCCATCCAGCGCGGCGAACGCCATTTCGAGCCGGGCATCCTCGCCGCCGCCAACCGCGGCGTCCTCTACGTCGACGAAGTTAACCTGCTCGATGACCACGTCGTCGACCTGCTGCTCGACAGCGCGGCCATGGGCATCAACGTCGTCGAACGCGAAGGCATCAGCTTTCAGCACCCGGCCCGCTTCGTCCTCGTCGGCTCCATGAACCCGGAAGAGGGCGACTTGCGCCCGCAATTACTCGACCGCTTTGCCCACGCCGTAGACGTGGTCGGCCTTACCGAGGCGCCAGACCGCGTGGAAATACTGCGCCGCCGCATCTTCTACGAGCAAAACCCCGACGACTTCATCGCCGCCTACGAAGCGGATGAAGCCGAGCAGTGCGAGCGGATCATCGCAGCCCGCGCCCGCTACGACCTAGTCAAATACACCGAGCGCGATATGTACACCATCGCCGCCCTCACCGCCAGCTTCAAGGTCGACGGGCACCGTGCGGACATCGTCATCCTGCGCACTGCGCGAGCCCACGCCGCCTACGAAGGGCGGTTGCACATCACCGACCGCGATATCCTGCTCGCCGCCGAGTTGGCCCTGCCGCACCGCATGAAAAAGCAGCCGTTCCAGGATTCCGTCCTCAATGCGGATCAGCTTCAGTCCAACATGCGCCAGGCGCGCGCCGAGGCGGAACAGGCCGCAGCCGACGAAAACGAAGCGGCAGAAGCTCAGGGCAGCGCCGCGGCCGATGAAAAAAAAGCATAGAGGGCGATGAGTCCGACTTGAGCGACTCCGCTGATGCAGGCGAAGGGGGCATGGTCCAGCCCGACGCCTCGCCCCAGAGCAGCTCATCGCCCGGCGATCAAAAAGGCGCACGTAAGCCCGTCGAAATCGGCGACACGTTCGAAGCCAAGCGTTTCGACACGCCCCTCGACAAGATGACGCGCGAACGCGCCGGGCGCCGCTCGTACACGCGCACCGAGCGCAAACGCGGACGCTACATCAAGGCGCAGCCCGCCAAAGACCGTCTGGACGACATCGCCTTCGACGCCACCCTACGCGCGGCGTCGCCCTACCAAAAGCGCCGCCGCGAGGAGCGCACCAACGATCTGGCCTTGCAACTGCGGCGCAGCGACCTGCAGCGCAAGGTGCGCGTACGCCGCACCGGCAACCTGATCCTGTTCGTCGTCGACGCCAGTTGGTCGATGGCTGCCAGCGAACGCATGGAAGCCACCAAGGGCGCTATCTTCAGCTTGCTCGTCGACGCCTATCAGCGCCGCGATCAGGTCGGCCTCGTCGTCTTCCAGCGCGACAGGGCGCGGCTCGTGCTGCCGCCCACCAATAGCGTCGACCTGGCGCAGCGCGCCCTGCAGGACTTGCCCGTAGGCGGTAAGACCCCGCTCAGCAACGGTCTCTACCTCGCCTGGCAGGTCATCGAAAACGCGCGCCGTCGCGATTCCGAGTTGCGCCCGCTGATGATCCTGCTCACCGACGGCGCCGGCAACGTCAGCATGACCGGCATGCCCGCCCAAGAAGAGGCCATGCGCATCGCCGGCCTGTTCGACCAAGCCGCCTTCCGCAGCATCGTCGTCAACATGGAACATGCCGCCTTTGACCGCGGCCTGGCCCAAAAGCTGGCTGTCGCCCTGGGCGGCGTCTGCTATAATCTGCCCGAGTTGCGCGCCGACACGCTGCTTTCCACCGTCAAACGTGAAATCGAAGCCTAACCACATTCAACGCCAGGAACCGCTATGAACGCTAGACAACCTGCCCCCGCGCCGCAGCCCCTCCGCGGCAGTTGGGAAGACATATTCGTCCAAGGCCAACAAAAAGCCGCCAACTTCAACGACGAAGCCATCCCCCTGCTGCGCAAGGTCTTCGACGGACTCCGTCGCCTTCCCGAAAGCAAGCGCAAATCCGGGGACGGGCGTCTACAAGATCTACTCATCCGCAGCGCGCTAGCCTTGCACGGCTACCTCAATCTGCGCGACCGCTACGATGAATCGCTTGAGGTCCTCGCCCAGGCGCAGGAAAGCGTAGACCCCGATGACCGCGACGAGTGGGAGACACAGATCGCCGATGTCCTCATCCAAGCTGGACGCACAGATGAAGGCATCGCTCGCCTTCACGCACTGGCGCAGCAGCCCGAGTCCGAAGTCGGCGACTGGGGCCGGCTGGTCATGGCGCTGGTGCGCGCCGGCAAGCCGCAGGCAGCCCTGCCCTATCTCGACGAAGCCGAAGCCCGCCTCACCGCGGCATCCGTTCAGGCGGACGCGGGTGCAGAACGACCCGCCGCAGACGATACCGATTACGAAGGTGAAGCTTCCTACTTGCAGGGCTTGCGCGCCGTCGTCGCCATCGAATCACAGGATTGGGAAAAGGGCGTCGCCGCCTTCAAAGAGGTTCTCGACGGCAAAGGCGCCTACGCCCAGCATCCGCACCTCGTGTACGGGCGGCTGATCAACGTTGGGCGGCACGAGGATGCCCTGCCCTTCCTGAACCGCGACCAAGCACACCCGGTGCGCTCCGGCTTCTGGCGCGGGCTTTCCTTCTTCAAGCAAGGACAGGCGGGGGAGGCCAAGCGCACCTGGCAGCGCGTGACCAGCATCAAACCCGATCAGGGCGATCAAGGCAGCCTCGTGGAATACACACTTTCGCACTTCTACCTGGGGGACGAAACCGGGTCCGCCCTCGCCGGCGTACTGGGCGTTATCCGCGAGCAACAGCAGCGCGTGCCCTGGTCGCTTTTCTTGCTGGCGGGCATCGGCTGGGCAGTCCGGCATGATCTGGACGCAGCGCGCAGCAACCTGCAGATCGCCGTGGCCCAGCGCAAATCCGCCGCCGAAGGCCGGCTGCTGCCGCATCAATATTGGTTCATGGTGGAAGGGGCGCTGGACGACGAAGCCAAAGCGGCGCTGCGTGAATACTTCGAGGCCGAACCGAATGCGGCAGGCGGTGAGGCATGACGGTCGTGACCGAAACGTCGCTTGTGAGCAATCCGGGCAAGGCAGACGCATTCTTCGACTTCGCCCGCCACCTTGCCGACCTCAGCGCAGGCGCCATCAAGCCCTATTACCGGGCGAATGTCGTGGTCGAGACCAAAGCCGACCAGTCGCCTGTCACCATCGCCGATCGCGAGGCCGAGCAGGTCATGCGCCAGGCGATCATGCAAGCGTACCCGGAGCACGGCATCCTCGGCGAAGAGTACGGCCATCACCAGCCCGATGCGCCCTACCAATGGGTGTTGGATCCCATCGACGGCACCAAGAGCTTCGTCAGCGGCAGCTACCTATTCGGCACCCTGATCGCCCTGGTCAAGGATGGCCGCCCCATTCTCGGGGTCATCAACCATCCCATCTTCGACGATTTCCTGATCGGCGATGGCCGCTGCACCTGGCTCAACGGCGAACCCGTCCATGTCCGCCCCTGCACGGACCTCGCAGACGCCGTGATGCTGAACACGGAACACTGGAACGTGGGCAACTACCACGATGCCGCCGCCTTCGAGGCCCTCTCCAGGCGCGCCAAACGCTATAACAATTGGGGCGACTGCCACGGTTACTACTTGCTCGCCACCGGCGGCGCCGACATCATGACCGATCCCGTGATGAACCTCTGGGATTTGATGGCCCTCATCCCGATTGTCGAGGGAGCGGGCGGACGTATAACCGACTGGCATGGCCGCGATCCCATCACCGGCAGCGGCGTGATCGCCACCGCAGGCGCCATCCACGATCAAGTGGTCGCCGCGCTTAACCCCGCCTAAACTCGTCCTACCAGGAGGCCGGCAGCCTCCTGGTAGACAATCAGGGACGCCTTAGGGCCTCTGGTAGAGATACCAATACCGGTCCGAAGGGTATACCTTCTCCAGTCGCCGGTCCCACACAAAGCCGGGCGACTGTCCCAACTGCCGGATCCGCCGGTCTACCTGGTTCAGCACACTCATCAACTCCGGCGAAGCGTTTTTACCGAGCTGCTTGAGGATCTCCTCGATGCGCTGCCGGTTGCGAATCTCGAACGGGTACTCCGTCCGGCACTTGGCGCGATCTTCCTGGCACTCGTCCAAATACCAGCGCAGGCTGTCGAGCCTGGCCTTCATCTCGCGCCCCAACCGCTCATGAAAGCGCGTGCGCAAGCTGTAGATCGCGCGGTCGGCGGATTGCTGCACTGCGTCCAGCCGCGCCTGTTCGGCCGCGCTGAGCGCATCCCGCTCGCCTTGCAGCCGGTGCAGCCGGGACAGGAGATCGCCGCCGCTCATCTGCAACTTCAGTTCGCCGCGCCCCGTCCGCGCCATCACCGTGCGGTACAGGTCATTGCCGACAAGGTAGCTGTCTAGCTCCGCGACCATCTCCTCGGCGATCGCCAGGTCGACGGGCGGCTCTTCCGCCAGTAAATAGCTGTCTTCGCTCATCGTTTCTCCTCCGCCCGGCTTTCCACAGGCGTCCGCCATCAGATCATCCGTATCCAGCCAGAGCGTCACCGGGCCGTCGTTGATCAACTCGATCTTCATGTGCGCCTGAAAAACGCCCCTCTCCACGCGCAGCCCCTGTGCAGCCAAGGCCTCACAGAACCGCTCATAGAGCGGCAGGGCCTCCTCCGGTCGGGCCGCCGCCGTGAAGCTAGGCCGGCGCCCTTTGCGCACATCGCCGTAGAGTGTAAATTGGCTGACAGCCAACACGACGCCGCCGGCTTCCTCCAGCCCCACGTTCATCTTGCCGGCCTCGTCCTCGAAGACGCGCAGACCCGCGATCTTGCGGGCAAGGTAATCCGCCTCCGCAGCGCCGTCATCATGGGTTACCCCTAGCAGGACGACAAACCCCTTGCCGATGGCGCCGGCGGTCTCGCCGCCCACACGCACGCTGGCCTTGCTCACCCGCTGCACAACTGCCCGCATCACACTGCCCCTTCACCCTAGCTGTAAGGTCTGTCGCCAAGCCCGAAATACCATTATTCGCGCTTGACGACAAGAACGTTTGTTCGTATACTATCAATATGAAATTCCGAGTCGCGCCCGACGCCTATCAGAAATTGTCGCTGCTCGGCGACGCAGCCCGCTTCGAGCCTGCCGGCGGCGATCCCGTCACGGAAGCCGCCGAGACCGCCCCGCCGAGCAAGGGCAAACCGCTGCCCTGCATCAGCGATGTTTCTACGCCGAAAGGCAAAAAGCCGATCCTCAAAGCCATGATGACGACAGCCTGCGAGCGCAACTGCAACTATTGCCCGTTTCGCGCAGGCCGCAACCAAGCGCGCCGCATCACCTTCCAGCCGGACGAAATGGCCGGCGTCTTCAACAAGATGCAGCAAGCCGGCTTGGTCGACGGCCTATTCCTGTCTTCCGGCATCATCAAAGGCGGAGTCAGCACGCAAGATCGCCTCATCGACGCGGCAGAGATTCTGCGCAGTAAATTCCTCTACCGCGGCTATATCCACCTCAAGATAATGCCCGGCGCCGAATACGACCAAATTCTCCGCGCCATGCAGCTTGCCGACCGCGTCTCCATCAACCTGGAAGGCGCCACCCCCAAGCGACTCGAAGCCCTGGCCCCGGCCAAAGACTACTGGCAGGAGCTCATCACGCGCATGCGCTGGATCGAAGACATCCGTCGCCAGCGCCGTCTCTCCGTCAGTTCAGCCACCCAGTTCGTCGTCGGCGCCGTTGGTGACACCGACCTAGAGCTTCTCCAAGTCAGCGAGACCCTCTACGCGCAGATGGGCTTGCGCCGCGCCTACTACTCCGCCTTCAGCCCCGTCGCCGGCACCCCGTTCGAGGAGCGCGCGGCTGTTGCGCCCATGCGCCAATTCCGCCTCTACCAGGCAAGCTTCCTGCTGCGCGACTACGGCTGGTCTGTCGAAGACCTGCCCTTCGACGCCAGCGCCAACCTGCCGCTCAACATCGACCCCAAACTGGCGTGGGCGCAAGAGCACCTGCTCGACGCGCCGCTGGAAGTGAACCGCGCCTCGCGGCGCGAACTGCTACAAGTCCCGGGCATCGGGCCGGTCACCGCGGACGCTATCGTCAAAGAACGCAGACGCGGCCGCCTCTCCGACATCACACACCTGCGGGCCATCGGCGTGCGCAGGGTCGAGCGCGTGGCGCCGTTCGTCCTGCTCGACGGTCATCGCCCGCCTGT
>JASGTU010000404.1 GCA_030058085.1 Chloroflexota bacterium
GAGATGACGCGCTTCGACGTCTTCACCGGCCCCATCAACGACAACAAGGGCAACGAGATCATCCCCGCCGGCGTGTCGCTGACGCAGTCTGACCTCGAAGGCATCGACGAGGCCACCGCCGCCGCCACCGGCCGCGAGGCCTGCACCATCTGCATGAACTGGCTGGCTGAAGGCGTCTCCCCCGAGGCGTCTCTAGAGTAGTTATGCCTCTGCGTGCGGGGAGATGGCGCGTCGTCTCCTCGCACGCACCGTTGCGGCAATCATGCCGGCCCGCAGCCACAGCTTGATTTAGCGGCGTTCGGCTCTGAGCGCTTTCTAGGCGCACTTGCGATCTTTTCCCCATTCTGGCATTCTGTGTGCCACAGATAAAAAACCGGCGATATCAGTCGCACAGCCTCTGGAACCCCACACGCATGACAGACGCAGCCAACGCTCTTGAGATGCGCAACATCACCAAGACCTTTCCGGGTGTGCTGGCGAATGATGCGGTCACCTTCACGGCGCGCAAAGGCGAGGTTCACGCTCTCCTCGGCGAGAACGGCGCCGGCAAGTCCACCCTGATGAACATCCTCTCCGGCCTGTACCGTCCGGACCAGGGCGAGATTCTGATCAACGGCGCGCCCGTCGAATTCCACTCCCCGCGCGACGCCATCCAAGCCGGCGTGGGCATGGTGCACCAACACTTCATGCTCGTCTCTTCGCAGTCCGTAGCCGAGAAC
Source organism: Chloroflexota bacterium (assembly GCA_030058085.1). Taxonomy (GTDB): domain Bacteria; phylum Chloroflexota; class Anaerolineae; order Caldilineales; family Caldilineaceae; genus JASGTU01. The sequence continues at coordinate 720 of JASGTU010000404.1, forward strand.
ATCATCCTCGGCCTGCGCCACGTCAGCTTCATCCTCAACACCGACGAGATCGAGCGCGACGTCCGCCGCATAGGCGCACAGTACGGTCTGCCGGTCGACCCGAACGCCAAGGTGTGGCAGCTCTCGGTGGGCGAACAGCAGCGCGTCGAGATCATCAAGCTGCTCTATCGCGGCGCACAGATTTTGATCCTGGACGAACCGACCGCCGTTCTCACGCCACAGGAGACTGAAGGCCTGTTCCAGACGCTGCGCGAGATGACCGCCGCCGGCAAAACCATCATCTTCATCAGCCACAAGCTCGACGAAGTGCTGTCGATCGCAGACCGCATCACCGTGCTGCGCGACGGGCGCAGCGTCGCCACCGTGGACGCGTCGGACATGACGAAGCGCGATCTTGCCAGCCTTATGGTGGGCCGCGACGTCTTGTTCCGGTTGGAAAAGCCAGCCGCCAATCTCGGCGATGAGCGGCTAATCCTAAGCGACGTGGAAGCGCTGGACGACAAGGGGTTGTCCGCACTGCGCAAGCTCTCCCTCACCGTGCGCTCCGGCGAAATCGTGGGCATCGCCGGCGTAGCGGGCAACGGGCAGCGTGAATTGGCCGAAACGATCTGCGGTCTGCGCCCCACAACCGGCGGCACGATCCGCGTGGCAACCAATCCCGTCACGAATGCGCCGCCCATCATCATGATCGAAGCCGGCGTCGCCTACGTGCCAGAGGACCGCAGCGCCACCGGCAGCGCGCCTAACCTCTCCGTGGCTGAAAACCTGGCGCTCAAAAGCTACCGCAAGCCCGGCATCGGCGGGCGGCTGTTCATGAACCGCCGCGCCATGCGCGAGCAGGCGCGACGCCTCATCGAGCAGTTCGACATCGCCACCCCCACTGCCGAGACCCCCACCCGCCTCTTGAGCGGCGGCAACCTGCAGAAAGTGATCCTGGCGAGGGAGATCTCACAACAGCCGCAGATCACCATCGCCGCCTACCCGACACGCGGCCTCGACGTAGGCGCCACCGAGAATGTGCGCAACATTCTTTTGAATGAACGCAACGAGGGCGCGGCCATCGTCCTCGTCTCCGAAGACCTGGACGAGATCTTCGCCCTGTCCGACCGCATCGCCGTGCTCTACGAGGGCCGCATCACCGGCATCATGCCCATCGAGGAAGCCAACCTGGAAGAAATCGGGCTGATGATGGCCGGCGAAACCGTCGCATCGCCAGTCCAGCGGGAGCAGATCATCCCATGACCATGCCACAGACGGCGAACGTCAAGCCGCGCAGCCTCCGCCTCCAGATCATCCGTGTGCAGACGCAGCCGCGCTGGCTCAGCTTTCTTTCGCCCATCATCCTGGTCATCCTAGCCCTGATCGTCGGGGCCGGCCTGCTCAGCTTGACCGGCGCCAACCCCTGGTTCGTCTACCGGCGCATGGGGCAGCTTGCTTTCGGCTCGCTCTACGGCTGGTCCGACACCACCATCAAGGCGACGCCGCTGATTCTGGCTGGCCTGGGCGTCTCCGTCGCCTTTCGCATGCGCCTGTGGAACATTGGCGCAGAAGGCCAGCTTTTCATCGGCGCGTTTGCCGCTACGGGCGTCGCCCTTTTCCTGCTGCCGGCGAACACGCCCCAGGCGCTTATGCTGGCGGCGATGGCGATCGCCGGCTTCATCGGCGGCGCGATCTGGGGCTTTATCCCCGGCGTGCTCAAGGCAAAACTCAACGTCAACGAGATCATCACCAGCCTGATGCTGACCTATGTCGCCGCACTGTGGAACAACTACTTCGTCTACGGTCCCTGGAGCGAGCGTGGCTTCGGCCTGACGCCCCAGTTCCCGCGCAGCGCCTGGCTGCCGCGTTTCACCGACTTCGGCGATGCCTTCCCCGTCCTGCGCGGCCTGACGGCCCACTTCGGCATCTTCATGGCCGTGGGCCTCGCCATCGTGCTGCTCATCGTCTGGTCGCGCACCAAATGGGGCTTCGAGGTCAGCGTCATCGGTGACAACCCGCGCGCCGCGCGCTACGCCGGCATCAACCTGACGCGCAACATCATCCTCGTCATGGCCCTCAGCGGCGGTTTGGCCGGCCTAGCGGGCATGAGCGAAGTGGCGGGCGTGGTGCATCGCCTGCAAGAGCGCTTCTCGCCGGGCTACGGCTTCACCGCCATCATCATCGCCTGGCTCGCCAAACTCAACCCGCTGGGCATCGTGCTCGTCTCCTATCTGTTCGGCGGCCTTCTGGTCGGCGGCGACGCCATCCAGCCCGCGGGCATCGCCCAACTTCTACAGGG
>JASGTU010000405.1 GCA_030058085.1 Chloroflexota bacterium
GAGTTGGACGTGCCGTTTGAAGAGCATCCGGCGGGGCGGTGCGTGGCGGTTCCGGCGCTGCGCCGGTCGGACGGGGTGTCGTGGGAGACGGGCGAGACGTGGTTCCGTCGGCAGGATGCGGAGACGCAGCGGCAGATTCTTGGCCCGGGCCGCTACGAGGCGTGGCAGTCGGGGCGCTTCGACCTGGGCGAAACGGTGACGCGGCGTGAGGATGCGACGTGGGGGGCGAGCTTGGTTCCGACGCCGCTGCGCGAGTTGTTGGCGGCATAGACAGGAGAGACGCTGAGATGGCAGACGAGGGACAGGCCCAGGGCGGGACGCCTGAAGGCCAGGGCGGGACGCCCGAACCGGTGGAATTCGATGCGTGGCTGGAGGGCCAGGACGAGACTGTCCGCGGCCTAATCGACGGCCACACGAAGGGGCTGAAGTCGGCGCTGGACACGGAACGCAACAATGCGAAGGCGCTGGCGAAGCAGATTAGGGAGTTGAGCGGCAAGCTCGACGCAAACAGCGATGCGGCCAAGCAATTGACCGAACTCAGCGGGAGGCTGGAGACGGAGCAGAAGCGCGCCGACTTCTACGAGGCGGCGACGGCGGCGGGATGCCGCAATCTGCGATTGGCGTGGCTGGCGGCGAGTGCGGACGGGCTGACGCTGGACGAAGTGCGGGCGCAGCACCCCGACCTGTTCGCCCGGCCTGCGACAAACGCGGGCAACGGGGCGGCGCAGGCGGCGGGGGGCGCTGCGCGAGACATGAATGCATACATCCGGCGAGCTGCCGGGAGAGGGTAATTAGGAGATGCCAACCTATAACAGCGTGATCAGCCGCACGGATTCTGCGGCGCTGATCCCAGAGGATGCGAGCCGCGAAATCATCGCGGCGATTCCGCAGGCGTCGGCAGTGTTGGGGCTGTCGCGGCGTCTGCCCAACATGAGCACGGCACAGCGGCGTATGCCGGTGATGAGCGCGTTGGCTTCGGCGTATTTCGTGACCGGCGACACCGGCCTGAAGCAAACGTCCGAGGTCACCTGGGAAAACAAGTACATCGATGCCGAAGAGTTGGCCGTCATCGTGCCGATTCCTGAGGCGGTGCTGGACGACGCGGCCTTCGACATCTGGGGCGAGGTGCGGCCCAGTCTGGTCGAGGCGTTCGGCATTGCGATTGACCAGGCAGTGCTGTACGGGACGAACATCCCGGCGACGTGGACGACCAACCTGGGCGCTGCGGGCATTGTGGCCGGGGCGTTGGCCGCCAGCCAAAACGCGAGCCTGGCGAACTATACCGACATGTACGAGGCGATTCTCGGCGAGACGGACGCAGGCGCATCGGGCCTGTTCGGTCTGGTCGAAGAGGACGGGTTCATGGTGACGGGGTCGATTGCGCACCTGACCATGAAGCGCAAGCTGCGCAACGTGCGCGACACCGAGGGCGGGCTGATTTTCAGCCCGAACATGCAACAGGCGGGAGCGTATCTGCTGGACGGCGCGCCGTGCCTGTTTCCCACGAACGGGGCGGTAGACAGCACGTACCTCCTGATCAGCGGGCAGTGGAATCAGTTGGTGTACGCCATGCGCCAGGACATCACCTACAAGGTGTTGACCGAGGCGGTGATCCAGGATGCGGGCGGCAACATCATCTACAACCTGGCACAGCAGGACATGGTAGCGTTGCGCGCCGTGATGCGGCTGGGATTTGCGCTGCCCAACCCGATCAGCCGCGTGCAGCCGGTCGAGGCCAGCCGCTTCCCGTTCGCGTATCTGACGGCATAGGGGGCGCGAAATGAGTTTCTATCCATATAACACCAACATTGCGCTACGCGCGCAGACGGACGTGCCGGGAAAGTTCACGGTGCGGGGGACGGGCGTCATGTACTCGCCCGGTTCGCCGGTCGTGGATGATGTGGATTGGTATGTCGCGTCCGTCGACATGAAAGTCGGCGCGTACACGCTGGCGCATACCGCGCCGGACGTGGGGGCGCGCAACGTGACGGTCACGCAGACGGCGGTTAACACGGAAGACACCAACGGCACGATTGTGGTGGTCGGCACAGACCTCGCGGGAAACGTAATCAGCGAGACGTTGACGCCCAACGCGGGTGAGACGGTGGCGGGCACGAAGGCGTTTGCCACCATCACCAGCATTACGGGCGTCGGTTGGGCCATTGACGAGGTGGAAGGCGACGAGGACACAGTCACGGTCGGATTCGGGGCGCTGATCGGGCTTCCGGACATGTTGACCGACACGGCGCAGGTCGTGGCGGCGTCGCTCAACAACGTCAAGCAAGCGACTGCACCTGCCGTGACCGTATCGTCAACGGTGTTGTCGCTAAACACCGTTGATCTTGACAGCGCGCTAAACGAGACGCCGGTCAAGATCTATTACTGGCTATAGGAGACGAATGCCATGAGTGAGCAGGTGGGGGCGTACAAGGCCGCATTGACGGCTGACACTACGGGCGCAGTCGGCGGGGTGCTGAAGCTCCTCAATCCTGAGGGCGTAGATCTGATCATCACCGACTTCATCCTGGACATCACCACGAAATCCGCGGGGGCGGCGACGATTGACGCGGGCGTGGATGACGGCGGCGATGTGAGCAGCGACACGTTGCTAGACGGTGTGAACGTAAACGCGGCAGCCGCAGTGTTCAGCAACGCCGCCGCGGTCAAGTGGCCGGCGGATGAATACATCGTGGCGACGGCTAGTGCGTCGGTAGCCGGCTTGGTGGGCAACGCGTACATCAAGTACATCCGGGAGTAGTCATCATGACGGCGACGGCGGCGATGGTCACACGGTTGCGCAGGATGGTTGCGGAGCCGGACGGCGATAACGGATACAGCGATCTTGTGCTAGAGGAGATCATCGAGCGGTATCCGACGCTGGACGCCGACGGGCTGTCTGCGGATGACGAAGACTGGGCGGCGAGCTACGACCTGAATGCGGCGGCGTCCGAGGTGTGGGGCGAGAAGGCGGCGGCGCAGGCCGCCGCCTTTGACTTCAACGCGGACGGGGCGTCATTTGCACGCAGCCAGGCGTACACGCAGGCGATGCGCATGATGCGGCGCTATGGGGCACGCCGTGCGCCCGGGACGGTGACGCTGGTGCGCGTGACGAATGACGACGATGAGCTAGGGGACGGCTAGCGGGATGGACAACATGGACGCAATCCGGGCGACGGTGGACGAGCATGGGCGCATCATCAACGAGCATGGCGATCTAATCGACGGCTTGTCGCTCGTGGTGCTGGGCGACGGAAGTAAACGCGTGCGCGGTCTGCTGGAGCGCACGGACAATCTGGAGAAACTGGCGCAGGAATTGGGTGCATGGCGACATGACATCAATACAGCCATACGCATGGGGCTAATCTATCTGCGCATTCTGGTGGCGCTGTTGGGTCTGGTCGGGTTGGCGGCGTGGCAAGCGCCGCTCTCGGCGATCATCGCTGCGATTAGCGGGGGGTGAGATGGGCAATCTGCGGTATCTATTGTTGAGCCGGAAATTCTGGCTGTCGGTGGTCGGGCTGCTCTCGGTGATTTACGTGGCCGTGACGGGCCGCGAGCCGTTGCCTGACGAGGCAATCGTGGAGGCCATTGTGACGCTGGTGGGCGTGCTGGTGATTGCCATCGGCCTCGAGGATGGGCTGAGCGGGCGGCAGTAGTGCATTGCGAGCGTACCGGACGCAACGTGTTGACGCTGCGCCATCCGGTCGTGGAGCCGGGTTGGGCGCAACGCTATCTGCTCATAGCCGACGTGCATTTCGACAATCCGCTGTGCGACAGGCGGCTATTGAGACGGCATCTAGACGAGGCGAGAGAGAGCGGCGCCGGCGTCATGTGTTTCGGGGACTGGTT
>JASGTU010000406.1 GCA_030058085.1 Chloroflexota bacterium
GGCCGGCAGATCCGCCGCGCCTTTGTAGCGCCGCCGGATTGGGTGCTGATCTCCGCCGACTACAGCCAGGTGGAGCTGCGCGTGCTGGCGCATGTGGCCGGCGAAGAGGCGCTGATCGAGTCCTTCCGCGCCGACCAAGACATTCACGCCGCTACCGCCTCGCGGCTATTCAACACGCCCATCGACCAGGTAGACCGCAGCCAACGCGGCCTGGCGAAGACCATCAATTTCGCCACCATTTACGGCGTCAGCGAGTTCGGCCTCAGCAGCCGCACCGAAATGAGCCGCGCCGAAGCCCGTCAGTTCCTCGACCAATACTTCGAGACCTACCCGCGCATCCGCGAGTACATTGCATCGACCATCGCCAAGGCCACAGAAGAAGGCTATGTCGAGACGCTGCTCGGACGCAAGCGCTATTTCCCCGAACTGACCAACCGGCGTCTGCCCTATAACCAACGGCAAGCCGTCGAACGCGCCGCCATCAACGCGCCTATCCAGGGCACGGCTGCGGACATCATGAAGCTCGCCATGATCCAACTGCATGAACGGCTCCAAGACGCCGGAACTCAGGCGCGCGTGCTGCTGCAAGTGCATGACGAACTCGTACTCGAACTGCCCAAGAAGGAGCTGGAGCCGGTAGCAGCCCTCGTGCGCGAGGTGATGGAGAACGCCTACGAGCTTGTCGTGCCGCTCAAGGTCGATGTCGAAGCCGGGCCAAACTGGTACGACATGGATCAGGTTCTCAACGCATAGAACCTTCGGGAGATCCCCCATTTCCGCGAAGGCAACCCCAAGGTTTATCTGACAGAGAGACGCACATGCTGATCGATACTCTGCAAGAGCTGTTCACCCAGGCCATCGCCGCGGCGCAAGCGAAAGGCGATCTGCACGCGTTTGACGTGCCGCCCGTCGAGGTCGCCCACCCCAAACAGGAAGGCCACGGCGACTACAGCACCAATGTGGCGCTGATAGCGGCGTCCGCCATCCGCCAAGCGACCGGCGACAAAGTCAACCCGCGCCAGCTTGCCCAAGCCATCCTCGACAACCTGCCTGCCGCAGACCTGATCGGCGCAGCCGAATTGGCGGGGCCAGGATTCATCAACATTCGACTCAGCGACCGTTGGCTGCAAAGCCAAGTTCTCACCGTCTTGCAGGCGAGCGCCCATTTCGGCGACATCGCCATCGGCCAAGACCAGCGCTGGCAGGTGGAGTACGTCAGCGCCAACCCGACCGGCCCGATCCATTACGGCGGTGCACGCAACGCTGCATTGGGCGACGGTCTCGCCAACGTGCTCGAAGCCGCCGGCTATACTGTGCAGCGCGAGTTTTATGTCAATGACGCCGGCAACCAGTTCGGTTACTTCATCGAAAGCCTCTACGCCCGCTACGCCGAGTTGCTGGGCCAGTCTGTGCCCTTCCCGGAAAACGGCTACCCTGGCGAATACCTAATCGACTACGCGCGCCAGGTCATAGACGAGTACGGCGACAAATTCCTTCACATGGACAAAGCGGCCGCGCTCGCCGAACTGCGCGAGATCGCGCGCAAGCTGGTCGTGGTCATGCTGAGAGCCGAGTTGGATCGCATCGGCGTGCAGTTCGATAACTGGTACAGCGAACAGACCCTCTACGACAACGGCCTGGTCGAACAGGCGCTGTCTCACCTCGACGCGCGCGGCGAGCTTGTGCGCCGCGACGGCGCAGTCTGGTTCCAGGCCAGCAAATACCCCAAGAACGACAAGGACGAAGTGGTGGTGCGCTCCAACGGCATCCCCACCTATTTCGCCAGCGACATCGCCTACCACTACGACAAGTTCCTCGTGCGCAAATTCGACCGCGTGGTCAACGTTTGGGGCGTCGATCACCAAGGTCATGTGCCGCGCATGGCAGCCATGATGCAAGCCTTTGGCCTGGACCCCGACCGTCTGGTTATCCTCATGTATGACCTGGTGAAGCTAGTGCGCGACGGCGTCGAGGTCAAGCTCAGCAAGCGCGCCGGCAACCTATTGACCATCAGCGACGTGGTGGATGAGGTCGGCGCCGACGCGCTGCGCTTCAACTTGCTCACGCGCAGCCCGGAGAGCGTCATCGAATTCGACCTCGACCTAGCTGTGGCGCAGACCAACGAGAACCCCGTCTACTACGTGCAATACAGCCATGCCCGCATCTGCTCCATTCTGGCGCGCGCCGTAAAGGCCGGCTTCGACGTGGAGCACGACGGCGAGCATGACGCAACGCTCCTCTCCTTGCTCGAACATCCGTCCGAACTGGCCCTGCTGCGCAAGATGCTCGAGTTGGAGGAGCAAGTGCTGTTGGCGGTCGAGAAGCTGTCGCCGCACAACCTGCCCCACTACGCCATCGATCTGGCCAAGACCTTCAACGCCTTCTACCGGGACTGCCGCGTCGTGGACGCAGCCGCGCCCGAGCTTTCGCGCGCGCGTCTCATGCTGTCACAGGCGGCGCGCATCGTCCTGGCGCGCGTCCTGCGCCTGATGGGCGTCAGCGCGCCGGAAAGCATGTAAGAGCCGGCGACAACGCCTGACTGCGGAGATCAACCCTATGACCGACCCCTACAAGGTATTGGTGAGCGATCAGCTCTCCGAAGCGGGACTCACGCCCCTGCGCGCAGCGGCAGGCATCGAAGTCGACGTGCGCACCGATCTCTCGCCGGAGCAGCTCATCGAGATCATCCCCGGCTATGACGCCCTCCTGGTGCGCAGCAGCACCAACGTCACCGCGGACCTGATCCAGGCCGGCGAACGGCTGCGCGTGATCGCGCGGGCGGGCGTCGGCGTCGACAACATCGACGTGGCCGCGGCGACCCAGGCCGGCGTGATCGTCGTCAATGCGCCGACCGGTAACGTCGTAGCGGCGGCAGAGCACACGATCGCCATGCTCATGTCGCTGGCGCGCAACGTCGTACAGGCGGACGCCCATGTGCGCCAAGGCTTGTGGAAGCGCAGCCAGTACATGGGCGTCGAAGTGCGCAACAAAACCCTCGGCACAATCGGCCTCGGCCGCGTCGCCCAAGAGGTGGCGCGCCGCGCCCAGGGACTCGGAATGAGCGTTATCGCCCACGACCCCTATGTCAGCCCGGACTATGCAGCCCAGCGCGGGGTCGAGTTGGTAGGGTTGGACGCGCTGCTTGAACGATCCGACTTCATCACGATTCACGTGCCGCGCACGGCGCAGACGCTCAACCTCATTGGCCGCGCCCAATTCGAGCGCATGAAGCCCAATGCCCGCATTCTCAACGTGGCGCGCGGCGGCGTGGTCGACGAGGACGCGCTAGCTGAAGCCGTCGAATCCGGGCGGATCGCCGGCGCGGCGCTGGACGTGTTCTCCGCCGAGCCGCTGCCGGCGGACAGCCCGCTGCGCCGATCCGACAGGATCATCGTCACGCCGCACCTAGGCGGCAGCACAATCGAAGCCCAAGAGCAAGTGGCAGTCGACGTAGCGCTGCAGGTCATCGACGTCCTCAACGACCGTCCGGCGCGCTATGCGGTCAACGCGCCCATCATCCCGCCCAAAGACCTGGAGTTCCTTGTCCCCTTCATCGACCTGGCTGAGCGCATGGGCCGCTTCCTGTTGCAGCTCATCGGCGTGGGCGGCATCACCGACATGGAGATCATCGCCCAGGGTGACATCGCGGCGTTCGAGCTGGGGCACATCACCGCCGCGGCCATCAAGGGGCTGCTCAGCGACGTTACGACCATCCGCGTCAACCTGGTCAACGCCTCCTTATTGGCTGAACGGCGCGGCATCAACCTAAGCGAGCGCAAGCTGCACCAGCAAGACGCTCGCCACGAAAACGTGTTGACCATCCGCGTCCTCGCCGGCGGCGAGGAGTGGATCATCCGCGGCTCTGTTCTGCAAGGCGAGCCGTTCATCGTGGGCATCAACGATCTCTGGGTCGATATCCCGGCGTCAGGGCATCTACTGGTATCACGCCACAACGACCGGCCTGGCATCATCGGCCGCGTGGGCACTCATCTTGGCGCGCGCGATATCAACATCAGTTTCATGCACGTGGGCCGGCATGGCCCGCGCACCCAGGCAATCATGGTGTTGGGCACCGATGAGCCGACGCCGCCCCAAGTTGTTGACCAATTGACCGCTTTCGACCACATCATATGGCTCAAAGCGATCAACTTGTGATATGCTCAGGGTGGACTCGCCGATGAGCAATCCGAACATGACCACGAAGGCCGGCATGACAATGACTCCATCATCCCCACCTAAAAGGCAAACATTGGCCTCGCTGTGGCGGCTGCGCATGTTGCTCGTGTTGTCGCTGCTCTGGCTGGTTCCTTCGTTGGCCTGCGGCAGCTTTGCGCCGCGCCCGACGCCGACGCCAACCCCGCCGCCCGCCCCGACGCAGCCGGAGATCGCAGCCGGCGAACCTCAGGTGCAGTCGGTGGAGGATACGCCCATCCCCCTGCCGGACACGCCCACCCCGGCGCCGACCGCCACGTTTACGCCGACGCCGATTCCGGGCACTGCTCTGGCAGCCGGACAGCAGGCGCGCGTCACCGCGCCCGCGGGCCTCAACTTCCGCGACGCGCCGGCGGCCTCGGGCCAATTGCTAGGCCAACTGGGCACAGGTCAGATCGTGAGTGTCCTCGAAGGCCCCGTATCCGCAGACAATTTCACCTGGTGGCGCCTAGACGACGGTCAGGGCAACGTGGGTTGGGCGGCTGATGGCGACAGTGAAACGGAATGGCTTAGCCCGCGCTTGGGCGAACCGCAACCGGTCAATCGCTCGCCTCGCATCGAGGACCGCGTGACGGTCACGATGGGCGCGGGCGGTCAGTTGAGCGTGCGCGTCATGCCCGGCACCGATGCAGCGCTCGTTGCCCGCGTGAACACCGGCGCGCAGTTCACCGTCATCGCCGGCCCCCAGTCGGCGAGCGGTTTCACCTGGTACCAGATCCGCTCCGACGACGGCTCGGTGGAAGGCTGGGCCGCGGACGGCGACGGCACGGATCGCTGGCTCAGCCCGCTGGAATAACGGCAAGCCTATAGCCCCAATGTAGGGGCAGCACGGGCAGCAACGATGCTGCCCGTAACGAATCCGGCGAAAGTGATGCCGTCGCAACCACCTGTTCTGTTCTGCCGGCGAACGGATTGACGAGACGTAACTAGAGTTCAATAAACAGCGGGGCGGCGCGGAGAGGGTTTTGTAAGCGCCGCCCCGCCGTCATAAAACGCCGCCGGCGGTAGCGGACCAGTTTAGGAATGCGCCGCGACGGCCCCACCTAGATGAAGGTAGCGTTGTGGATACCGGTTTCCCTGAAGAGCGTAACCCGGTCGTCCCCC
>JASGTU010000407.1 GCA_030058085.1 Chloroflexota bacterium
ATGCGCGCCCAAAACCAGGCCAAGTTGACCTCGCCGTAATGCGCGCCGAACTTGCCCTGCAACATCGGCTGCCACACGGTCGAATAGGCGGCGCTGCCCATCCAGCGCCCCAGCCATTCGTCCGCCAAAATGCGGTCATAGCGCCGCCACGGACGCCGCGGGTCATAGCGCAAGTAGGCCAGGACCAGGCCCATGCGCAGCCGGTTCCACAGCGACAGATGCGGAAAGCGCAGCACGCGCAGCGGCGAGTCCAGCGGGTATAGGCCGCCTTTGTGGTACAGCGCGGTTACCGGCGCGTGCGTCGTCAGCCGGTCCGCCATGCCCAATTCACGCGTCAGCGCGATGATGGCGTCGTCGTTGGTAAAGAGGTGGTGGTAGAAGCGCTCCAACGGCCATTCCCAACTGGGCTTGCCCTTGAAGCCGGACGCAAGGCCGCCAAGCTCGGCGCCGGCCTCCGCTACGGTCACGTCAACCGACCGGCCCGCGTGTTCTTGGCGCGCCAGATCGTAGGCCGCGGCCAGCCCTGCCACGCCGCCGCCCACGATGAGCACGCGCAGCGGCTTAATCGCCGCGTCGCCGCCTGTGGGCTTGTCCTCACGCATCGCTTTCTCGCCTGTCACGCGCAATCACCTGCTCAAAAAAAGGCCAGCGCAAAGCGCGCTGGCTCCAACCAACGTGACTTCTCGCCCGGCCCGGCCTAGATATCGAGAGACAGCGACAACTCGCCGGGCCGCACGCCTTGCTGCAGACGCAACTCCAGTTCTTTCTTGGCCCGCCCATATAGCTCGATCAAGTCCTGGTCGCTGCCCTTGTACGACTGCACTGTCTGCGTGGCGCAAAGGAAGCAGCCGCGCAGGAACTTGTAATTGTTGCTGTTGCACTTCAGGCAACCGTTCAACTCGATCATCATCAGCACGAACGCCAGGCTATCGTGGTGCGTCTCGGGCAGCGACGCCACCCGATCTATCAGGCTGCGCCACTCCTCGCCCCGCAGATCGCGCAAACTCGGGATCAGATGGGCTGGAAAGAGCAGTTCCGCCTTGGACTGGACTGCGAACTCGCTCAACGAAGACATAGCCGCCTCCCCCTATAACTCCAACTGCACGTTCGGCAATTTCACCGGCCTGTCGCCATTCTGCCCGTTCGCCTCTGCCAGTAACTGGTTCAGCGCCTGGACTAGCTTCTCGGCCGCGATGCCGTTGCGTGCACATGCTTCCGCCAATGTCTCATCCGGTTCGACGGCGCAATGGCTGCAGCCGCCCAGGTGAAAACCGGCGAGAACTTCCTCTGTCTGGGCGTGCAGTAAGTCCGCCTCGCGCACGGTCATCTCGGCGTGGAACGCCGGCGCACCTTGCGCCTTCATGCCTGCCACGCGTAGTTCGGCCAACTCCTGCGCCACATTCTCGCGCAGGTTCGCGATCTCGTCGTTGGCCTGGAACAGCGCCCGGTTATACCGGTCAAGCCGGCCCCGCGCCGTTTCCAATTCTTGGCTCAGCTTCCAGCTATAGACCAGTGCGCCCAGCGCTATCGCCAACGCAACCCATGCCGCCCAATTCGCCATACACGCTCCTCCGTTCCCCTCGTCCCCGACGGCTCTACGCCAGAGTATAAGCCTCGCCCGGGGCCAACACCTTACAATCGATCTCCGCAGCCTGGCGCAACGTCTCGGCAAAGGCGCGAGGATCCTGCTTGATGGCCGGGAAGGTGTCGTAGTGCATGGGGATCACGCGCTTCGCCTTGACAAACTGCGCCGCCGTCACCGCGTCATCCGGCCCCATTGTGAAGTTGTCGCCGATGGGCAGTAGGGCTAAGTCCACGCCGCCGGCCTCGCCGATCAGCTTCATGTCGAAGGTCAGCGCCGTGTCGCCGGCAAAATAGACGTCGCTGCCGTCGTTGAAGTGAAAGAGCAGGCCGCACGGATTACCCCCGTTGGCGCCGTCGGGCAGCGCCGAACTGTGGTGGGCGATGGTCATCTGCACCCGCCCAAACGGGAAGGTGAACGCGCCGCCCGTATTCATGCCGTGCACCTTCTTCACGCCTTGCTTCTGCAGCCAGCCTACGATCTCCGCATTGCTGATCACGGTGGCGCCGGTGCGTTTGGCGATCGACGCGGCGTCGGCTACATGATCGAAATGCCCGTGCGAAACTAGCACATAATCCGCCTCAATCTCATCCGCTTTCACCGGGGCTGCCGAATTGTTCGGCGCAAAGAATGGATCAATCACCAGCTTCGTTCCGTCTACATCGAACGTGAACGTCGAGTGCCCATAATACGTGATCGTCACAGCCATTGCGCACATCTCCTTCTAGGTTGCTGTCTAGTCGCCTTGTGAGTCGCCCTGTATAACAGCACGAGCCAGACGTGCGGACAGGCCGGTCTGGCTCGATGCTCTGTGCTTATTCAATCGCTGGACCATCCAGGTCTCTCGGCAAGAAACTGTTCGAGCAATCCGGCAAGCGCGCCAGACGCCGCTACCCCTCGCTTTGCTTGCGTTGCTTGGCGCGTTCGGCTGCCTTGCGTTTCAGTTCTTCCAGCCGCGCCTTCTTGGCCGCATCGTCTCCGGTATCACTGCTGGCCTTGTCGCTCGCGTCCGCGCCGCCCGCCGCTTTCTCCTTGGCGGCAGCGCTGCGCGCCGCGGCCTTCTGCTTCATCGCCTCGATCTCTTCCGGCGTCCGCTTGGGCTTATCGGCGGACTTGCCGGCTTTGGCCTTCGCCTCCGCCGCCTTAGCCTTGGCCTCGGCCTTGGCGCGTTCTTCCTCTTCGGCCTTGCGGAGAGCCTCCTGCTCGGCGGCGAACTGCTCCGGCCACATCGCTGCGTAATACTCCAGCGGCACGGTCAGCTCTTCCTTGTCATAGACAAGCTGCGGATAGCGGTCGTAGACGGCCAACTCATAGTCGTGGTTCATCTTGATGGCGTCGAATGGGCAGAACTCGACGCAGAAGCTGCAACTCATGCACACCGCAGCGTCGATGAAGAACTCCGCCGGCCGTGTGACCGGCTTGCCGTTTTCGTCGCTGTCGCGCACGATCCAAATGCACTGTGGCGGGCAGACCTTGGCGCAGATGCCGCAGGCCGTACAGCGGTCCTCGCCCTTCTCCGTGTCCCACAGCAGCATGGGGATATAGCGGAAGCGCTCCGGCAGAAGCCGCTTCTCTTCCGGGTACTGGATGGTGAGCAGCCCCTCTTGGGTGATCGGCTGGTCGATAATGCGCCGCCCATGTTCGAGCTGGATGCTGTCTGCGTAGCGGCTCGGCATCGGCTTGCGGTCGTCGATGAACGTCTCCGCGAAATGTTTCATGGTGACGCCGAGGCCCTTCAGCAATCCGGTTCCAAACATTTTTTCTCTCCTAGCGGTCTACTTCGCCCAAAACGATGTCGATGGCGCCCAAGATCACCACCGCATCAGCCACCTTGTAGCCGACGCACATGGGGCCAAGCGCATTCAGGTTGATATAGCTGGGGGAACGAACGTGATAGCGATAGGGATTGGGCTTGGCATCGCTGACGACGTAGAAGCCCAGCTCGCCCTTCGGCGCCTCGATGCGTTGGTACGCCTCGCCCTCGGGCGGGCGCAGGGTATAGCCGCCCTTGCCGCCCAATACCTCGCCTTTCGGAATGTCGCGCAGCGCCTGCTGCAAGATCTTCACGCTCTCACGCGCTTCCAACAGCCGGATGTAATAGCGCGCATAGATGTCGCCTTCCGGCAGCGTGGGGATGTCGAAATCGAAGCGGTCATAGATGCAGTACGGCTCCGCCTTGCGGATGTCATACGGCACGCCCGCCGCACGGATCATCGGGCCGCTGACGCTGAGGCTGAGCAAGTCTTTGGCGGACAGATAGCCAACCCCGCGCCCGCGCGCCTTGACGATCTCGTTATCGCTCAACAGCCGGTCCAGTTCGTCCAGCGCCCGCGGCAGCCGCTCGTTCGCCAGGTAGCGCGCCCGATCTTCCCAGCCCTCTGTGAGATCGCGCACGACCCCGCCGAAGCGCATGTAGTTGCACATCAGGCGTGCGCCGCTGACCTCCTCAAAGAGGTCCAAGATCATCTCGCGCTCCTCGATCGCGTAGAGCGCCGGCGTCTGCAACGCGCCCAGGTCGTTGAGGATGAAGCCGATCGACCAGGTGTGATTGACGACGCGCGTCAATTCGGCCATGATCACGCGGATGTACTGCGCCCGCTCCGGGACTTCGATGCCCGCCAGCTTCTCCACGGCGAGGGCATAGCCCAGATTGTTGCTCATGGAGTTGATGTAGTCCAGCCGGTCGGTGAAGGGCATGTTCATCAGCCACGTATTGCGCTCGCCGATCTTCTCGTGGTTGCGATGCAGGTAGCCCATCTCCGGCTCAAGCGCCAAAATCGTCTCACCCTTGATGCGCGTCAACATGCGGAAGACGCCGTGCGTGCTCGGGTGGTGCGGGCCGAGGTTGACGACGATGCTTTCCGTCTCGAACTCATCGCTGTATGCGTCCTCCGGGGCCTGGCTTACCGGCACATAGGTGATCGGCGCGCGCCAGGAGTCCGGGTCCCATCCGGTCGGGTAGGTCGTATTCTTGCCCCAGGGAATCTTATCCTCGTGCCATTGGTAATCGCCCTGCGGGTGACGGCTGCGGAAGGGCTTGGTGTCCGCCTCGTGATAGGCCTCTTTCCAATCCTTGCGCATGGGGTGACCGTTGAAGCCGTCCCACAGCAACACGCGGCGCAGGTTCGGATGCCCCTCGAACTTGATGCCGTACAGGTCGTAGACTTCGCACTCCTGCAGATTCGCCCCTGGATAGATTCCTGTAGCCGAGGCGACCGTCTCGTTTTCCGGCACGCGCACATGCAGCACGACGGGGCCGCCGCCCTTCCGCGTGCTGTACAGGTGATAGACCAACTCGAAGCGTTCGTCCACGCCGTCGCGCAGCTTGCCGCCGTACGCGCTGTAGTCCACGCAGGTCACGCTCGACAGGAAATCGTAGCCCTGCCGGTCGCGCAGATAGGTCAAATACGCGGTCAGCTTGTCCGGCGCAATCACCAACGCCTCTTGCGTGTCTTCGGCCCACTTGCCGATGACGGCGTCCTCCGCCGCCCCATCGACCGGCGGGTTTTCGGCAGCCACTTGCACCCCTACAGCGCTCCCGCCTTCGGCCGCGGCCGTCGCCTCACTCATCGTCATCGCCTCTCCTCAAGAATCCTGGGCATCCGGTAGCCGATGCTACGCCGACTGCTTCTTGGCCCGCGCGCGGGCTTTGGCCTGCTCGATCCGCTGCTTGGCCTTGTCCGAAATCTCGCGCGGGGCGGCCTCTTCCCGTCGCGCCGCGGTTTTCTTGGCTTTGCCTTCCTCGGCGTCGCCCGCGGCCAGCGTCGTCTCCTTGATCAGTTCGATCTGGCGCGGGTCAAAGATGTCCGGCCCCAAAAGCGGCACCGGCACATAGTCAGACTTGTCCGTGTGATACCACGGCACGCTGGTGATGCTCTGGCGCTCGACCTTGTCGTGCAGCTTCAACAGCCCGTAGATCAGCGCCTCCGGCGTGGGCGGGCAGCCGGGCACATACACGTCGACCGGGATGTACTTGTCGATGCCGCTGACTACGTTGTAGCCCTCTTTGAAGGGGCCGCCGCCGGTGGCGCACGCGCCCATACTCAACACGTAGCGCGGTTCGGCCATCTGGTTGTAGATGCGCACGATCGCCGGGACCATCTTCTTGGTCACTGTGCCCGACACGATCATCAGATCGCTCTGCCGCGGGCTGGGGCGCATCACCTCCATGCCGAAGCGAGACAGGTCATAGCGGCTTGCGGCCGTGGCGATCATCTCGATGGCGCAACAGGCCAGGCCGAACAGCAGCGGCCACATGCTCGACTTGCGGCTCCAGTTGTAGATCTTGTCGAGCGTGGTCACCATCACGTTGCCCTGCAAGTCTTCCGGCACCGCGATCGTATCGTGCAGATACTCCTGCACCTGTTCCTGTTTCAGATCTTGGAATTTCGCGCTGGGGACATTCGCCATCGTTTGCGTCGCCTTTGTCTCCGGTTTTCTCGCCAAGTTATGCGTCAAGTTTCCGCCCAGGCGCTCACCGCTCAACCGCATGCGAATCGCGCCGTGCAGCGTCATTCGCCACATCTGGGCA
>JASGTU010000408.1 GCA_030058085.1 Chloroflexota bacterium
ATGGTGCGGGCCGAGGGCGAGACGGTCGCGCCGAGCGGCAAGGGCATCGACGTCTCGGCGCTGCTGCACGCGTTCGGCGTCGAGACGCTGGCCCTCGGCCTGAGCGCCGGGCTGAGCGGCGACATGCTGGCCGCGTTGATGGACGAGATCGGTGCACCCTATGAGTTCATCCCGGCCAACGGCTACACGCGCGTCGCCGCGCTGATCACCGACAAGGCCCAGGGCAAGCAGTCCACCATCGTCGCGCATACGCTGACCGCGGAACCGGCGCACCTGGATCGCCTGCTGGCGCTGGCGGAAGCCAAATTGCCCTCGTGTTGGGGCCTGGTTTGTGCGGGCAGCCTGCCCCCCGGTATGCCTCTCGACGCCTACCCGCGGCTGCTTGCACTGGGGAAAGCACACGGAGCGGTCACACTTTTGGACAGTTCCGGCGACAGCCTGCGCAACAGCGTGGCCGCGCTGCCGGATATCCTCAAGATCAACTTGAGCGAACTCGCCGCCCTGGCGCCGGACGCGGCGGCGCTGTGGCGTCATAGAGCGGAACAAGCCGAAGTCGTCGTCGACGCGGCGCGGCTGGCCGACGCCCTAGCCCCGCGCATCGGCGTTTGGGCGGCGCAGGCGCTGATCATCACGCTGGGCAAGCAGGGCGCGCTGGCGATCACCCCGGACGGGCGCTGGTATGTGCCCGCCCTGGACGCGCCTGTGGTCAGCCCCGCCGGCGCGGGCGACGCCATGAGCGCCGGGCTGATGATGGCCCGCTTCCAGGGCAAAGACTGGCGAGAAGCGTTGGCGCTTGGCACGGCTATGGCCGCCGCGGTGGTCGGCAACCCGGGCACATGCGAATGTTACCCGCACCAGGTCGAGGCATTCATGCCCCTGGTACAGAGCGTCGAGGTGTAGAAAAGCACTCAGCCACGAATTGCACGAATTACACGAATAATGCGTGTGCATTGACTCGTGACGCATGACTCGTGACCCAAACCATCGAAAACCGTATCAAAGCGTTTTAGACTATCTCAGCATCACCGGAGGAACATGCAAATGAGCAGCCATCAGGCAGCCTACAACGTGTTAGCCGAAAGCTTGACTGCCCAGGGCATCGACGTGGAGCAGGTCAAGACCGCCATCAAGAACCATAAGATCGAGACGCCGAGCTGGGGCTACGCCAACAGCGGCACGCGCTTCAAGGCATTCCCCTGGCCCGGCGCAGCGGTGACCACCCGCCAGAAGATGGACGACGCCGCTATGGTACACAAGATGACCGGCATCGCCCCCACCGTCGCCATCCACATCCCCTGGGATAAGCCGGAGGACGGCGACTACGCAGCCATGCGCCAGTACGCCGCGGAGCAGGGCGTGCGCATCGGCGCCGTCAACCCCAACGTGTTTCAAGACGACGAATACCGCCTCGGCTCGTTGGGCAACCCGGACGGCGGCGTGCGCGAGCAGGCTTTGGACCACATTCTGGAATGCTGCGACATCATGCGCAAGACCGACAGCGACGCCCTGAGCCTGTGGTTCGCCGACGGCACCAACTTCGCCGGGCAGGACAACCTGCGCGAGCGCAAACGCCGCTTCGAGCAAGGACTGTCCGCAGTCTATGACCACCTGCCCGAAGGCGGGCGCATGCTCATCGAGTACAAGTTCTTCGAGCCGGCCTTCTACTCCACCGACGTCCCCGACTGGGGCACAGCCTACGCCTGGTCCCTCAAGCTGGGCGAACAGGCGCAGGTCTTGGTGGACCTGGGCCACCACGCGCAGGGCGTCAACATCGAGCAGATCGTGGCTTTCCTGCTCGACGAAGGCAAGCTGGGCGGCTTCCACTTCAACAACCGCAAGTACGCCGACGACGACCTGATCGTGGGCAGCGTGAACCCCTATGAGTTGTTCTTGATCTACAACGAGCTGGTCACAGCCGAGCAGAGCGACGAGGCGCATCTCGCCGCCACAGCCAACAATGTCGCCTATATGATCGACCAGTGCCACAACGTCGAAGGCAAGGTCGCCCCTATGATCCTGTCGGTGCTCAACTGCCAGGAAGCCTACGCCAAGGCGCAGCTTGTGCGGCGCGCCACCTTGGAAGAAGCGCGGCATGCCGGCAACGTCCTCGAAGCGCACAACATCCTCAACGCAGCCTACAAGACGGACGTGCGCCCGCTCTTGGCGCAGGTGCGCGAGGAGATGGGCGTCCCCGCCGACCCGCTCGCCACATACAAGGCCAGCGGCTACGAGGAGAAGATCCGCGGAGAGCGCGGCGTCCATGCGTCCAGCGGCGGCTTCCAGTAGAGGGCGCACCCGCTAAGGAGGGGAACAGATGAGCACACCTGCATCAATGGCTGAATTGGAAGCGCAGCTTAACGACTTCGCACCGGAAGCGCGTGCCGCGGCCCTGCGCGAGTTGCTGCGCTTGCAGCCGCAGCGCCCGGTCGCCCCGGCTGAAGCGGCGAACATGCACTGCCACACCTTCTTCTCGTTCAACGCCTACGGCCATTCGCCCACGTCCCTAGCCTGGCTGGGCCGTCAGCGCGGCTACAAGCTCATGGGCATCGTGGACTTCGACGTGCTGGATGGCGTCGACGAGTTCCTCGACGCCTGCGCGCTGACCGAAGTGCGCGGCAGCGCCGGCATCGAGACGCGCACCTATCTGCCCGAATTCGCCGAGTACGAGATCAACTCGCCCGGCGAACCCGGCGTGCTCTACCACATGGGCATCGGCTTCACCACGACGGACGTCGCCCCCGCGGCCGCGGCCATCATCAAGCAACTGCGTGAGCAGTCGGCCCAACGCAACCTGGGGCTGATCGAACGCGTCAACGCCTACCTCGACCCGGTAAAGGCGGACTACGCGACGGACGTGCTGCCGCTGACGCCCGCCGGCAACGCCACCGAACGCCACATCGTGACGGCCTACATCGGCGTGGCTGAGCGCGTCTACCCGGATGCAGGCGACCGCGCCGCCTTCTGGTCTTCACGGCTGGACCTGCCGCTGGACAAGACCGAAAGCCTGATGCAGAACCTGCCCGCCTTCCAAAATCAGATCCGCTCGCGGCTGATGAAGAAGGGCGGCGTGGGCTACGTACAGCCGGGCCACGATACCTTCCCGCCGGTAGACAAGCTGCACGACCTGATCCTGGCCTGCGGTGCGCTGCCCTGCGCCGCCTGGCTCGACGGTACGACCTCCGGCGAAGAACGCATGGACGACCTGTTCGACCTGCTGGTCGGCAAAGGCGCAGTCGCACTCAACATCGTGCCCGACCGCAACTGGGACATCCCCGACCCGGCGGCGCGCAAGGTGAAGGTGCAAAAGCTCTACGAAGTCGTCGATCTAGCGCGCGCCCTCGACTTGCCGCTCAACGTCGGCACGGAGATGAACAGCTACGGCCAAAAGCTGGTCGACGACTTCGACGCCGAAGCGTTGCAGCCGGTGCGCCAGGACTTCATCGACGGCGCCTACTTCATCTACGGACATACGGCCATGCAGCGCAGCCTGGGCATGGGCTTCCAGAGCGCGTGGGCCAAGGATCAACTGCCGGCGCGCGGCGAGCGCAACCGCTTCTACACGCGCATCGGCCGCTCCCTGCCGCCCGGCGCGCCCCTGCTGGAAAAGATCACGCCCGAACACTCGCCGCAAGACATCCTGTCGCGGCTGGAGGACTGGTAGGCCGGCGCGGTTCACAAGTCCATTCTGAGTTGCATCAAAGCGAGAGGAGTCCATCCAATGGCTGGCAAACTGGCCGAATATAAGAAGGCGAACGTCCCCCTGCCGGAAAAACACAGGCTTTGGCCGCTGTACGGGGCGGGCTTCGAGAACCTGGGCCTAAACGGGCAGATGATCGAGCGGCCCCTTCCCCAATACGGCCCCGATGAGCTGCTGGTGCGCCACGACGCCTGCGGCATCTGCTTCTCCGACATCAAGGTCATCCGCACCGGACAGAACCACCCGCGCATCTACCGCAACATGCAGGAAGACCCCGTCGTGTTGGGCCACGAGGTGATCCTCACCGTGGTGGGCGTGGGCGAAGACCTGCGCGACCAGTACAAGATCGGCGACCGCTTCATCGTCCAGGCCGACATCTACGTGGGCGGCGTCGGCTACGCCTACGGCTACGAAATCCAGGGCGGCTTTTCGCAATACAACCGCATCGACCAGCGCGTGCTCAACGGCGACGGCGGCAACTACCTGCTGCCTGTCAAGCCGACCACCGGTTACGCCGAGGCCGCGCTCAATGAGCCGTGGGCTTGCGTCGAAGCGTCGTACATCGTGCAATACCGCACCGCGTGGAAGGAAGGCGGCGCGCTGTGGCTCACCGGCGACGGCCGCGGCGTCAGCCTGGGCGCTGCCATCACCTGGCGTCCGGCGTCGGTCGTCGTCGACGCAAGCGACACGGACTTCGCCCAAGACGTGCGCGCCTGGGCCGAGCAAGCGGGCGTTGCCGTGGTCGAGGAGGACGGCGAACGCCAGTACGACGACATCGTCGTACTGGGCAGCGACCCGGAGCTGATCGAGCGCACCTTCGGACGACTGGCTAAGGGCGGCCTGTTCAACGTCGTCGCCGCGCAGCCCGCGCCGCGCCGCGTCCAGCTCGACATCGGTCGCCTGCACTACGACAACCTGGGCGTCGTCGGCACGACGACGGCGGACCTGTCCGCGGCCTACCGGCCCATCCGTACGCAGCTTAAGCCCGGCGGCCTGGTCTGGGTATTGGGCGCGGGCGGCCCTATGGGCCACATGCATTTACAGCGCGCCCTGGAGATCGAACCGCAGCCGCGCAAGGTGGTCGCCACCAACCTGCACCTGCACCGCTTGCAGGCCGTGGAGGATAAGTTCGCCGGTACGGCGCGCAAGACGGGCGTGCAACTCGTCTGCCATTCGCAGGAATCCTTCCCCCGCGCCGAGGCGCATCTGGCTAAGCTGCGCGAGGAAACGGGCGGAAGCGGCTTCGACGACATCGCCGTCATGGCCCCCAGCGTGCCCGCTATCGAGGCGGCAATGGACCTGCTGGCGGACGACGGCGTGATGAACGTCTTCGCCGGCCTGCCTCGCGGCACGATGGCAATGTTCGACATCAACGCCATTGTGCAGCGCGGCGTGCGCTTCACCGGCACCAGCGGCTCGTCCATCGAAGACCTGCACCGTATGCTCTTCCTCACCGAGAGCCATGCGCTCTCCACCAACCGCTCGGTGGCAGCCATCGCCGGGCTGGAAGGCGTGCCCGACGGGCTGCGCGCCGTGGCTGATGGGCGCTTCCCCGGCAAGGTGGTGATCTGGCCCAACCTGAGCAAGCCCCTGCCGCTGACCACGCTGGAAGAGCTAAAGGACGTGCTGCCCTCGGTCGCCGCCAAGCTGGACGAAAACGGCAACTGGACCATCGAGGCGGAAGAAGAACTGCTGGAGTTGATGCTGTAGCCGGCATATGCCTAAACGGTCTGTTCGCCAAGTGTCTGTCATTCTGAAGCGAGCCTAAGCGAGCTGAAGAATCTTGCTGTACCAGAAGCAGAGACGTTTCGCTACGAGATGCTTCGTTTCACTCAGCATGACAGAGGCGCACTGCATGACACTGTGCGTATTTGGCGAACGAATCACTAATTTGGAAGCGTAAGCCTATGAACCCGCAGCCGTTGCTGGATCGAATTGCATTAGTCACGGGCGGCGCGCAGGGCCTGGGCGCCGCCATCTGCCTGCGGCTCGCCCAGGAAGGCGCGCATGTCGTCGTGGCTGACCTCAACCTGGACGGGGCCGCCAAGACCGCCGAGTCTGTGCAGGCCGAGACGGACCGCCGCACCTCCGCCGTCGCCGTGGACGTGACCGACGAGGAGCAGGTGCGGCGCATGGTCGAGCACACAGTTGACACGTTTGGCCGCGTCGACATCCTCGTCGCCAACGCCGGCATCGTCTTCTCGGGCCCGGTGTCCGAGTTCGACGCCGCACGCTGGCGCAAGGTGATCGAGGTCAACCTCGTCGGCTACTTCCTGTGCGCCAAGCACGTCGCGCCGCTGATGGCCGAGCAGCGCAGCGGCGTCATCATCCAGATTAACTCCAAGTCGGGCAAGAAGGGCAGCTACAAGAACTCGGCCTACGCCGCCAGCAAGTTCGGCGGCATCGGCTTCACCCAAAGCCTCGCCCTGGAAATGGCCGAGTTCGGCGTGCGCGCCAACAGCGTCTGCCCCGGCAACCTGCTCGACTCGCCGCTCTGGGTCGATTCGCTCTACGAGCAGTACGCCCAACGCCTCGGCATCAGCGTGGAGGAGGTGCGCCAGCGCTATGTGGACCAAGTGCCCATGAAGCGCGGCTGCACCTATCAGGACGTAACCAACGTCGTCACGTTCCTCGCCTCGGACCAGGCGAGCTACATGACCGGCCAGGCCATCAACGTGACCGGCGGGCAGGAGATGGGCTGACATGGGCCTAACCGGCACGCGCTCCTTCGTGGGTTTCGGCTTCGGCGCCATCCAGGCGGGCCTCTTTCTCTACGAGGCCTACCGGTCCGGCGCGTTCAATCGCCTGACCGTGGCGGAGGTGCTTCCCGGCGTCGTGGCGGAGGTGCGCGCGGCCGGCGGCGTCTACGCCCTCAACATCGCTCACGCCGACCGCATCGAGCCTGTGCAGGTGGGGCCGGTCGCCATCGAGAACCCGGGCGTAGCCGAGGACCGCGAGCGTCTCATCACCGCGGTGGCAGCAGCCGGCGAGATCGCCACCGCCGTGCCCAGCGTGCGCTATTACGCCGGGCCGGGGCCGGACAGCCTACACCGTATCCTGGCGGAGGGGCTGCGACGCAAAGCGGCGGAGGGCGGGCCGCGCGCCGTCGTCTACGCCGCGGAGAACACCGCCAACGCCGCCGCGATCCTGGCGGACTGCGTGCTGGCGGAAATCCCGGCGCAGGAACAGGACGCTGTGCGGGCGCAGGTGCGTTTCCTCGACACGGTGATCGCCAAGATGTGCGGCGTCCACGAGAATGCGCCCGACCTGGCCCCGATTACGCCCGGCGGCGGGCGGGCATTCCTGGTCGAGGCTTTCAACCGCATCCTCATTTCGCGTATCGACTTCGGCGCCGATATCCCGTTTCAGCGGGGGATTGCGGTCTTCGAGGAGAAAGCCGACCTCGCCCCCTTCGAGGAGGCCAAGCTCTACGGGCACAACGCCGTGCACGCCATGGCAGCCTACCTCGCCATGCTGCGCGTCGTGGCGTATATGGCCGATCTGCGCGACCAGCCCGGCATGATGGCGCTGATGCACGCCGCGCTAGAGGACGAGTCCGGCGCGGCTCTGCTGCACAAGTACGGCGGGCTCGACCCCTTCTTTACGCCGGCGGGCTATGCCGAGTTTGCAGATGACTTGCTGGCGCGCATGGTCAACCCCTACCTACGCGACACGCCGCAACGCGTCGGCCGCGACCCGGCGCGCAAGCTCGGCTGGGACGACCGGCTGATTGGCGCCATGCGCATGTGCCGGGCCGAAGGCGTCACGCCGCGACGCTATGCGTTGGGCGCGGCCGCGGCGCTGCACGCCCTGGGCGCAGCGGAGGACCCATCCGCAGCTTTGCGCAGCCTGTGGCGGAGCGCCCAGCCTGACCCCGCCGAGGAACAGGCCATCCTGGACCTGGTGCAGACGGGACTGGAGGAGTTGCCGCGCTGGCAAGGGGATGGGTAACAATTCGCAGAATGCAGGACAAAACACAATATCGCCCGAAATGACGTCCGATCCAACCGGGCATTCGGTAGCGGCGGCATCCTTGCCGCCGAATGCGCAGCGGACAGCAAAGATGCTGCCGTTACACAGGCGTTCGGGACAAACTGTCTAATATATCGAACACAAAACGCACACCCTAGATTTATCTACCTGCTGGTACATAACTGGAGGGACAAAAAACAAATGCCAAATGATCCGATTCTCGAACAACTGATCTGGCTGTCCCATGAGCTAGGCCGCGAGGAGCGCCAGCTTGTCATCCTGGGCGAAGGCAACACCGGCGCGGCCTGCGACGACGGGACCTTCTGGGTCAAGGCGTCCGGCAGCCAGATGGGCAATATCGACGCCGGCGGCTTTAGCCGCGTGCGCATCGATGCCATGATGGAGCTGATGAAGAACGACCACATGGTCGACGAAGCCGTGGGCAGCGCACTCATGCAGGCGCTGGTCGATCCCCAACACCGGCGCCCGTCCGTCGAGACGTTCCTGCACGCCCTGTGCCTACACGAAGGCGGCGCCAAGTGGGTGGCGCACACCCACGCCGTCTCGGTCAACGCCATCCTGTGCAGCAAACTCGGCGCCGAGCCCTTCATGGGCCACCTCTTCCCCGACGGCATCGTGGTGTGCGGGCGGCATGTAGCCGTCGTGCCCTACGTGGACCCCGGCTTCCAGCTTGCCAAAGCCGTGCGCGACGAACTGCGCCGCTTCCAAGACGCATACGGCCACTCACCCAAGTTGCTGCTGATGGTCAACCACGGCCTGGTCGGACTGGGGCAGACCGCGCAGGAAGCGCTGAACATCAACCTCATGGCCGACAAGTGGGCCAAAGTCATTCAGCAGACATACGCCCTGGGCGGGCCGAACTTCCTGCCCGCCCAGCAGATGGAGCGCATCGACAGCCGGCTGGACGAGCATTACCGCCGCCGCCAATTAGGCAACGGCTGACCCGCCCGCCTGTCACAACGTCCGCACCCGACGCCTAGGGAAAAACCGATGCAGCACGCCATGCCGGATAAGCTATCAGATGCCTTACGCACCGAGGATCGCCGCGAGCGCATCATCGAGGCGCTGCGCCAGAACGACGCGGTGACGGTCGCCGACCTGAGCGAGTGGCTGAACGTCTCCGACGTGACTATCCGCAAGGACCTCCAGCACTTGGAGGATCAAGGCTACCTGACGCGCGTACGCGGCGGCGCCGTCTTTTCCGGTCGCGGCCAGCTTGAGCTGCGCTTCGCCGCCCGCCAGCAGATCTGCCTGGAGGAGAAGCGGCGCATCGCCCAGCGCGCCGTCGAATATGTACGCCCCGGCGCTACCATCTACCTCGACGCCAGCAGCACCGTCTATCAGATGGCGCGGCTGCTGCGCAACCTGAGCGACCTGACCGTGGTGACCACCGGCCTCTACGCTGCGCTGGAATTGAGCTTCGCCCCGGACGTGAC
>JASGTU010000409.1 GCA_030058085.1 Chloroflexota bacterium
CGTTCGAGCATGAAGGTAGCCTCAGCCCGTCCTGAACCGCGCTGGGCGCCCAACGGCACGCGGTTGGTGAAGGCTGCGTATATTTCACAGAAGGCGTGCTCGATGTCATAGACGCCGGTGACATTGCGGCCGACCATGGCCGTCGCCACGCCTGGGCCGATAGTCGAAGGATAGGCGCCGAGGTTGGCGTAGCTTATACACTTAAGGGCTGTGATCTTGCCGTCGCGCGTGCCGGCGATAATAGCCGTCATCTTCTGGTCGCGGCCTTGCACCGTGGAGGTCATCAGCCCGCGGCGGTCGTCCACCCACTTCACCGGCTTGCCCAGTTCCTTCGAGAGATAGAGAACCAAAGGCATGTCAGGATAGATGTAGCCTTTGGTGCCGAAGCTTCCGCCGATAGTCGGGGAGATGAGTCGGACCTTGGTGAAGGGCACGCCGAGAATGGCGAAGGCCAAGAGCAGACGGTGGTTGTGAGGCGACTGGCTCGTCGACCACAGCGTGTACTCACCGGTGTCCGCGTCGTAGTAGCCGAGAGCAGCGCGCGGTTCGATGGGGCTGTTGATGGTGCGCGGGATGTGGATGCTGCGCGTTAACGTCACCTCGGCTGTGGCGATGGCCTTCTCTGTCCCGTCGCGGTCGCCGTAGGGGATGTAGGCGTTGAGGTTGTTGGGCACTTCGTCGTGCAGCTGCGGTGCGCCTTCTTGGATCGCCTCTTCTGCATCCATGACCACGGGCAGCGGGCGGTAGTCGACGAGGATGGCTTGGAGCGCATCGTGCGCCTGGGTTGCCGTCTCCGCTACGACAGCAGCCACCGGGTCGCCGGCGAAACGCACTTTGTCAATCGCCAGTACGCTTCCCGCGCCTGGCATGCCCATTGGGTGTGACGGGAAGTGGCTCTCCGCGCCGCCGGGTATCCACACGCAGGGTAGCGGCATGATCTTGCCCGCCAGGTCAGCGCCGGTGATCACGCGCACGACGCCGGGCATTCTGGCCGCGGCTTCTGTGTCAATGCCGCGAATGTGGGCGTGGGCGTGCTCGCTGCGCAGGATCGCCATGTGCAGCATGCCCGGCATCGACATATCCGCCGTGAAGCGACTGGCGCCGCGTAACATATCGGGGTCTTCTTTGCGCCTGACCGGCGCGCCTAGCACATGTTCGGTCATCGTTCCCGCCTTTGCTGTCGAACGAACGCTTACTTGACCCCTGTGAAGTGGTAGGCGATTTTGCCGTCCCGCAGAACCATGGCGTCGTACACCTGCACGACGCCATGATTGGATTCGACCGTGGCCTCGAAGAGAATGGTGTTGCCGGTTTCGGCGAAATTGTCCGTCGAGATGACTCGCTTGATGTTGACCCAGCGCAGGTAGTTGCGGAAGTGCTTGCGCAGCGCTTCTTTGCCTTCGACTTTGAACTCGAACGCGGTCAGCACGGCGTCGTCATGGTAGTTGTCGTCTACCAGAGCGTCAGGGTCTCCGGCGACTAGGTATTCGACTTGGCGCTGGTAGAAGCGCTTGCCGGGTGTATCGACTATCATCCGCACCGGGCTGTTGGCCTTCTGCACGGCGTACTGCACGGCTTTGACGACGTTCTGGTAGCCGGTGCAGCGGCAGAGCGTCCCTTCCAGCGCGGCACGGATCTGTTCTTCGCTCGGGTTCGGCTCATGTTGCAGGAGGTCGGTCAAGGCCATGATCATGCCGGGCGTACAGAAGCCGCATTGCACTCCGTGACTCTCGACGAAGCCCTCCTGCAGCTCATTCAGTCGACCGTCTTCTGCAACACCCTCGATGGTGACTACTTCCGCTCCATCGACTTGGGCGGCAAGTGTGAGGCAGCTTTTGACTGACTGCCCATCGAGGAGGACGGTGCAGGCGCCGCATTCGCCGGTGTCGCAGCCGACTTTAGTGCCCGTCAGTTCGAACTCGTCGCGCAGCAGATCGACGAGGAGCGTGCGCGGTTCGACGTCGGCTGAGCGCAAGCGGTTGTTGACAGTCACACTGACTTGCATGATCAGGTTCCTCCGTGTCGACCGTGTCGACTTGTCGAAGAAGCGGCTAGCTATCGCTTGGCTAGAGGCGAACAAAGCCGGGCGAAAAGACCGGCGGCTCGGCTACGGCGTTATAACTGGTGATCTCCAACCCGTAAGGGTTACGGTCTGTGCGGCGCAACTTCCAGGCCTGGGTGAAATCCGCCGAAACGCGCTTGCTCTTCGCATCGGGCGGGGTGAAGCTGCTGGCTTGCCAGGCGACAACCACGGTCACTTCGGCCGTATCGCCGTTAATCGACGAGTCGACGCTGACGACGTTGTGGTTCTCGTCGAAGAAGATATTGATGACGCCGGGGGCTTGTTCGCCGTCCGAGTACGCGCCGCCGGAATACCAGGCGATGAAGTCGCCAACGCCGTGTAGAGTCTTTTCAGGGAAGATCATCTGAACGTCGTCCTCGGCTACCAGTTTGCAGATCTCCTCGGTCGGAACGTGAAAGTCGAGGGCCTGGTACCAGGCGGCGGCGAAACGGTCGATCTGTTCGTATGTGATTTGGCTGCTCACTGTTATCTCCTTGTTTGCATGCGGATGGCCGGCATCATTGATTTCCGGCTGCAGCTACTGGCCGCACGTATTGCCTACGCGCTCAGGGTTTGTGTCGCCTTCCAGCACGAGGTCGATTAGGAAGGGGCCGGGATGAGCCAAAGCCTGTTCGATAGCCGGCCCAACTTCGTCCGGGTTTTCGACGCGCACGCCCTGGACGCCCATGCCGCGCGCCATCTCGGCGAAGTGGAGCGGCGGGTGCGACAGGTCGAAGCTCACGGGGAAGTCGTGTTTGGCGATGCCGCGCTCTTTCCAGTACTGGTCGATGTTCAACTGCAACAGACGATACGAGCCGTTGTTGCAGATCACGAACTTGGCGTCGACGTTGTGGCGGGCGGCGGACCACAGCGCCTGGATCGTGTACATGGCGCCGCCGTCGCCGGTGAAGCCGATTACGGTCTTGTCCGGGTTAGCCATTTTGGCGCCGATGGCGCCGGGAATGCCGATGCCGAGCGAGCCGCCGCGCGTCAGGAAGTATTCGCCTGTGCGCTGGGGCGGCCAGTAGCGTACGACTGCGGGCGAACTAGTCAACGCCTCGTCGAAGAGGATCACGTCCTCTTCCGGCAGGCGGGCGACAAGTTCCTCCATAAAGCGGGACATGCGCAGCGGCACGGCGTCGCGGTTGGCTTGGTCGTCTTCGAGGGCTGCGGCGCGTTTGGCCTGGGTTTCGGCCTCGAGGGCCGCAGTGCGTTCCTGGGCGTCCGTCTTCTGTGCGGACGACATGACCTGTTCGAGCGCGTCGATCAACAGGCCCAACGTCAGCCTGGGGTCAGCCACGACGCCGATATCGACCGGGTGGTTCTTGGCGATTTCGTAGGCGTTGAGGTCGATGTGCACGGTCTTGGCGCCGGGTGCGAAGATGTCGCCCAGTTCCGGAAAGACTTCGGGCAGTACATACGTACCCACGATCAGGTTGGCGTCGCCGCGCTGCATGATGGGCAGGCTGGCGGAGCCGAACATATGGCCGGTCATGCCGCGATAGAGCGGGTGGTCGTAGCGCATGTTCACTTCGCCGGCGTCCGCCTCCCAGACCTCGGCTCCTAACAATTCGGCGACGCGTTCAAGTTCGCTCTGCGCACCGGAGAACGCCACGCCGTCACCCACGAAGATCATGGGTTTGTTCGCAGCCGCCAGCAGTTCGGCCATAGAGCGGACCGTAGCGGCGTCGGGCGTTACGCGCGTCGAGGGCAGCGAGGTCGGGCGCACCGGCTCGACCACAGGTGCGTCCAGCACGTCTTGCGGCACGCAGACGTAGACCGGCCCCATTGGGGGCGTGGCCGCGATCTTGATGGCGCGGCGGATGACGCGCAGCAGCGACGACGGGTGCATGACGACGGTCGACCATTTGGTGACCGGTTCGGCAAAGGCGACCAGGTCGCCTGCCATCTGGGCGTCCATCGCCGCGTATTGGATGCCGGCGTCGCCGCCGATGACCACTAGCGGCGAATGGCCGCGCATCGCCTGGTAGAGCGCCCCGATGCCGTTTCCGACGCCCGGCGTGCTGTGCAGTTGCACTAGCGCAGGCTTCTGTGTCGCGCGTGCGTAGCCGTCCGCGATCAGGACGGCGACCGACTCCTGCAGGGTCAGCACATAGCGCATCTCCGGGTAGGCGGAGAGCGCATCGAGAAAGCCCTGTTCGACCGTGCCGGGGTTGCCGAACATGTGGTCGATGCCGTCGGCCAGAAACTGCTCGATGATGGCGAAACGTCCGGTTTTTTCGGTCATAGCGTTACCAACCATAGCGGCGCAAGCCGTTTTCCAGTACCTCGATCATCAGTTCGCCGACCAACTGAGAATCTTGGGTGGAGCGACCTGTCAGGAACGGATAGTCGAGGATGGTCGAGATCGTGCGCCCAACGCCGCCGTGATATTGCCCTTCAGGGCCAACGGCGTCGCGCAGGATGTACTCGAGCGGGTAGAAAGGCGGCCCGAAGTTTGCGCCGGCGACCTCTTCGCGGGCGAATCCGGTCCCGTCCTTGTAGTCGTACTCGCGGGCGTGGCCGGTGACGTGCTTGCCCCAGATGATACTCTTGCGCTCGGTCCAGTCGCGGGCAAAGGCGAGGCAGGTGACGCAGTAGCATTCGGCGGCGATGAGCTTGTCCTGGGCTAGGAAGCCCAAGATGACGTCGTGCAGCCGTTCGTTGTTCACCATGTCGACCATCGGACCGCTGCCGCCAGGGAGCAGGAGAGTGTCGTATTTCTCCAGGTCCTTCCAGCATTCGTCGCGACGGTTGTAATACGCTTCGAGTGCATGGCCGAAGCTTGGCCCATTGAAGTAGGGCATAGCCGGGAACCAGTCCGCCAGGCTGATGGGATTGTCAAGCAGGTCGGATTTGTGGATCTCGCTCGTGCGCCGCGCGAAATGCTCGTCGGTGACGACCTTGTCCAACGGCGGGTCGAGATAACCCGGCTCCATGCTAGGGGGCAAAGCAGGCGGCTTGCGGCCGGTGGCGGTCATGAAGTCAATTTCGTAGCCATGAGCCATGAGGACATCGTACGGGCCGACTAATTCCTCCCCCCAGTAGCCCCATTCCGAAAGCATGCATAACACCTTTTTGGTCATGGTCACACTCCTTGCGCGCTGGATTATTGAGCTAGGCGAGGCGCGAGGGGTTGAACGCCAGCCGAGCAAAGGCAAAACTTAACTAGAGCCAGGCAAAATGCCTGGCATCCACGTCTATTTGGGCTGTAATGAGAGGTCTATGCTGTTGTTTTTGTGGTCGCCCTTGACGACAAGGGCTGAGTCTAGCGAGTTCGTAAACAAATGTCAAGCCCCAATTTCCTGTAGAGGCAGAATGGGGCCTGACGAGAAGGGGCAAAAAAACGCGCCTATCCACATGTTAGGTGATGTGCTATAATCTGCCGCCACGCGAGGGCGGGTTAGAAAGCGGCGGCTGTGGTTACTTGAATTAGGCTGCTAGAGCCTTGATTTGCGGTGCACTCTAGGGAAAACAAGGTAGTGTAATCATGAACGCGCCGAGGAGAAGGTCCGGTCAAAAACGAGCAACGGCAACGCCGGCGGCACAAGTGCGGGTGGCGCCGGGCATTCGTCTGTCGCCGGCACAGGTCGCTCTATTGGCGGAGGCGTTTTCGCGCGAGCCGGAGATTCTGGTCAAGCAGGAGTTTCGCTCCGGATACAGCGGTGCAGTGGTGTTGTTGGTGTCCGTCGGCGCTGGGCGGGCGCCGCTAGTCGTGAAACTGGCGCATCCGCATGACCTACAGCGTGAGTACAACGCCTACGAGGAGTACGTGCGGCAGGTGTCTCCGCAGAACATTGCTCACCTACAGGGAGAACCCCTGGCGGGGCCCGACGGTCAGTTGGGCCTTCTGCAATACACATTCGCCGGCGGCGAATCGCATCTGCCCACGACGAGCCTACAGACCTACTATGAGACCTATGGGGCCGAGGCGACGTGCGCTGTCCTGAACCGCATCTTTCGCGTCTATGGACGGCACTGGTGGGCGAATAACCGGGCCCAGTCCTACGTGCAGGACGAGCATTACGACCGGCTGCTGCCGGTGCATCTGCAGGCCGAGCCGGTCGATCCAAGTGAAAACGCCGACCACGTCCTAACGGCAGGCGTGACGGGCGCTATGTCGGCGGAGGGGATCGAGATCGGGCAGATCGTTCAATTGAACGGCTTCAGTGTCACTAAGGTCGGGGACGGGGGCCACAAGATGACGCTCCTGGCGCCCCCCCCTTCGAACGAGGCTTCGGCGCCGAGGCGCATTCGCGTGGAGATGAAGACACCGACGGCGTATTGTCCGGGCGATGTAGTCGATGCGCTGACGGTGCGGATTACGGCGACGCGACAGACGCTTCTCAGCGCCGCCGCGCAGTCTGCCTTGCCCGGTTTCGACCCGGCAGCGCCTGCCTTCACGATCCCTGACGCTGACGGCGGCGTCATAGAGCTGCCGAATCCGCTGCCCAAGCTGACCGATCTGCTCTATCAGGTGGTCGAAACGAAGATGTCGATCATCCACGGCGACCTGAATATGCAGAATGTGCTCGTCGACGGGCCAACCGGTTTCTCATGGCTGATCGACTTCGCGGAGACGCGCATCGGGCCGACGCTGCAGGACTTGCAGCGCCTCGAGGTGCAGGTAATCACGAAATTGATGCCGTTAGGCGGCGAAATCTCGCCGGCCGCTGCGTACGATGTCATGAGGCGACTGCACGCCGACCCCCCGATGCCTGCGCCGGAACTGCCGGCGCTGCACGACCCCTACGCCGTCATCGCCGCCATCCGCCGGCTGGCGCGTCAGTACCTGATCGACGATATGGACTGGCGCGAGTATTATCGCGGGCTGGTCGTAGCCCTGGTGGGGGCGCTGAAGTACGACGAACTCGACGCCCACGCGCGGCGCCTGGTGTTGGTTAGCGCAGCGGCGGCAGACAAGCTGTCGGACACGCCTCTGTCGACCGGAATACCTGCGCCTACTCCAGCGGCGACTGCGCCGGCTGCTGCACCTGAGACTGCAACGGCTGCGCCGAGCGTGCCTGTGGCTGTCGCTGCGCCTGTGACGCCGGCCAAGGGAACGGGCGGCAATCGGCGTTGGTTCGGGATGGCTCTGGCAGTCGTAGGCGCTTTATTGGTGACCTGGGCGGGCTGGCAGTTCGGCTGGCGCGGCGTGTCGCCGGGGGCAGGCCCAATGGAAAGCGCAACACAAAGCGCAGTTGCCGGCGTTACCGAGACGCCCAGCCCGACTGCCTCCGGCGGTATCGTCGAGCCGGCTGCTCAAGGCGGTGTGGGGGCGGCCGTCACGGGGAGCGCTCAGACCGTACAGGACACGCCCGCTGCAACCGACTCGCCAGCCGTGGGAGAAACGCCTACCATCACGGAAACGCCCGATGAGACACATACGACCGAACCGACAGATACGCCGGAGCCAACCGATACGCCTGACGCGACGGACACGCCTTCGTTCGGCCTCGTCGCTCCTGGCGGTGTTGATGCAACGCCGACTGCCACCGCGACGAATGACAATCCCATCCTCGTGCCCGGAGGGCTGCAGGTATCAGATGCTGCACACACGCCCAGCCCGACCGCGGCTATTCTGGCGGCCCCCGTGTTAACTGGGGAGACTGAAAACACCGAGGCTCCCGCCGCCGGCGCGACGCGCGTGAATGAGATCGACGGCGCGGTCTATGTCTATGTACCCGCCGGCCCATTCACAATGGGGACCGGCCGCGGCGACAGCGATGAAGGGCCGGCGCACACGGTCCAACTGGACGGTTACTGGATCATGCGCACCGAAACCACGAACGCCCAGTACGGAGCCTGCGTGGAGGCCGGCGGCTGTACGGCTCCCGGCAATGACCTTTGGGATGATCCCGGTTATGCGGATCACCCCGTGACGCATGTCACATGGGCGCAGGCAAGCGCATATGGAGAATGGGCGGGCGGTCGCCTGCCTACAGAGGCTGAATGGGAAAAGGCGGCGCGCGGCACGGATCAGCGCGCGTATCCGTGGGGTAACGAGCCGACGTCGGATCAGTTGCTCAACTTCAACTTCACCGTCGGCTCTACGACGCCTGCCGGCAGCTATCCGGATGGAGCCAGCCCGTTCGGCGCGCTGGACATGGCTGGGAATGTCGAGGAATGGACGGCGGATCGCTACGATCCCGCATACTATGCTGTCTCCCCTGGCTCTAATCCCCAGGGTCCTGAGGCAGGGCCGTTCCGCACTGTGCGGGGCGGCTCATACTACAGCAATGGGATGGACGTGCGATCCTTTGCCCGCGAGCGGGCGTTGGAAAACGCGAGTTTTGATAGTGTCGGCTTCCGCGTGGTGATGCAAAACCGGTAGGCGCGACAGGCTGACAGCACGAATGGAATAACGGGGATAACGATTTGTTGTGGTGTCGACTGAGTTGTTCGAGGAGTTGTTGAGGAGGGGAGAGCGCGATGGCTGGTAAGCGAGGATTGCATCTAGCATTTGTATGCGGTTTTTGGGCGCTGATCTTGGCGGCGTGTTCACAGCCGTTGCCGGATCTGCAGCAGCTGCCGATCCTGGACCTTTTTCGCTCGCAACAGCCCCAAGCGGCGGCGCCTCCGCCCGGGCAGGCTCCCGACACACTGATACCGGCTGCGGCGAATAGCGAACCAGCCGGCGAGGTAGAAACCGAGTCAGAAATAGAAACGGCGGAAGCCGTTCAGATCTATTTCCTGAGCCCGACTGACGGGGCGGAAGTGAGTTCGCCGTTGGTGGTGGAGATGGGAGCGACAGGCGTGGAGGTGGTCCCTTCGGGCGAGATGCGCGAGGGTACAGGGCACATGCACATCCTGGTGGACGAGGAGTTCGTGCCGGCTGGAGAGGTGATCCTGGCGACGGAGACGATGATCCACTTTGGGCAGGGGCAGATGAGCGCTGAGTTGTCGCTGGCGCCTGGTGAGCATGTGTTGCGCCTGCAGTTTGCGGATGGTGCGCACATCGCGCTGG
>JASGTU010000410.1 GCA_030058085.1 Chloroflexota bacterium
TGAAGCCCGCGCTTAAGGAAATGATGGCGGCCAAGACGCCCGACACGACCGACGCGCAGCCGTTGACCGCCCAAGCCCACGGCGTCAGGTCCGGCGCGGCGCGCTCCAGCCAGGCGATGCCCTTGGGGAAGGGCATCCCCATCAGCACGGCCAGCGGCCCCAACAGCAGCGCGGCCACGCCCGCACGCGCCAGCAGCGGCCAGCCCAACGCCGTCTCCGCGAACCAGGCCGTCACAAAAGGCGTCCCTAGCGCACACGCCACCAGCGCGGCGAACAATGCCGGATGCCCCGCCCATTTGCGTCGCGCCAACAGGCTGCCGATGCTGGAAAAGATCAACAGCGTCAGCACCACGGCGGCAAATGCATAGCTGGGATGGCCTAACAGCAAAATCCAGCGCTGGATCAAGGGGATTTCCACCAGCAGAAACGCCAGCCCCAGCAGCGCGAAATACGCCAGCGCGCGCAGCCGCACCCCGCGCTCCGCAGGCGAACGCGCCTCGCCGCCCCGTCGTGCAAAGGCCAGCGGCGCCACAATCAACCCCGTGCTGAGCAGCAAGGCCAGCGCCAGCATCGCCAGCAGGACGAAGTAGCCGCTGCCGCCGAAGGGCTGCCAGGTGCGGCCCAACGTCGCCAGCACGTCGGGCGTCTGTCGCCAGCGGAAAAAGTGGAAGAAGAAGGGGTGATCGTCGGTCGCCGGCGCGACAGCGAACGGATACTGCCGGTAAAAAGCGCTGCGGTCGCCCTGCAGCAGTTCACGCGCCGCCGCGTAATAGAGCGGCTCCGGCAGCCGGTTATAGCGATTCGCCTCGTCCGCGGCGAGGTCCGGCATCCACACAAGGTCGAAGCGGCGCTCCGCGGCGAAGGCGCGCACCGCCGCCAACTCGTCCTCTGTCCAGCCGCGCGGCTGCGCCAGGACCGTCAGGGTCTGGATGCCGCGATAGGCGACGAGGCGATCTGCCGCCGGGCCGAAACCGCTGCGCTCCAGCGCCTCCGCCGTCGTCGCCAGCAAGCGCACCTCCTCGCTGGGCGGCAGTTGCAGCCAGCGCGTCGCCACGAGGATGCCGTCCGGCTCCAGCCGCGCCAGCATATCGGCCAGCGCCTGCACCGTCAGCATGTACGTCTCCGCCAGGCTATACGCGCCGCTGGTAACCGGCTCATAGGCGTCCGTCAGCGGCAGCGCAACCACGTCGTAATGCGCCCGCTCGCGATGCGCAAAGACCCGCCCTGTCTCCAGGACGGCTGTCACACGCGGGTGGGCGTAGACATCGTACTCGCCCGCGGTCGCCGCCACCGCCCGGCGCACGAGGCGATTGCCCAGCGCCGCCGTGACCTGCTGCGCGCCGCCCGCCAACGCCTGCATCACCGCCAGCCCCGCGCCCGGCTCCAGCACCAGCACGCGCGCATCGGGCCGCAACGCGTAAGCGACAGCCTCCGGCAGATAGCCCGCGGCCGCAAACGCCTCCGGCTCGACCAGCGTCACCGGCAGCATCGCCCCGGCATCCAGCGCCAGACCATGCTGCGGCGGCGGGTTGTCGCCATAGGCATAGCTCAGCCCGGGAAGCTGGCGCGTGCCCGCATCCTGCATCACGTCGACGCGGCCGATCTCATCCCACGCGCCGAAGATGCGCGCGCTGCCGGGGTACTGCCGCGCATAGGCCAGCCCCTTATAGGGTGAGATCGCCAGGCCGATATCCGCCTGGCCTTGCAAATTGCGCACGCTCAGCGCCGCAAAGCCCAGCGCCAGCGCCAGCAGCAGCGCGCCCGCGGGCATACGCAACCGGCCCGAAAATGCCGGCAGCAGCGCCAGGCCGGCCGCGGCCATCACCGCGCCGGGCACGCCCGCCAGCCGCAACATGCCCAACGCCAACAGCGCGCCCAGCGCCGACCCGGCCAAGTTGGCCGCATAGACGGCGTGGCTGCGTTCGCCGCTGCGCGCCAACGCCGCGCCGATGCCCAGGCCGCCGCACAAGAACGGCCCGGTCAGCGCCAGATAGTAGAGGAGGAAATAAACGATCTGCCGCCGCTGCCAGGCGATGCTGTAACTGTCAAACGGCAGCCAGTTGACGACCGCATAGCTGACGCCCGCGCTGCACGCAAAAGCCGCGCCCGCCAACGGCAACAGCCGCGGCAATGGCATCGCACGCAGCCGCGGGGACAGACTGAGCAGCGTGCCGCTCGCGCCGAAACCGAGCAGCGCTAGGCTCACCACCAAGAAGGCGAAGTGGTAGAACTGGGCTACGGCCAGCAGCCGCAACAGCGCCCCTTCCAGCAACAGCGTTGCAGCCGCCAACGCCGCCACATCGGCATAGACGCGGCGCGGCAAAGAGCGTGCATTGACCTGGCCCTGTGCCATGACGCTGACCCGTTCGCCTGTGCGGGCCGCACCCGCCCGCTAGAGGATACACGTGCGGCGTTGCAACAGCGGCTCGTGCTGAGGCTGTTCAGTCACGACCTCACCGCCCTCCAGCCGAAGCCAGGTGCGGAAGTCGCGCACGCCTTCCCGGAGTTGAATCAGCCGCGCGCCGCGCGTAAAGCCCTGGCGTCCATAGGTGTTGAAGCCTGTGGCGCGGCCATAACAGAGCCGGATGCCATATAGATCGCCCACGAAGTCGTTCACATGGTCATGCCCGACGAACGTGCCCATCACGTCGCCGGCTTCGTGCAGCGCGGCGTAGAACCCCGTGTTGATCAGCGGGCAGCATACCGGCTCGAACTTGTGCCCATAACAAACGTGCAGGTCCCACGCCTCGTTGTATTCGGACAGCGGAATATGAAAAAAGGCGAGCGCGGGCAGCGGCTCGCCGCCATTGGCCGCGGCCAACGCTTGCGCCGTCTGCAAGTACCACGCGATCTGGTCGCGTCGCAGCCAGCCGTATCCCCCGATCTGGGTCTCGGCGTAGCTGTTGGAGTCGAGGAAGTAGAGCGTCGCCGCCGTTTTCTCGCCGCCGGCGGAGCAGACGGGCAACACGTAGTTGCCGACGCCGGACACATCCGCGGGCCCCGCCACCGACAGGCAGTACGGCAGCGTGCGCTGCAATGCCATCAACTCGGCGCGGGTCATGCCGCCCTCATCGTCGTGGTTGCCGAAAACC
>JASGTU010000411.1 GCA_030058085.1 Chloroflexota bacterium
GGGCGACTCATCCACGTCCGTCGCCGCGGCGGAGAACTCGAAACCCAGGTCTGTCAGAAAAGCCTGTCGCCGCGGGCTAGCCGACGCCAGCGCCAACCGATACCGTGACCGCTCCATGCAGATCCGCTCCTTGCCGTTTTTCGTTTGGTTTTCGACCATGCCGCTCATTCCACCCATTGTATGGGCCGCAGCCAAGCACCGCAAAATCGTGCCGTTCTTACAGTCTAGCAATCGCGATCCGAGCCAACCGTCCAGCTCGCGCCCGCCCCAGCATTACGTATAACAGCCGAACCGCCGCGGTGCCCATTACCTGTTTCTCCGGCCAACTGCTCCGATGGTAGACTGAGAATGGTGAGCAGTCCCCGCTTCACGAAGCGTGCCGGCCTAGTCTCAGGGCATGTCTTCGTCATTCGCTCCCATTTGGCTCCTGGTATCCTGTCGTCATTACGTGATCCTAGATCCGCCACTGGAAAGATCGAGCCCGCCCAACCTCCCCCTTTCACCTAGAAAGACAACCGCATGGCAAAGCGCCCCAACATCCTCATCTTCATGACCGACCAAGAGCAGGGCGATGTCGTCGCGCCCGGCCACCCCTGCCAGACGCCCAACGCCGACCGGCTGGCGCGTGAAGGCGTTCGCTTCAGCCACACCTACACGCCCAGCCCACATTGCTGCCCGTCGCGCGCCACCTTCATGACCGGCCTCTACCCCAGCCGGCACGGCGTCTACAACAACATCTGCACCCCCACGGCCATCCACTACGGTCTGAATGCCGGCGTCGAGACCTTCTCCGAGCATCTTCGTACCGCCGGCTACAACCTGACTCTATGCGGCAAATGGCACGTATCGGTCGAGGAAGGTCCCGCCGACCGCGGTTGGAAGGAGCGCGCCATCACTGCCAATAAGGGAGCTTCGCACCACCGCTCCATCGACCAGTGGCGACATGGCCCCGTCTCTGACGACGACGGCATCCGCCGCCGCGGCCGTGTGTGCCGCCCTGGCTGGGGCGACTTCGAGGTCTATCGGACGCTTCCCGACGGCGGGCCGAAAGGCTATGAAAACCTGCACGACTACACCGTCGTCCAAGAGGCGATCGCAGCCATCGACGAGATGTCGCAACAGGATGCGCCTTGGTGTCTCTTCGTGGGCACAATCGGACCGCACGACCCCTTCAACGTGCCGGAGAAGTTCGTCAAGCTCTACGATCCCGCCCAGATCCCGCTGCCTCCTAACTACGCCGACTCGCTGGACGACAAGCCGCGCATCGTCCAGCGCCAGCGCCGCCAGCTCTGGGACCAACTGAGCGAGGACGAAGTGCGCGAGTCCATCGCCCACTACTGGGCCTACTGCACGCTGCAAGACGAATTGCTTGGCGAAGTGCTGGACGCGCTCGACGCCAGCGGGCAGGCCGGCGACACGCTCGTTGTCTTCATGTCTGATCATGGCGACTACGTCGGCGCACACGGTCTCTACCTCAAGGGCGTGCCCGCCTTCCGCGAGGCCTATCACGTGCCCTGCATCATGCGCTGGCCCGCAGGCATCCGCAACCCGGGGCGCACCGTCGACGCTTTCGTTACGTTGGCCGACTTCGCGCCGACCTTCCTCGAACTGGGCGAGGCGACACAGCCCGCCGACCTCAGCGGCGCCAGCCTGCTTCCCTTCCTGCGCAACGAAACGCCGGACGCCTGGCCCGATGCCTATCACACCCAGTTGAACGGCGTCGAACTCTACTACACGCAGCGCGCTGTCGTCACGCGCGACTTCAAATACGTCTACAACGGCTTCGACTTCGACGAACTCTACGACCTGCGCAATGACCCGCACGAGATGGTCAATCTTGCCGATCGGCCTGAATACCAAGAGATCCAACACGACTTGGTGCGGCGCATGTGGCGCTTCGCCGCGCGCGAGCAAGACATGATCTTCAACCCCTACGGCACGGTCGCGCTCGCCCCGTGGGGGCCGGCGGACGCGCTTCAAGCGCCGCAACCTGACGCCCCTGCCTAACCCGTGCGACTTATTACTCGCCCATAACGAAAGTTTGCCAGCGAAAAGGCCCTGCCATGAACTTCATCTTCTTCATGCCCGACGAACTGCGCGCCGAGAGCGTAGGCTGCTATGGCCACCCGCTCGCACCCACGCCCAACATCGACGCCCTAGCCGCCCAGGGAACCCGCTTCGACCAGTGCCACGTCCAGCATTCGGTCTGCACGCCTTCCCGCTGCAGCATGATGACCGGCTGGTATCCCCACGTGCGCGGCCACCGCACCCTGTGGCACCTGCTGCGTCCCGACGAGCCGAACTTGCTGCGCTACCTCAAGCAAGCCGGCTATCAGGTGCAGT
Source organism: Chloroflexota bacterium (assembly GCA_030058085.1). Lineage (GTDB taxonomy): Bacteria > Chloroflexota > Anaerolineae > Caldilineales > Caldilineaceae > JASGTU01. The sequence goes on from JASGTU010000411.1 coordinate 2,344, forward strand.
GGTTCGGCAAGAACGACCTGCTGTCGCAGGACAGCTTCGCCGGCAGCGCCGACGTCGCCCAACGCCGCGGCAAGGGCGTCTTCGGCAAGCCGGCGTATCCTGTCGACGACCCGCGCTACTACAGCTTCCTCTTCGATGCCTACGAAGGGCCGCTGGAAGAGCATGGCGACTATGCCTGCGTGCAGGCGGGCATCGACTTCCTGCGCTCCAAGCCCAAAGAACCCTTCATCCTATACCTGCCGCTGGTCTTCCCGCACTGCCCCTACTCCGCGCCTGCCCACTGGCACAACGCCGTCGACCTCGAAGATCTTCCGCCGCTGCGCCCAGCCGGCTTGCCCAACCGGCCCGATTTCCACAGCCTGATCCGCCGCTACCGCCGCCTCGACGAACTGGACGAAGGTGAACATGAGGCGCTCATGCGCAAAATCCAGGCCGTCTACCTGGGCATGACCGGCTTCATCGACGAACTGCT
>JASGTU010000412.1 GCA_030058085.1 Chloroflexota bacterium
CGGGTCTTGTGCACGCCTGCGGAGAAGCGCAGCGGAAACACGCTGCCCAGCGTGACGCCCGCCTTCTCCGCCGCGGCGACGATGGCGTCGACCCGTTCCAGCGTGATGTCGAGCGGCTTTTCGACGAGCAAATGCTTGCCGGCCTCGGCCGCGGCCACCGCGATCTCGGCGTGGGTTCCGCTCGGCGTCGCCACCACGACGGCATCGACATCGGCGCGCGTCACGGCTTCTGCATAATCGCCCGTGAAGGCCGCGCCGACCTTTCCGGCCAACGCCTCCGCCGCCGCGATCACCGGGTCGCATACGACTGCGATCTCGGCATGCGGCACATGGGCGAAAGCGTCGCCGTAGATGCGCCCAATGTTGCCGGCCCCGATCAGGGCAAAGCGTATCTTGTCCATTGCACGTCCTTTCCGGTTCGGTAACGTGGGAATTCATGCGCCTGGCGGCAGCTTTTTACGGAGCTTTTCGACCTGGCCTATCCCTTTGGCGCGGCGACAAAATTCCACAAAAGGCGCCGGATGCTAACAGGCAAGAGCGCCGCCTGCTCGTTCTGACGGAGACTCGCCGTCGAGCAGGCTGTCGCACAGTCGCCGCGTGTTCGAGTTTGTCGTTCCCTATGCTATCATTCACTCCGGTGATTGTCATAGCAACAAGGAGCCTCATTTGAACCACGAACCCCTCCGCGCCGGCATCATTGGGGCCGGCGCCAATACCATTGCCAAGCACATCCCGGGGCTGCAAGCCATCGAGGGAGTGCAGATCGTCGGCGTCTGCAACCGCAGCCGCGAGTCCTCTGCCCGCGTCGCCGGCCAGTTCGACATCCCCCAGGTATTCGACTCCTGGATGGACGTCATCACCGCGCCGGACATCAACGCCATCGTCATCGGCACATGGCCCTACATGCACGCCCGCATCACCATCGCCGCGCTGGCAGCCGGCAAGCATGTGCTGTGCGAAGCGCGCATGGCGATGAACGCAGCCGAGGCGCACGCCATGCACACCGCGGCCCGCGCCAACCCGCACCTCGTGGCGCAGATCGTGCCCTCGCCCATGACCCTCGCCGTCGACCGGACGATCAAACGGCTGATCGCCGAAGGCTACCTGGGCGACCTGTTAGCCATCGAAGTGCGCGCCGGCGGCGAATTCCTCAACCCCGATTCACCGCTTCACTGGCGGCAAAATCGAGACCTGAGCGGCCTCAACATCATGAGCCTGGGCATCTGGTACGAGGCCGTCATGCGCTGGGCCGGAAGCGCAAGCGCCGTGACGGCGATGGGCAAGACCTTCACGCCCATGCGCAAGAACGCCGCCGGCTACATGCAAGCCACCGACATCCCCGAACACATCGACGTGCTGGCGGATATGGCCTGCGGCGCGCAGCTTCACATGCAGATCTCGGCAGTCGCCGGGCTGGCTGGGGCGCCCGAAGCCTGGCTCTTCGGCTCAGAGGGCACGCTGCGCTATTCGCAGGACACGCTTGCCGGCGGTCGTCGCGGCGATGCCCAACTTCAGCCCATCCCCATCCCCGACGACGAGCGCGGCGGCTGGCGCGTCGAGGAAGAATTCGTCAACGCCATTCGCGGCCTAGAGCCGGTTACGCACACCACCTTCTTGGATGGCGTTAAGTACATGGAATTCACCGAAGCCGTCAACCGCAGCATGGCCGAACGCCGCACGGTTCCACTGCCCTTGTTCTAGAATCACGCCTAACCATGACCGACACCGCTGCCGACGCCATTTTTGACGCATTTCCGGAGATCGAGACCGAACGTCTGATCCTGCGCGAGATCATGCCGGAAGACGCGCCCGCCATCTTCGCCATCTTTTCTGACCCCCAAATCACGCAGTACTATGACCTGTATACCTACGTGGACATGGAGCAGGCCGAAGAACTGATCGACTTCTTCGACGAGAGTTTCGAGAACGAGCGCGCCATTCGCTGGGGCATCGCTCGCAAAGAGGACAACGTACTCATCGGCACCTGCGGCTACGTTTGGCTGCGCCAATACCGCGGCGAGATCGGCTACGAACTCGCCAGCGCATACTGGCGCCAGGGCATCATGTCCGAAGCGATCGAGGCGATCCTGGAATACGGCTTCGAGCAGATCGGCCTCAACCGCATCGAAGCGCTGGTCATGGTCGAAAACGCCGCGTCCGCCGGGCTGCTGCGTTCGCTGGGCTTCACCGAGGAAGGCGTCCTGCGCGAGCACGACTTCTTCAAAGGCCAATTCCACGATATGCGTCTCTTCTCGCTGCTGCGCCGGGAGTACGACGAAACGCCATGATCGACGCTGACGCTGTATGACTACAACATTGCTCACCGGAGAATAGATCAACATGCCACAGCGGAGCCCAAACCCGCGCAGTTCGCAGAAGCGTCCCCTTTCCGTCGCCTTACCCATTCTGGGCGTATTGCTCTTCGCCTTGCTCGTGTGGCGCGGCGGCTTGATCCGCGAGGCAAGCGGCCCTCAAAACGATGCCCAACCGCAAGCGTCGCCCGCGATTGCATCGCCGCAAGCGCTGCAGGCGGAACCCACCGCAGAACCAACCCCGGAACCCACCGCAGCGCCGGCTGAAGAACCGACCGCAGAACCAACTGCGGAACCGACTATAGAATCGACCTCGGAGCCGTCGCCGCAGCCCTCTCCTACACCCGCGCCGACGGCGACTGTGGCGCGCGCCAGCGATCTGCCCGTCATCGCCTACGCCGACCTGCCGCCCGAAGCCCATGACACCATCGCCCTGATCGACGCCGGCGGGCCGTTCCCCTTCAGCAAGGACGGCTCGACTTTCCAAAACCGTGAAGGAATCCTTCCCGACAAGCCGCGCGGCTATTATGGCGAGTACACCGTCATCACACCAGGTTCGGCGGACCGCGGCGCCCGGCGCATTGTCGCCGGAGAAGGAGGGGAGATGTACTACACCGACGATCACTACGCCAGCTTCCGCGAGGTGATGCGATGACCGGCTCCTTAACGCCCCTTTTCGCCGGCGAACTGCCGCCCGGCCTCTATCGCCTCGATATGAGCCGCCGCGCCGCCGCGCTCTGCAGCGAGGTCGAACGCCGCGGCTGGCGTTGCTTCCTGCTCGACGGCGGCGCAGTCTACGACAAACAGACATTCCTAGACGAGGCGGCCCGCGCCATGCACTTCCCATCCTACTTCGGGCGCAACTGGGACGCCTTCGAGGAGTGCATCACGGACCTTGCCTGGGCCGAAGCCCCCGGCTACGTGCTCATCTACGATCACGCAGCCGTCCTCGCCGCCCAGCACCCGGAGGCGTGGAACGTCGCCTACGCCATCATGGCGGACGCCGTGCAGACGTGGCAGAAGCAAGCGCGCCCCTTCTATGTGCTGCTGCGCAACGCGGGGCGAATCCCGCAGACAGTGCGCAGCATGGAAAGCAGCCGCGACGCGAAGTAACGTCTCGATCCGTCGATGCCGAAATGGAACCAGGCATAACCTAGCTAGGAATGAACCAACGTGACTTATGTAGCGGCGCTTGATTTGGACGACACGCTTCTGCGCAGCGATTACACGCTCAGCCTCGCCACGCGGGATACCCTGCGCGAGTGGCAGGCGCGCGGCTGCCGCATCGTCATCGCCACAGGCCGCCCGCCGCGTTCGGTCGGCGGCTCCTTGCCCGATGAACTCCAGGGCGTGCCGTGGATCTGCTATAACGGGGCCGAAATCTGCGAAGATGGGCGCACAATTTACCGCAACCTGCTCTCTACAGAAGACACGCGCCGCATCCTGCTCCGCCTGCTGGACGCCATGCCTGCCGCCGTCCTCGGCCTGGAGATCGACGACGTGCTTTACCTGAACCGGCCGTGGCAGCGGCCAACCGCTTACGAATTAGTCGACCTGTTGGAAGTAGCCGACCGTCCCGCCGCCAAGATCCTCTTCTTTACGGACAAGGCCGCCGGTCTATCCGACACCTTTTCCGATTTGCCGCCATCCGCTCGCGTCATGGTCTCGGACAAGTACGGGCTCGTGCAGATCATGGCGCGCACCGCCGACAAGGCGCAGGCCCTCCGTTTCCTTATGGCACGCTGGGGCTTGAGCATGCAGCATGTGGTGGCCTTCGGCGACGACATCAATGACGTCGACATGGTGCAGCACAGCGGCATCGGCGTCGCCGTCGAGAACGCCATCGCCGAAGTCAAGGCTGTCGCCGACCGCGTCACCCTATCCAACGACGAAGACGGCGTAGGCGCTGTCCTGCGCGAGCTGATGGCAGACGGTTGTTCAGGCGACGGCCATCCGAGCGTGGTATAATCAATACCGATCATGCCGATTCTACCGCTCAGTTCATCCGCTATTCACCCATCATCACGCGGAGCTAAGATGCCATGAGCCAAGACCCCGACGGGAAGGTGGTCGTGGCAGGTCACATCTGTCTCGACATCATCCCCGCCTTTGAAACGCACCATGCCCCTTCAGGCACGCTGCTCACACCGGGAAAGCTGGTCAACGTGGGCCCGGCGTTGCTTTCCACGGGGGGCGCCGTGTCCAACACCGGCCTCGCCCTGCACCGTCTCGGCGTGCCGACCAGCCTCATGGGCAAGATCGGCGACGACCTTTTCGGCCGCGCCATCCTCGACGTGATCCGCGGCCGCGACCCCAGCCTGGCGGACGGCATGGTCGTTTCCGTCGACGCGCCCAGTTCCTATACAATCGTCATCAGCCCGCCCGGCATCGATCGCAGCTTCCTCCACTGCCCCGGCGCCAACGACACCTTCGGCCCGGAAGACGTGGACGTGCCGCGGCTGGCGGGCACGCGCATCTTCCACTTCGGCTACCCGCCGCTCATGCGCCGTATGCACATCGATGGCGGCGGCGAACTGACAGCGCTGCTGCGCAAGGTCAAAGAAGCCGGCATCGCCACCTCGCTAGACCTGGCGCACGTCGACGCCAATTCGCCCGCAGGACGCATCGACTGGCGCGGCCTGCTGCAACTCGTCCTGCCGTACGTCGACTTCTTCCTCCCCAGCCTGGACGAAGTCTTCTCCATCCTGCAGCCGCAGCGTTTCCGCCAGGCTGTCGAGCAACACGACGGCGACTTTATGGCGGATGTCAACGCCGCGCTCCTGCATGACCTAGCCGGCGAGTTGCTGGACTTCGGCGCGGCCATCGTCGCCCTCAAGATGGGCGACCGGGGCGTCTACCTGCGCACCACGCCCGACGCCGCCCGTCTCGACGCCGTTGCCGGCATGGCGTTCAGCCCGGCCTGGCTTGGCCGCGAACTGCTGGCCCCCGCCTATGCCGTCGACTTGGTGGGCACGACCGGCGCCGGCGACTGCGCTATCGCCGGGTTCTTCGCCGGCGTGCTGCGCGGCCAAGAACCCGAACAAGCCCTGACCAGCGCCGTCGCCGCCGGCGGGGCCAATGTCGAACGCGCCGACGCCATCAGCGGCGTGCCTGCCTGGGACGCGCTCCAGGGCCGCGTCGCCGCCGGTTGGGACAAGCTGCCTCTGCGCCTGCCCTTACCCGGCTGGCGCTGGTCCGCAGCACATAACCTGTGGGCTGCGCCGGACGACCCACTCTATGCCGCCTTGCCGGCCGCGTAATACGCCGCCGACCATCGGAGCCTTTTCCCTACCCCCACTCACCAGAGGAAAACCCGCCATGAAACGCTCAGAGATCAACGCCATCATCCGCGACACGGATGAATTCATCCGCCGGCACTGTTTCCACCTGCCGCCCTTCGCCTACTGGACGCCTGATGAATGGGCTGCCAAGGGACCGGAAGTGCGCGAGATCGTCGACCATATGTTGGGCTGGGACATCACCGATTTCGGCCTGGGCGATTTTGCCAACAAAGGCCTCTTCCTATTCACCATTCGTAACGGCGACCCGGCCAACCTCAAGAGCGGCAAGGGCAAGCTCTACGCCGAAAAGCTGCTCATTGCCGGCGTCGAGCAGATCACGCCTTTCCACTTCCACTGGCTCAAGACCGAAGACATCATCAACCGCGGCGGCGGCAAACTGGCCGTCCAGGTCTACAACGCCACCCCGGACGAAGGCTTGGCTGACACCGACGTGGTCGTCAACACGGACGGCTGGGTGCGCACGGTGGCTGCGGGCAGCGTCATCGTCCTCAGCCCGGGTGAAAGCATCACACTCCTTCCCTACTGCTACCATTCGTTCTGGGGCCTGGAGGAAACCGTGTTAGTCGGCGAAGTCTCCACAGTCAACGACGACAACACCGACAACCGCTTCTATGAGCCAATTGGCCGATTCCCGGAAATCGAAGAAGATGAGGCGCCGCTCTACCTGCTAGTCAACGATTATGACCGATACTACAAACCAGCATAGGCGCCGGATCACGCTCAAACGGCGCTTGCTCGGCGCCCTTGTGCTGCTCCTGCTGATCTGTGGCAGCGCCGTGCTGCTTGTGCCCAACCTAACTGAAGCCGATCCCGCCGCGCTCGGCGGGCGGATCCTGATCTGGCATGCGTATCACGGTCCCGAAGCTGACGCCCTTGGCGAAGTTCTGGCGAGATTCCAAGGGTTGCATCCCGATGTGACGATCCACACGCAGGCCTTTGCCTCTCGCGATGAACTCTTGGCCCAGTTCCGGCTTTCGGCCCAAAGCGGCCTCGGCCCCGATTTGCTGATCGGCCAGTCGTCGTGGGTGAGGTCGTTAGCGGATTCAGGAGCGATCCGCAGCATCGAAAGGCAGATTCCGGCTGAACTGCGCGAACACTATGTGCGAGGCGCTATCGAAAGCGTGACCTATCACAACGAGCTCTACGGCTTGCCGATCTCACTAGAGACCCCGGCCCTCTACTTCAATCGCCGTATGGTGGAGACCCCGGCAACCACGCTCGACGAGCTGCTGACACAGGCGGCTAACGGCAAGACAGTGCTGATGAGCACCGACTTCGCCGACGCCTTCTGGGGTGTCCAGGCTTTCGGCGGCAGGCTTTTCGATGCCGAAGGCCGCGCCATCCTCGACCAGGGAGGCTACGCCAACTGGCTCGACTGGCTGCGCAACGCGCGCGAGGCGCCGGGCATGATCCTAGACAATAACCGCGAGGCCTTGCGCGAGCGCTTTCTGTCTGAGGACGGCGCTTACTACATAGGCCGCCCCAACGAATTGCACCAGATCCTCGAAGCGCTTGGCGACGATGATGTCGGCGTCGCGCCGCTGCCCAGCGGGCCAACCGGCAGCGCCGGACCGTTCTTGGGCGTCAGCGCTGCACTCTTCAGCGCGGTTTCCTCGCCAAACCAACAGCTCGTCAGCATCGAATTTGGGAAGTTCCTCACTAATTCCGAGCAAAACGCCACACTAATGCGCCGGGCGCGTTTGGTTCCCGCTAATAGCAGGGTGCGCGTCAACCCGCGCCTGCATCCTTTAGTGGCAGGCTTCGCCGCGCAGGCCGCGTCGGCCATACCAATCCCGAACTCCACGCGCATGGATGCCGTCTGGGCCAATGCCAACGAGGCATACAACCGCGTCCTCGAAGGCTTGATCACCCCGCTGGAGGCGGCGGTCAACACCACGCGCGCCGTCAACGAGGCCAACGGCTTCGCTGTGACGGAGGCACGAGCGCCGGCCTGCACCGATCTCGGCACCATACGCCTCGCACACGACTGGGAGGGGCCAGCCGCCGAGGCGTTGGACGCCATCATCCAACGCTATAAGCAGGTGTGCCCGCTCGTCATTGTGCAGAGTTCGCGCGATAACCTGGATCTGGTGCGCAGTCGCTGGGCGCTCAACCCCACGTCCAGCGCCAATCCGGACATCGTCTTAGCCCCGCAGACCTGGCTGATCGAAGCGGTTGACGACGGCATCACCCTGCGCGACATCTCCAACCTGATATCGAATGAGCAGTTGCAGCGCTACCACCCCGCCGCACTAAACGGCATGCGCGTGCATAATCGGCTCGTCGGCGTCCCCATGACCATGCATGTCTACGCCCTCTACTACAACCACTCGTTGATTGAGGCGCCAGCCGCCGTCCTCGAACGCTTGCGCTCGCAGGCGGATAACGGCGTGCCTATTGCGCTCCCCGCCCGCTTTATCCCGGCCTTCTGGGGCGTAGGCGCACAGGGCGGCACGCTGTTCGACAGCCAAAACCGGGTTATCCTCGACCAGGGGGGCTTTGCCGAGTGGCTCACCTGGCTGCGACGCTCGCGCGACGAACACGGCATCCAATTGATCTACGAGCAGAGCGAGCTAAAGAGCCTGTTTCTGGCAGGCAAATCCGCCTATTATATCGGCGGGCCGGCAGAGGCGCCGGAGTTGTTCAGCGCGCTTGGCGAGCAGAATCTGGGCGTCGCCCTTCTGCCCGCAGGCCCGTCTGGCGATGCCGCGCCTTTCTTCGAGGCGACAGGCTTTTTCTTCAACCAGCACTCCTCCGAACGCAGAGCCGCCATCGCCGCCGCTTTCGCCGCCTTCGCCTCGAATGCCGATAACCAGGCGCTTCTGTTGGAGGCGCACGCCGTCGTGCCTGCTAATGCTACCTTGTCCCTGGACCGTCGCCCGGACACGGCCATCTTCGTCGAACAGACCCGATCCGCCGTGCCCATTCCCAATGTGCCCGAGTTCCGCGCCGTGATCAGCCTGGGCAGTCAGGCTTACGTCGACGTGCTCCAGGACGGCGTCGCTCCGGAACAGGCGGCAGCCGAACTAAGCCGGCGCATCAACCAGGCCAACGGCTTTGCCGAACCTACCCCTGTTGACGCCAGCGTCACCCCCTCCCCCGCCACGCAAACCACGCCGGGTGCTGCCGGTGAAGGCGCCACCCCACTGGCAACTGAACAGCCGCAGAGCCCGGACTCGTAAAGGCAGGTAACGCGTGAATGATCCTCGCATCCAGGCCATTCTAGAGCAACTCGATACACTGATTCTCTTGCTGCTGCGGCCCGTCGTACAGCAGCAATTGCTGGCGTTCTTTTTGGTAACGCTGGTCGCCTGGCTCACGCCGCTGCCCTTTCGCTATCTCACCAACTGGCTCGAAAAGCGCATCGGGGCTGCGCCGCGCCCCGGAGACGACAAACCACAGCCGGTCACCTGGCGCACACGGTTAATTCGCTGGACGCGTGCCGCCGAATTCGTGCTCTTCCCCATCCTCGGCTTGCTCTTGGGCGGCTTTGCTGTAGGCCGCCTCGATCAGGACGGCATCCCGTCCGGCTTACTGGCGCGCCTCAACAACCTATTTTGGTTGCTGCTCACCTATCGGGTGCTCGGCGCCTTCCTCTTCGGCGCCGTCGATCTGCAGACCGCACAACGATACCATCGCCGTTTCGTTGCGCCTATCTTCCTCATCCTACTCGCCGCCAGCCTGAGCATCGGTCTCGGCGGCTCGTTCCTGCTAGGCGACATCCCGCTCGTACAGGTAATGGGGCAGGCTCTTTCGCTGCGCGCCATCATCACCGCCATCGTAGTTCTCTATGTGTTTCTCGCCTTGGCGTGGATCACACGCGACGTCCTCAATCGCTATGTGCTGCCGCGCACCGATGCCGATGCCGGTGTAGCCAACACCATCGTCATCACCACCAACTACGCCATCATCGGCATGGGCATTCTTATGGCCGCCACCACCCTCGGCTTTGACCTCTCGGCGCTGACGATTGTCTTCGGCGGCCTCTCGGTCGGCATCGGCTTCGGCCTGCAGGAGTTGATCGCCAATTTCATCAGCGGCATCCTGCTCGTCTTCGAGCAGACGCTGCGCCCCGGTGACGTGGTCGAAGTCGGCGGACAGCGCGGCACCGTTTCGCAGATGCGCATGCGCGCCACGGTGCTGCGCAACGTCGACAACGTCGAGATCTTCGTCCCCAACAAGACCCTGCTCACCTCAACTGTGGCTGCCTATACCTTCAGCGACCGCGTGGTGCGCCGCGTGATCAGCGTCGGCGTAAGCTATGACAGCAACCCGACCCAAGTGCGCGACATCCTGCTCGATGTCGCGAAAAGTCACGGGCTCGTCATGACAGACCCGGCGCCGGCCGTCTTCTTCACGGCTTTTGGCGAGTCAAGCCTCAATTTCGACCTAGCCGTTTGGATCTCCGATTCGGCGCGTGCGCTGGAGGTCGTAAGCGACCTGCATTTCATGATCTTCAGCCAGTTTACCAAACACGACATAGAGATACCCTTCCCCCAGCGCGATCTTCGCCTGCGCAGCGTGGATGCAACTCTACCCGTACACTTCCGGAAGTCAGACGGAAACGGCCCGCCGCCTCCCGCAGACAGCAAACTCCCCCTGCCGGATGTCGCACCCGTCCAGTCCGACGAAAAGGAGAATCCGTAACGGCGTTCGCCGGCAAAGAGGCGCGCCACGCCGCGCGAAAAACACATTTTCAGGCGATCTCTCCTTTGCGGAATCAATCTTTTCTGCTATTATCGCCTCGGACATTAGTCCGCAGGATGGCGCGTGTACGCATGACGCCGTATACGCCAGGCAGATATGGCCGAAAGGAACGACAATGCTTAAGCGACAAACAGCGAAGGGGAGCGATCAGGTCAAGGTGACATTCATCATTCCCCACGACCCGAACCAGGAGCGCGTCTTTGTGGCGGGCGACTTCAACGACTGGAACCCGTCCGACCTGCTGCTCATTAAGCGCAGCAACAACACGCGCAGCGCATCCGTGACGCTCGCCGCCGGCAAGCGTTATGCCTTCCGCTACTGCACAGAGGACGGCCAGTGGTTCAACGACGACGCCGCTGACGCTTACGAGCCTAGCGAACACGGCAGCGAGAACTGCATCATCATCACCTGAGCGGCAGAGAGCGCAACCCGCTGCGCCGGCTGCAATGGCGGGACTACGCCGATTATTGACGAGAGGCGTCCTTCTTACTATGAACGCCTCTCGACGCCGCTTAGTCAATGAACACAACCCAAAACGACGAGCGAAAGATGCCCTTCGATCCCGTGGTGTTGCTGCCCAACCAAACCCAGCGCCAACCCATTTTGACCATCCTGCAGGCCGCCCTGTCTGCGGTTGACCCGTTCTCGGCGACGCAGAGTTATCTCCGGCGCCAGGGCAATCGCCTGACCGTGGGCGACCGCGACTACGACCTGGATCGTTATGCGCGCGTTTTCGTCATCGGTGCGGGCAAGGCCGGCGCGCCCATGGCCCAAGCTGTCGAAGCCGCGCTCGGCGACCGCATCGCCGATGGGCTGGTGGTCGTCAAGACGGGCCACACAGGTCCCACGCAGTCAGTGAAACTGGCGGAAGCGAGCCATCCCACGCCGGATCAGGCCGGCGTCGATGCCGGCATGGGCATTCTGGAGATGGCCCAATCCGCCGGGGAAGACGACCTGGTGATCGCGCTCCTGTCCGGCGGCGGTTCCGCCTTGCTCGTCGCCCCCGCGCCCGGCCTCACCCTTGCCGACATCCAATCGATGACGGCCTCGCTCCTCGCTTCCGGCGCCACCATCAACGAGATCAACTGCCTGCGCAAGCACACCAGCGCGGTCAAGGGAGGCCAACTCGCCAGAGCCGTCGCCCCCGCCACGCTCATCACCCTGGCCCTCAGCGACGTCATCGGCAGCCCGCTCGACGTCATCGCCAGCGGACCGACCGTGCCCGACCAGAGCACATGGGACGACGCCTGGCGCATTGTGCAGCGTTACGAACTCGAATCCGAGCTGCCCGCCGCCATTGTGCAGCGTTTGCAGGCCGGGCTGAACGGCGACGAGCCGGACACGCCCAAACCCGATGACTCCGTCTTTGCATCCAGCCAGACATTGGTCGTCGCCGACAACCGCGTGGCCGCGACGGCTGCCGCACGCGCCGCCGAATCCCAGGGCTACAACACACTTCTCCTCACTACCTACCTAGAGGGTGAAGCCAGCCAGGTCGCCAAAGTCGCCGTAGGCTTGGGCCGCGAGATCCAGGCGTTCCACGCGCCGCTGCAGCCGCCGGCCTGTCTCATCCTCGGCGGCGAGACCACCGTCACCCTCGGCGCGGACCCCGGCATGGGCGGGCGCAACCAAGAGCTCGCCCTATCCGCCGCGACCGCTCTGCAAGATAAGCCCGGCATTGTCGTCGTGTCGCTCGCCACAGACGGAACCGACGGCCCCACCGACAGCGCCGGCGGCATAGCCGACGCCGCCACCGTCGCACGCGGCAAAGCATTGGGCTTGGACGCCGAATCCGCGCTGCGCCGGCACGACGCTTACCCCTACCTGCGCGCCGTCAACGACCTGCTGCTCACCGGCCCCACCCAGACCAACGTCAACGACCTGGTGTTCGTCTTCGTCCACGAAGCCTAAGTGCTCTGTTAACATAATTTGCGCAGTTGTCATTCTGAGCCGAAGGCGAAGAATCCCTGTGTGGCAGACGAACAGATTCTTCCTCCCTTAGGTCGTCAGAATGACAGAAACCCACTTAGGCGCGGACTACGACCTTCAGCCAGCCCACGCACCCAAAAACGAACCCCGGCGGAGCGCCGTCTTGCGACAGGCCCCGCCGGGGAGACGTCCGTATTGATGCGCTTCCCGAAAGCTTTCGGCTTCCGCAAAGGCTAACTGATGTGTTGCGAAAGCCGCTTAGTCGGCCAAGCCCAGGTCGTCGCCCGCGACGCGCGCCGAGGCTGGTACGGGCTGGTGATACTCGACCGGCTTCACGATCTCGTTGACCAGTTCCTTGGTGTTGTCGATGTTTAGCTTCTTATAGAAGAAGACAAACTGGTCCTCCAACGCCTGGTACAGCTCTTCCTTGGCCTTCTCCGGCAATGCCCACAACTCGGGCTTGAACGGGCCAATCGCCTTCTTGCGCGTGCTGTAATAGAACTGCGCATCCGTTTGGCCGGACTTGCGCTCGTTGGCGTTGTTGGCGTCCAGATAGCGATAGATCGTCTCTTTCAGGCTCTCCGGGAAAGCAGAGTGGTCCATGAAGAGATTCTGGAAGCCGGTCGCCAGATGGATCTCCAGCGTCTGCACCTCGGGGAACTTGTCGAACAACTCGTTGGGCAGGGTGCTGGCGCCATGCTGCACAGCGCCGCCCGAACCGTGCTCGCGCGCCCGGTCACCCAAAACCTTGAGCGTGTCGAAGTCCACAGCCACCTTGGCGATGGAGCCGTCGGGCAGCACCACGCCGCCGTGGCTCGTGCCGGTCTGCACGCTGATCTTGCTCAGGCCAACCAGGCCGTCGCCCAACTGCGCCAGAACCTTCTTGTAGCCGTTGATGTAGGCGTCCAGCTCTTCCGGCGTGGAGTTCTTCTCGCCGACCTCGCCGATCTCGCCGCCGAGGCTCACGGTCACGCCCTCAGGCTCCAGGTCGCGCACCCACTTGGTCAGCTCGGCCGAGCGCGTGTAGTTGTCGTGCTGCTGCTCTTCCAGCGTCTCCGGCTCCAAGGTCACCAGCGTGCTGGTGTCGATGTCGATGTTCCAGAAACCTGCCGGGATCGCCTGGGCGATCAGATCCTTCACCTCTTTGATCGCGCCTTCCGGATCCTTCTTGAAGGTCGAAGCCTTCACCTGGAAGTGATCGCCCTGGATGAAGATCGGGCCTTTGTAACCTTCCTTGATGGCGGCGGCGATCAGAGCGGCGCTGTATTCCATCGGCTCCTGATCGGTATAACCCATCTCGCTGCGCGCGATCTCGAAGACAAAGGCGCCGGCATTCGTCTTCTGCGCGGCGCGGAAGGCGGCGCGCGCCGTGTCATAGGTAGTGAAGCGGATGTTCATGGCGGGCACGGTGCGGTCCTGCCACCTGTTGTCGGCGCGGCTGATGTAGAAGTCATGCACGCTAGCCGGCCGTGCGTCGAGCGCCTGGCCCGCTTCCCAAATCAACCAGCGCGCATAGTCCTTGACCGGCTTAGCGCCGAAAACCGCATCGCGCACCAACACGTCGATATCCTGCTTGCGCAGTTTTTCCGCATCGACAACCTGAACCGTTCCTTTGGAGACGCGCACGCTGCCGGCAACCGACTTGCGCAGCTCATAAACGCTTTCATGAATCATGTTTGATCTTCCTTCGCATTGTCTGCTACGTATGTCAACAAATTCTTAGGGTACTTAACTGGTTGGCGGTCAAGGCGCCCACAAGGGACGCCCCTACACATCTGACGCCTGACTCGTGACTGTTGACGATTTAGTATAGGAACATGGGCTTGCCGAGTACGTGGCGCACCTTCGGCCGGTACTCGTTCACATCATATAGCTCGTCCACATCCACACGCTTCAGGCCGCTGGTCACGGTGCTCATCGGGATGTGGGTATAGGTGCCGTCGCGCAGGGCGACCATGCGCCCGCTCGCGCCGCTGGTGATCAGATCCATCGCCAGGTTAGCATAGTTCACGCCCACCATCAGGTCCAACGCGTCCGGCGCGCCGGAGCGCATCAGGTACGAAAGCTGCTGGTAGATGATGTTCTCGCCGGTCAGCTTCTTGAGCGCCTCGCCCGTGATCTCGCCGATGCCGCCTAGCTTCTGATGGCCGTAGGCGTCCTGCTCGCCATACTGCACGACCTTGCCGCCCACCATGTGCGCGCCTTCGCTGATCGTGACCATGGCGTAATTGCTGGGGTTGGCCTTCTTGTCTTTCAGGACCAACTCGGCTAATCGCTCCGGATCAAACGGCACTTCGGAGATCACCGCGCGGTCCACGCCCGCCAGGTAGGAGCTGATCAGGCTGGTCTCGCCGCTGTTACGGCCGAACAGCTCGACCACGGCGATGCGCTCGTGCGAACCCGTGCTCGTGCGCAACTGGTGGATGAACTGCACGCTGCGCGTCACGGCTGTGCTAAAGCCGATGCAGTAGTCTGTGCCGTATACGTCGTTGTCCATCGTCTTGGGGATGGCGATGACGGGGAACGTCTCGCTGTGCAGCCGCTCGCCGTAGCTGAGCGTGTCGTCGCCGCCGATGGGGATCAGACGGTCAATGCCCAGGTACTCCAGGTTCTTAAGGACGTGGGGCGTGAAGTCGCGCGGCCGGTCGTCCTGCTCCTCCGCCTCCGGGTGTTCCGGGTCCTTCAGGAAATCGGGTACAGCCTTCGGGCGCACCTTGCCAGGATTGGTGCGGCTCGTGTGCAGGAACGTGCCGCCCGTTCGATCAATCGTGCGAACGACGTTCTTGTCCAGCCGGATCGTGTTTTGGTCGATGCTGGCGGGATCGTCCCGGTTCAATTCAAGCAGGCCGCCCCAGCCGCGGCGAATGCCAATCACTTCGTGGCCTTCTTCGACCGCGCGATTCACCACAGCCTTGATGCATGGATTCAATCCGGGAACATCGCCGCCGCCGGTCAAAATACCGATTCTCATTGAGATCACTCCTTATACGTCGTCAAGCCAATGTGAGATGGTTTCGGTTGTTGCCTAAAATGGACTACAGATGCGCCTGCGCTGAGGCGCAAAATTAGGCGGGAATACAGAGGCGCCGCAATCGTTCGGCCCGCTGCGCACTCTCGCCATTATACCATCGGACCCGCCGGAATTGCCATAATAACAGGATGCCAACTTACAGAGGCTGCACTGCGGGCTCGTCCTCAACCCCATCGATCGACGGATCCGGCTGGGCCAACATGCGCGCCACAGGGCGCAGGTCCATCCACCACTGTTTCTTTGGCCGGTGATACACCGGGTCCGTCATGCGCATCGCCTCGTCGATCGGCGTGAAGGTCAGCTCGCCGTGTTGATAGCCCATACACACGATGGGCGCCTCATCCGGCTGCTCGGCGTGCCACTCTTCCAGCCGTTCTACCGCGCGCGCCGCCAACCGCACCGCCAGGATACGGTCGAAGGGCGCCGGGTCGCCGCCCTGCTGCAGATGGCCCAACACAGAGATGCGCACGTTGAACAGGTCGCCGCTCTCCTCCTCGAAAAGCGCCGCCAAGAACTGCGTCGTATACAGCGGGTTGGCCCCTTCGCTGCGGATGAGCAGGCCCAGCCGTTTGCCGTGGTTGAAGCCCTTGATCAACTGCTGGATGTCCTGCTGCAAGTCAGCCAGCCGCACCCCCTCTTCGTGCAGATAGACGCGCTCGGCGCCGGTGGCAATGGCGCTCATCAACGCCAAGTAGCCGCAATAGCGCCCCATCACTTCAACGACAAAGCAGCGGTTCGAGGCTACCGCCGATTGCTTGATCTTGTCGACCACCTCGGTGATCGAGTTGAGCGCCGTGTCCGCGCCTATGCTGTGCTGCGCGCCGGGCAAATTGTTGTTGATCGACGCCGGAATGCAGATGATGGGGATGTTGAAGGCCGGATAGTTATCGCGCTCCTGATAGAGACGCAGCGCCGCCTCATAGCCGGACCACCCGCCGACGATCACTAGCGCATCGATGCGGTGTTCCTCCAGCGTGCGCGCCACCGCATAGTAGTCCTTGCCGTCGGGGACCTTGCGGCTTGTCCCCAACTCGGAACCGCCCATCGGCGCCCAGCCGTTTACGCCCATCCATTCGAACTCAAACAGATCGTCGTTGATCAGCCCGCGGAAGCCGCGGCGAATGCCCAGCAGCACATGGCCTCGATCCGCAGCCAGACGCACCGCAGCG
This sequence comes from Chloroflexota bacterium, assembly GCA_030058085.1. Lineage (GTDB taxonomy): Bacteria > Chloroflexota > Anaerolineae > Caldilineales > Caldilineaceae > JASGTU01. The sequence goes on from JASGTU010000412.1 coordinate 16,451, forward strand.
CGAACGGCTGCGTTCATGCCCGGCGCCGGCCCGCTGGCGTTCATCACGCCGATGCGCAGCCGCTTCTGGCCCGGTGTCGGCGCATGCGGCGCAGCGCGCGTCAGCGTGCGCAGAATCTCGAACGCGGTCCTAAAACTGCGACCGCGCAGTTGCATGGCCTTGTCATAATCGCCTGACTTGATCGCTGCGTTGATCTCCAGCGTCTTTTTGACGCATTCCATCAACGGCAGGCGCACGACTTTGTTGTTCTGGATGCCGATCATCAGCGAATCCGTAGCCGGATCAGCCGACAGCACGGCATCCACCGCCTCCACGCCCATGATGGTGCTCAGGATGCGGTCATAGGCCGTAGGCGAACCGCCGCGCTGCACGTGGCCCAACACCGTGATGCGGACATCCTCGCCCAGGCCGTCCTCCAGCGCTTGCCGAACGTATTCCGAGGTGATGGGGTTGCCGTGCCGGTCCTGTGCACCTTCCGCCACGATCACGATGTTGTCGCGCCGCCCCATCTTCAGCCCGCTGCGCAACACCTCGCACATCCTGGCCTGCCAGTCCTCATGCTCAAAGTCGGGCGGGCTTTCCGGGATCAGCACCCACTCGGCGCCGGTGGCAATGGCGCTCATCACCGCCAGATAACCACAGCGCCGCCCCATCACCTCCACCACAAAGGCGCGCTGATGGCTGGCCGCGGTGCTGGTGATGGCGTCGACGGCGTCGGTGATGCGGTGCAGGGCCGTGTCCGCGCCGATCGTCATGTCGGTGCCGTACATATCGTTGTCGATGGACCCCACCAGCCCGGCAATCGACAGCGCCCGGTGTCGCTCCGCCAAATCGGCGCTGACCGCGCCCTCGTCGACCAGTTCCGCCACCAGTTCCGCCCACTCCTGCCGCAAGAGATTGGCGCCGGTCAGGCTGCCGTCGCCGCCGATCACAACCAGGCCGTCGATCTCACGCTCGAGCAGGTTGCGCACGGCTTGCTTGCGCCCGTCCCGCGTCTGGAAATCGGGACAGCGAGCCGTGCCGATCACCGTACCGCCCCGCTGCAAAATGCCGCCGACCGAATTCCACGTCATCGGCCGGATCTGGTCGCCCCCTGCGATCATACCGCGGTAGCCTTCGTAGATCGCGTAGATCTCTGCGCCGCGGTCCAACGCGGCGCGCACCACGGCGCGCAGCGCGGCATTCATGCCGGGAGCATCTCCCCCGCTCGTCAAAACGCCTAAACGTTTGGTCATAGCCCGGTTCCTTTTGAGTCAACGCTAGGATGGAGCGTGTCAGATTGAGACGCAGGAAAGCGCCTGCGGTCTCACGGGGGTGACAGCCGTCTGCGTTTTTTCTGACACTTCATCCTTCGGTGCGAATCCGTCGGTTTGATGTTCGTACTTGCGCTGTGTGAATTGCCGGCAAACGCCTCGTGCCATCCATCACAAACAGCCTAAATTATAACATACCCGATGCCTGCGCCTGAGCGTCCCCGCGCGCCGGACGCCGCCCAAGTTCTCGGCCTTGCCATTGGCAATGCGAAAAGATCGGCGAACCACGGCAGCCTCGTGTTTACATAATCCACGTCATTTGACAGCCCTTCTCGCCCGGGGCTATACTGCCATCAGTTTCGGCCCCCAATCGTTCAGGCAGGAGTAAGTCATGGCTCGACGGAGAAGCGCTGCACGTCCTGGCGTCACCGGTCTCGGACTGCGTGAAGAACTGGCGCCGGGCGTGTTCATCAACAGTTTCTATCGCGGCTGCACGCCCGGTTTTGTCTATACTGAAGAGGGCATCATCCTCATCGACGCGCCGCTCATCCCAGAGCAGGCACTGGACTGGCGCGCCCAGATCGAAGACGAATACCCGGGCGAACTTTTCCTCTACCTGATCAACACCGACCACCATCGCGGGCACGCCTTGGGCAACCAGTACTACATGCCCGTAACGGTCATCGCCCAGGAGCGCGCCCACAAAGAGATGTCGGGCTATACGGAGAACTTCAAGGAGCGCGTGCGTAACAGCTTCAAACGCGAGCCGGAGATCCAGGTGCAGCTCAACAACATCGAGATCATCCCGCCCCACATCACCTTCACCAACCGCGCCACCATGCTCTACGGCGGTCGCAAGATCGAGTTGATCTACGTCGGCGGCCACACGCCGGCTACCAGCCTCGTCTGGCTGCCCGAAGAGAGCATCTGCTTCGTGGGCGACATCCTCTGGGTGGACCAACATCCCTACATGGCGCAGGGCAACACCATCGAATGGCTCAATGCCCTGGAGATGATCCGCCAGCTAGACGCAGAATACCTCGTACCGGGCCACGGCCCCGTCTGTGACGCCGAAGCCACCTACCGCATTGAGGAATACATCCGCTTCATGCGCGGACGCGTGCGCGACTACTACCTAGCCGGCAAGAACAAGAACGAAACCAAGAGCGGCCTGGTCAGCGAAATGGTGGAGTGGTTCCCCATCCCGCCCGAACGCAAGGCCAAGATCGAGAGCCAGATCAAATCCGGCCTGAACCGCGTTTTCCGGGAGATCCAGCGCGAAGAGGAATTGCGCACGGACCGAACCGGCGCCAACGGACGTTTAGCAAGCGGCAACGGCGATCTATCCTTCGCCGATCAGTCCGATCAAGACGACGACGACGATTGACCCGCCCTGCGTTGCGTCAATCGTCGCTGCCGGCTTTGGTCGCACGCCCCGCGACAGCCATAGCGACAATCATAGAATCATAGGATGTAGCACACATGGCACACATAGTCGAGTCACGCTCCGATAGTCCGGCCAACCAGCTGCGCGATGCCCTGGATCGGGCGGAGCGACTGGTCGTCACCGTGGACCGGCACACGGTCGAGGAGTTGCTCGTTCTACTGGACGCCATCCGCCAGAGGTTCGTCGATCTGTCCGCCGACGGCGTCGATCTGCGCCCGGAGGATGTGCGCTGGCGCAGCATCCACAACCGGCTCATGTCCAAGCCCGGCCCCATCGTCAAAGCCGCCGCGGCCGCGGGCGGCTACGCCTCGCTGCGCGCCAAGCATCCCCCTGCCGAAGACATCTGGTGGCATCTGGACTCGTTCGTCGCCCAGCGCCGGCGCAAAGCCGCCCTGCGCCTGGTCACCACCATCGTCGCCATCGTCGCCGGAGCAGCCATTCTCTACTACGCCATCAACACGTTGTTCCCGCCGGACCCGACCGCAGTGCGGATGGTCAATGCCACGTCGAGCATCAGCCAGTTGATCCAGCAGGAACGATGGGATGACGCCCTGGCTGTTGTCGACGAAGCGCTGACAGAATTGCCCGACGAACCGGAATTGCTCCTCTGGCGAACCGTGCTCCTAGCTCGTCTGGGCAGAAGCGAAGAAGCAGCGACAGCCCTAGACAAGGCGCAAAACGCCTATCCGGGCAGCCCCGCCCTGTTCTGGACGAGCCTCGGCAACACGCGTTTCCAGGCTGCCGATCTCGACGGAGCGGAAGCCGCAGGCCAACAGGCCATCGCACTCGACCCGGACGAACCGCAGGCGTATCTGCTGCTTGGCGGGCTAGCCGAAATGCGCGGCGATATGAATACCGCCATCGAAATGTTCGAGAAGACCGTGTCCCTGGCTGAGGAATCCAGCCCGGAGCTCGTCGTCATCGCCAAAGTGCGCCTTGCCCAGGTGCTGCAGAGGCCTAACCTGCCGACGCCGTCCGCCGGCGAAACGCCTACGCCCGCGCCCTAAATGCCCGCACGCCGCCGTCGTCTCCATCCAGCGGCTGCACGCCATCTCGTCGCCCTCGGCCTCTATTCGGTCGCGGCGCTGCTCCTTACCTGGCCCTTGGCCGCGCGGCTAACCACACACGTCCCCGGCGACGGCATTGACGACCCCGCCCTCGCCTGGAACTTGTGGCTGCTCAAAACGCAGATCGTCGACCACCTTAACTGGGATATCTTCCACATCGGCTGGATGTTCCACCCGGTCGGCATCAACCTCGCCTTCTACACGCTCACGCCGCTCAACGGGCTGCAAAGCATCCCGCTGCAGACCGGGCTGCAACTGGTCGTCGCCAACAACCTAATCCTGCTCTCCACCTTCGTGCTCGGCGCCTACGGAGCCTTTCTGCTCGGCCTGTATCTGCAACGCCGGGAGGAAACCACGCTAACAACCGGCATCTGGACGGCGCCGTTTGCGCTCGCCCTGATCGCCGGGTTGATCTACGGGTTCGGCTCCGCCAAACTCTTCTATGCCGCTCTCGGCCAGTTCAACATCGCCGGCAGCCATTGGATCCCCTTCGCCGCGCTCTATGTACTGCGCCTCGGCGACAGCGACTCGCCGCGCCGCGCCGCGGCCAATGGCCTGATGGCGGGGCTGTTCATCGTCTTCCAAGCCTGGGCCGAACTGACCTACGCTTCATTCCTGCTCATCTTCTGCGCCATCTACCTTGTCTGGCGACTGCCGTCCCTGTGGGCAGGCCCTGGCCCTGCGGCTACGACTCTGCGCTCGCTCGCGCTCGGTTTCGCCGTTGCCGCATTGGTCTTCTCCCTGGGCATCACGCCCTTCCTCGCCGCCATGCTGCCCGACATGCTGCGCGAGGGCGACTTCTTCGCCAGCGGCGGCGGCTTCGCCGATGTCTTCAGCGCCGACCTCATGGGCTACCTCGCGCCCACCCGGCTGCACCCGCTGCTCGGCGACTGGGCTGCGCAACTGCCCTTCCCCAACGACAAGGGCCAGCACATCTACCTGGGCTACAGCCTGTTTGCACTCATCCTTGTCGCGGCCATCTACCGGCGCAAGCTGTCGCCGCCGGCGCGGCGGCTAGCCGGCTTCTGGCTGCTCTCCGCCCTAGTCTTCTGGGCGCTGACGCTCGGCCCGCATGTACGCTGGGCCGGCAGCGATCTGCCCATACCCGGACCGTTTGCACTGGTCAGCCGCCTGCCCTTTTTCAGCGGCAACCGCTACCCAAGCCGCTACAGCGTGATGCTGCTCGTCTCCGCCGCCTCGCTCAGCGTCTACGGGCTGCGCCTTGCGCTCAACGCCATCGCCGCGCCACGCCCACGCGACGCGCGGCGCGGCAAGCGGCTCACGGTCGCGGTCTGCGTAGGACTCGCGGCAATCTTCCTCTTCGAGCACCTCTCTGCACCGCTTCCCCTCAGCGACCTGCGCACGCCGCCCATCTACAGCCGGATCGCAGCTGAAGCCGGTGACTTCGCCATCCTCGAGCTGCCCACAGGCTGGCGCAACGGCGCACGCGTGCTCGGCAAGTCCGACGTGCTGATCATGCTGCAGCAGTGGCATCAGACCGTCCACGGCAAGCGCAGGCTAGGCGGCAACACCAGCCGCAACCCCGAGCACAAGTTCCAGTACTTTACGGAAGCCCCCCTCATCGGCGATCTCATTGCGCTGATGAACGCCGACCGCGAGCACATTGCCGCCGCCATTGGGTCGAATGAGCCGGACTTCGCCGCCATCGTCGAACGAAACAGACGTCTAGCTGCGCAGACGCTCGCCTTCCTCGGCGTCAAGTACGTCGTAGTCCACGTGGACAAATCGCCGGACCTGTTACTGCGCTTCGTCGAGGAGGCGCTGCCGGTCGCGTTGATAGACGAATGGCAAGGCGCAGCCCAAAGCGCACCCGGTCAGAGTCCGCCCCACATCCGCCTCTACCGGGTACGCGAAGATGGCGCATCGGCTGTCTGGGAAAATGAGTGGGAGTTCGACGCCGCAACCTCGGAAGGCAAGCTGCACCTGGCAGCCGGCTGGTCCGCGCTCGACCCCGGCGATCTCGGCATCCGCTATGCCACGCGCCCCGTATCCGAACTGCTGCTCGCCATCCCCGAATCGGGCGGCATATTGAACTTGGAAATCGACGGCAGCGCGGGCGCGCCGGACGTTGCGCTCAACGGGCAGCGCCTCACAGCCGTTACCCTGCCCGAAGGCGGCGATTTTGACGCAAAGATCGCGATCCCGCCAGGAGCTGCTCATGCGGTCGTCGACCGGCTGACCCTGACGTGGCGCGGCGAGCCGCAGCCCATCGCCGCCCTGTCCAGCCCGGAAGACCCGCGCAACCGGCCCATCGGCGCGAGCGGCGTCCACCTTGCGCCAGGCCACAGCCTAGCCGTGCGCAGCGCCGGAGAGGAAGTCGGGGATTTCGCCCATATTTATGTCGACGGGAAAAACGTGGCGCCCAACATGCGCGGCTACAACTTGGCCGCGCTGACGCCGGATGGGGAACTGCTGGCCTCGGCTGCGTTCGACACGCACGCCGCGCCAGAGGCTTCACAGGAGATGGCCGCCTGGCTGCAACAGTGGCCAGCGGGGACGATCCTCGCCGGCGCCGTCGCCGACGAAGCCAGCCACAGCCTCCAGCCGGAGGCCGTCGCCGCGCTGCAACGCTTCGGCGTCCAGACTGACCTGCGCGGGCGCTTCCGCTGGAGCCACGCCTTCATCGGCGCCGCAGGGGTCGCCCCAGGCGATGCCCTGGAACAGGCGACCCTCATCACGCCCGCCGAGGCGGTTATCGGTGCGCCCGTCGACGCGGCGCAGATTTACGGCGGCATCGGCCGCGTACACTTCTACCCTTCGGATTGATCCTCCGGCAGCGCAGGGGGATCGTCCATCAGGCCGCGCAGCACGCTCGACCGCCCAAGCACGCCGAGCAAGCGCAGTTGGCGATCGACCACCGGCAACCGCTTCAGCCGGTGGACGAGCATGATGCGCAGCGCCTCGCTCAACGGAGCCTCTACGTCGACCGTAACAGCCGGCGTCGTCATCAGTTCCGCCGCGGTCTCGTTGCCTTCCGGCAGCGCAAACGACGCCACGCTCTTGCCCGTTATCAGACCGCGCAACCGCTCGCGCAGGCTGGGGTGCTTGCCGTACATGCTGCGCCGCAGCAGATCGCCGTCCGTGATCACGCCGATGACCTGCCCGCTCTCATTGACGACGATCACGCGCTGCTGCCTTCCCCGCTCCAACGCCTGCACGATCTCCTCCAAGCCGGCCCGGGGAGACACCGCAGGCGCATCGGGGTTCATCAGTTCGGTGACGGTATGCCCGGCGGGCAGCGGCTCAGGCGTCGATGCCGCCAGGGCGACGTCCGAGCTCATCTCGCGCAAGATATCCACGCGGCTGACAATGCCGGCCAAATGGCCCGCGCGGTTTACCACAGGCAGCCGCTTGAGGTCGTGCTCGACCATCACCGCGCCGGCGGTGCGCACTGTATCCGTGCTGTGCACCGTCACTACGGGCATAGTCATGATCTCGCCGACCGTGCGCCCTTGTGATTGCAGCGCGCGAATATCGGTCTGAATCTGCTCACGCGTCAGGATCGGCTGCAGGCCCAAGCGGATGGGCAGGCTCGTATTGCGCAGCAGGTCGCCGTCGGTCACGATCCCGATGACGCGCCCGTCGACATCCGTGACAGGCAGGCTGCGCAACCCGCGCCGCAACAACAGCGACACCGCTTCGGACAACCGCGTGTCCGGCTTTACCGAGACGACATTGCGCTGCATGATCTCGGCCACAGGCCGCTCCAAGATATTGCCCTGCCGGCTGCCGCTCAGCCTGTACGCCATCGTGACCTCCTGCACCGTTATGACGCCCGTGCCCGTCATCCGCCGGAGCGCTGGCAAAAGCCTTTGCACCTGGGCGGGCGTATCCACCCATTCGATCTTGAGCGGCAAGCCCGCCGACAGCGCCTCGATAGCAGCCGTGTGGATACGGCCACCCATGCTAAAGCCCGCCAGCCCGCGCATCACCGTAGCGCCGGACGCCCCCTCGCGGCGCAACATCTCCAAGATCGCCGCGTATGCCGGCTTGCCGCCATATCTGGCGTCTTCGCTCAAGTAGATCGCAACCAGTTGCGCATTCTCTTCGTTTGGCACGTTCACGCGTCTCTAGGAGCCAATCAACCGGCCGAGATAGAAGCCGGCGGCAGCCGCCGCCAGGCCCAACAGGTTGTTGCCCGCGACGTTCACAAACGCTGCCCATAGGCCACCCTCTTGGGTTAAGGCGAGGCTCTCTACAGTAAAGGATGAAAACGTTGTGTAGGAGCCCAGAAAGCCCACAGCCAGCAACAGACGCAGTTCGGGAGAAAGGGCCAGCCGCCCACCGGCCAACGCGGCGAGAAAGCCCAAGATCAGGCTGCCGGTCACGTTGACAAGCAGCGTGCCCGCAGGAAATGCTGCGCCAAAGTGGTCGCCGGCCCAGACGCCGGCCAGATAACGCGCATTCGCGCCCGCTGCCGCGCCGAGTGCGATGAAAAGGTATTTCTCCACCGAAGCAGTTCCATTTCCGTAGCGTATTGAATTGGGCCGGTTGAGGGTCGAATGCACCGCCGTAAGGCTGTGGTGCGCCGGATGTTCCTACGCACTATTCTAGGCCACGGCCATCGGGCCGTCAACCGCTAAACCGCCAGCGGCGCCTCGGTCATATGTCCGAGCCGATGCGTAATGTGCGAAATAATCTCCGCGCCGCTGGACTCGATGGGCTTGTCCGTCGTGTCCACCACCGGCAGCGCATAGCGTGCGAACAGCCGGTTCGCCTCCTGCAGTTCGGCGGCGATGCGCGACCGGTCGACGTAGGAATCCGCGGCCACGCCCAGCCGCTGTTCGCGATGACGCCGGTGGATCGCCAACTGCGGCGGCTCGATGGTCAGCCCGACCACGCGCCGCCGGTCCACCTGCCACAGTTCTTCCGGCAGGCGCACGCTGGGCACGAAGGGCACGTTGGCGACCTTCCAGCCCTGCATTGCCAGGTACATGCTCAGCGGCGTCTTGCCCACGCGCGACACCCCGACCAGCACAATGTCAGCCTGCGGCAGTTCGGACGTGCGCTTGCCGTCGTCGTGCGCGACGGTGTATTCGATGGCCTCCACGCGGCGGAAATACTGGTCGTACAGCTTGCGATAGAGGCCCGGCTCGCCCACCGGCTTCTGCACCAGCTTCTCGCTCAGGTAGTCCATCAACGGCCCCATCAGGTCTATCGCCCGCACATTGCGACGCGCCGCTTCGGTCGCCAGCCGCCGCCGCACGATGCTATGCACCAACGTATGCACGATCAGCGCGCCCCGGCCCGCGGCCTTCGCCACGATGGCGTCCACGTCCTCCGGATCGTGCACGTGCGGGAATATCTCCACCGGCACGCGCACGTCCGGGAACTGGGCAAGCACGGTGTGGACAAGCAGCTCGCCGCTGGCCCCCACCCCGCCCGACACAATGTAGATCTCGAGTTCATGCACGGCAGGGACGCCGGCGTCATGCACGATCATGGCTCACCTCCTGGTTCGCCTAGGGGAATGACCGCACGCCTACAGCGCGGCTCGAACCGCGCCCGCCGAAAAACAGCAGCGCCAGGCTCATCACCCGGCGCTGGATCACCCTCAAGCCTGCATAGACGGCCCCTATCCCAACTCGCGCTCGACCAGCGACTGCACAAGCTGGGGGTTCGCCTTGCCCTGCGTCGCGCGCATTACCTGGCCGATGAAGAAACCGAGCAAGCCGATTTTGCCGGAGCGATACTGCTCGGCCTTATCCGCGTTGGCCGCGACGACCTGTGCGACGATTGGCTCCAGATGGGCCGCGTCTGCGATCTGCTCTAGGCCGCGCTCGCGCACGATCTGCTCCGGGCTGCCGCCGCCCTCCAACATGGCGGCGAAGACCTCCTTGCCGATCGTGGCAGAGATCGTCCCCTGGTCGATCAGCTTGACCAGCTTGCCCACAGCTGAGCCGCCGAAGGGCAGTTCGGCAAGTTCCATGCCCTTGAGTTCGCGCAGCACCTCATTGGTCACCCAGTTGGCGACCGGCCGCGGCGCGTCATATGCGGCTAGCGCGTCCTCGAAGAAGCGCGCCAACGCCAGGTCGCCCGTCAGCACGTCGGCGTCCTCATAAGGCAGCCCCAACTCAGCCGTGTAGCGCGCCAACCGCTCCGCCAATTCCGGCGTGCCGGCGCGCAATTCCTCACGCGCATCCGTGCGCGAACGCCGGGTCTCCGCCTCTGCGCTCTTGCTATCGCCATCTTTGGCAGG
>JASGTU010000413.1 GCA_030058085.1 Chloroflexota bacterium
GGCTGCGGCGCGCACGCTGACCAAGCAGGGCTTGGCGCAGAGAGAAGCCACGCTTTGGCGCTATGCCGAAGTCCTGCCTGTCCAGGACCCGGCCTTTATCGTCAGCCTCGGCGAGGGGTGGACGCCGCTACTCGATGCGCGCCGGCTGGGCGAGGCTATCGGCTGCCTGCATACCCTGATCAAGGACGAATCGCTCAACCCGACGGGCAGTTTCAAGGCGCGCGGCCTGAGCGTCGCCGTCAGCCGCGCCTGGGAATTGGGCGCGCCGTCGCTTGCCATCCCCAGCGCCGGCAACGCCGCCGGTGCGATGAGCGCGTATGCCGCGACAGCCGGGCTGCCGGCGCACGTCTTCATGCCGCAGGACGTGCCCGCCAGCTTTCGCGTCGAGTGCGCCGTGCTGGGTGCGCAGGTGACGCTGATCGACGGCCTCATCACCGATTGCGGCGCGGCGGTGCGTCAAGGGGTGGCGGAACACGGCTGGTTCGACGTCAGCACCCTAAAGGAGCCCTACCGCCTGGAAGGCAAAAAGACAATGGGCTACGAGCTGGCCGAGCAGATGGGCTGGCGCTTGCCCGACGTCATCATCTACCCCACCGGCGGCGGCACGGGTCTTGTCGGCATGTGGAAGGCCTTTGCCGAGATGGAGGCATTGGGGCTGATCGGGCCGCAGCGCCCGCGCATGGTCAGCGTTCAAAGCACGGGCTGCGCGCCGCTGGTGCGCGCCTTCGAGCAGGGCGACGAGTTCGCCGCGCCGTGGCAGGGCGCCAAGACGGTGGCGGATGGTCTGCGCGTGCCGGCCGCGGTCGGCGATTTCCTCATCCTGCGCGCCCTACGCGAAAGCCGCGGCACGGCCCTCGCCGTAAGCGACGAGGACATGCTGGCGTGTGGGCGTATGATGGGCCGCTATACCGGCATCTTCGCCGCGCCGGAAGGCGCCGCCTGCCTGGCCGCGCAGATGCGCCTGCTGGAAGAAGGTTGGATCGGCCGTGATGAGACGGTCGTCCTCTTTAATACGGGTACGGGGCTCAAGTACGCGCATCTGTGGGCATAGCGGGAAGCGGAACAGAGTACAAGACAACGTAAACTCGGAGCCGGTTCTGCGGCGTTCAAACGATTAAGGCATTGGATACAAGGAGAACACCACTGTGGAATACCGACGTATGGGAAGATCCGGACTCAAAGTCTCCTCGATCTGCCTGGGGACGATGACTTTCGGCCACGGCACGGACGAAACCGAGGCCAAGCGCATCGTCGACCTGGCCTTCGACGCCGGCGTCAATTTCTTCGATACGGCCAACTCCTATGGAGGCGGCGAGTCGGAAATTCTGCTGGGCAAAGCCCTGACGGGTCGCCGTCGCGAGGCCATCGTCGCCACCAAGTTCGCCAACCCTATGGGGCCGGGGCCGAACGATTCGGGCATGTCGCGCGTCCACATCATGCAGGCCGTCGAAGACAGTCTGCGCCGCCTACAGATGGATTATGTCGACCTCTACTACATCCACCACCTCGACGTGCAGACGCCGTTGGAGGAAATGCTCACGGCGCTGGACGACCTGGTGCGCCAGGGCAAGGTGCGCTACATCGCCTGCAGCAATTATGAGGCCTGGCGGCTGATGGAAGCCATGTGGATCAGCGACAGCCGGCGCATGGCACGCTTTGAGTGCTACCAACCGCAATACAGCCTGGTCGTGCGCGACATTGAGGAGGAGTTGATCCCGCTCTGCCAATACAAAGGCCTAGGCGTGGTGGTGTGGAGCCCGTTAGCGGGCGGCTTCCTCACGGGCAAATACCAGCCGGGCCAACGCACCGTCGAAGGCACGCGCAGCGCCGAGGATTGGGCCTATCCCCAACGCTACTTTGCCCCCAACGCCGACGATATCCTGACCGAGTTGCTCGCCGTGTCGGAGGAGTTGGGACGAAGCCCCGCCCAAGTGGCGCTGCGCTGGACGCTGGAACAGCCCGCCATCACCAGCGCCATCATCGGCGCGCGCACCGTGGAGCAGGCGCGCGACAACATGCTCGCCGGCGAGTGGCGCATGCCCGCCGAAGCGCTCAAGCGGCTCGACGACGCATCACAGCAGCCGATGCGCTACCCAAAGTCGATGGAATACAACATGCATATACGGCGCAACAACGCCGTCAAGATGCCCTCGCTGCAGCAAGAGGGCTGACACGCTGCCAAACCGCACAACGCGCAAAAGGCGCCGCGATTGCGCAACAAAACGCGGGAACAATGCGCGCCGAGGCTGCGTCCTATGCTTGAACCGGAGACAAGACGATGACGTTGCGGCGCCTCCGATTCACATGGCCGGTTTTTAGTAGCCGGCGCATCGTCATCTGTTCGTCAATTGTTCAAGATGAAAGGGTCAAACAATGCAGTCTCTCAAGTTACGTGTCGCCATTCCCACGCTGTTTGCGTTCCTATTGCTCGTGCTCGCGCTGGTCGCCGCGCCGCTGGCGCCTGCGGCTCTTGCGCAGGAGAGTGTCGATAGCCCGGCGTTGCCGCGCACGATTACTGTCGTGGGTGAGGGCAAAACCAGTATCAAGCCGGACATCGCACGCGTCAACATCGGCGTCGAGGTTATGAAGGAGAGCGTACAGGAAGCCAGCGCCGAAAATAAGGCCACGGTAGAAGCTGTCCTCGAAGCGCTCAAGGCAGCCGGCGTCGAGGAAAGGGACATCCAGACTTCCGGTTACAGCGTCTACGTGGAACGCTACGGCATGGAAGGCCCGTTGGCGGAAAACGAGTTGCGCTACCGCGTGAGCAACAACGTCAACGTCAAGATCCGTGACCTCGAAGACGTCGGCAGCCTGCTTGACGCTGCCATCGAGGCGGGCGCCAACAACATCTACGGCGTTGAGTTCGCCTTGGACGATGCCAGCGAGGCGCGCTCTCTGGCGCGGGCGAATGCAGTGGAAAACGCACTCGCCAAGGCTGAGGAACTGGCCGAGTTGGCAGGCGTCGAGGTGGGCCAGATTGTGAGCCTGAGCGAGATCATCGGCTCCAGCGGCGGGTACTACAACCAGATGGTGTCAGCCTCCGCCTACATGGGTCTCGGCGGCGGCGGCGGCACGCCCGTAGCTCCGGGCGAGCTGGAAGTCACCTACCAGATCCAGGCAGTCTACGCCATCGCGGAGTAGCCTTGGGACACTCCACAACCTGACAACCCCAGTGAGAGGCGGGCCGGCGACGGTCCGCCTCGTTTTTATCCTTCGCCACCCCGTGCACATTGCAGAATCTTTTCGATGCACAGCGTGTCGATTCGGCGCGTCGCCGCCCGTCAATCTGTAGCGGCGGCATCCTTGTCGCCGGACGTGCGGCTCGCATGCGAAGGATACGCGTCTACAGACTGATGCGACAAATACGCCAATACTCTAGGGAGCGCCTCGAGGCGGCTCGTCCATTGACAGCTATCCCCGTCGCGCGATACCATGCATTCGTCCGCCTTGCTTCCCTTTCCACACCCCAATGGAGTACAGGCCATGCACATTCCCGCTTCCGATCGCTTCACCCCCATTTCGCTTGACGCAGCGTTCAACGCGCGCCGGGCCGAGTTGCCCTCTGCGCTGCGTACGCCCGCTTATCTGGTGAGCTCGTTTGGCGCACAACAGTTTCGCGGCATGCCCTTCCTGCTGGGCGACGAGAGCGCACTAAACGTCATCCAGCTGCACGATCAGCCGGTCGCCGTAGACGCCGGCGACGTGACCGCGACCTACTTTCTCTTCCTGCACGCCGCAGAAGACATCGCGACCAACTACCTGGACGGTTTTGCCGACACATGGGTCGACGGCAACGAGTTGGGCGCGCCCGTCTCCGACTACGTGATCGAATATGCGGACGGCGAACAGCTGCCCGCGCCGATCCTACGCCGCTTCGCCATCCAGCAGAGCCGCATTCAGTGGGGCGCTAGCCCCGCGGCAGCCGTACCCGCCGCCGAAGACCAGCCCAACATGAGCCTGAGCGAGGAGTACTCGCTGGGACGGATGCCAGCAGTCGATTACGGTCACGGCGAAACGCGCAACCGCTCCGGCCGTGACCGGGTGGGCGAGCACCTGTGGATCTACGCGCTGCCCAACCCGCAGCCGGACAAGCCGGTGCGCCGGCTCGTCTTGCAGCCGCGCGACGGCGCCTCCGCCATCTACGCCATCTCCTACACGCAGCTTGCCGGCCACCCGCTGCGCCCCGGCCTGCGCCGCAAGCTGCGCCTGACCTTGCCGGAGGGTGCGACCCTCAACGCCCTGGGTGAACTGGACGATATCGCCATCGACCTCGGCCATGTCATCTCGACGCGCGCGGTCCTCGAATACGACCCGGCGCAGTGGTCCGACCCGCAAGCCGTCGTCCAACCGGCCGCGTCTGAGCGCGAAGTCGTCGTCGAGTACGCAGCCCATCCCGCCGCCAAGCTTTATGTGGGGACCGGCGGCGACAGCTATATGACCTATGACCTAGACCAGCCAAGTGCGGCGGGCGTCGTCGTGATCGCCGCAGCCGAACGCCCGGTCACGCTGCGCATCGTCGATAAGGCCAGCGGGCAACCCGTCGCCGCGCGCCTGCACCTCCACGGCGAGGCAGGCGAGTACCTGCCGCCGCGCGGCCGCCACCGCAAGGTCAATCCCTACTGGTTCGAGGACAATTACGGCGAGTTCGTCAACGTTCGCCAGCAATACAGCTATGTCGAAGGCGAATGCATCGTCGACCTGCCGCTGGGCGCCGCGTACGTCGAGATCACGCGCGGCTACGAGGCGATTCCCATCCGCGCCCAGGCGGAGATCACGCCACAGACCGAGGAGCTCACCTTCGAGTTGGACAGGGTGCTGCACTGGCGCGAGGCAGGCTGGGTCACCGCGGACACCCACGTCCACTTCCTCAGCCCGCAGACCGCGCTGCTCGAAGGGCGCGCCGAGGGCGTGAACGTCGTCAACCTGCTGGCAAGCCAGTGGGGCGAGATGTTCAGCAACGTCAGCGATTTCGACGGGCGCACCACCTTCGGCGCCAAGGACTTCGGCGGCGACGGCGAGTTCT
>JASGTU010000414.1 GCA_030058085.1 Chloroflexota bacterium
GTGAAGCTGGTCTGGCGTTTGTACGCCGCGGTTCACCCCCACGTGCGTGGGGAATACGTCAATCTCCGGCTGGAGACCTGCGGCGACGACGGTTCACCCCCACGTGCGTGGGGAATACCCCAACGCGAGTCGGCTCGCATCCACACGCGCACGGTTCACCCCCACGTGCGTGGGGAATACGCGACTCCTTGGCCTCTAAGTATCGTCAAACACGGTTCACCCCCACGTGCGTGGGGAATACGTCAACTGGACTGCGCTGCCCACCGTCGACCGCGGTTCACCCCCATGTGCGTGGGGAATACCGGACGTTACGAATAATGTCGTGAATCCACTTCGGTTCACCCCCACGTGCGTGGGGAATACCGTTGCCGCCCAACGTCATATCGTCGGCAATACGGTTCACCCCCACGTGCGTGGGGAATACCCGATAGAGCGTAACAAGGCGCAGGTGGCGCTCGGTTCACCCCCACGTGCGTGGGGAATACTAGAGTTTGCCGAGAGCGGCGAGGTGTCGATCCGGTTCACCCCCACGTGCGTGGGGAATACTAGGATGCGCGCCCCCCGTCTGATTACTGCGCCGGTTCACCCCCACGTGCGTGGGGAATACGTTTATTGTCGCCGTCTATGTCCTGGTTCTGCCGGTTCACCCCCACGTGCGTGGGGAATACAAATTCGATCTCCATCCCCAGGCGGCGGTATGCGGTTCACCCCCACGTGCGTGGGGAATACGAGGAGACGGTCGAGGTCGACGGCACGCGCATCGGTTCACCCCCACGTGCGTGGGGAATACCCTATTCGCGCGCACTTTGCGCAAGGTCTAGACAGACTAGCTGCAATCCGTCCAGGTCGACGATGCGCCGCCGCGTGTCGCCTGCCATCCTGATTGTAAACCGTTGTTCGTTGTTTGTCGACCAGGCCTGCACTACGCCGCCCGTCCGTTTTGCCTCTGTACACTTCTCCCAAAGCTTGTCGCGCACCATACCCGATACGTGGCCGATGAATACGCCGGGATGGGGCTCGATCAGCCAGCGCGTTAATTCCCCGCGCAGCGACTGCGGCGTCTTCTCAAGTATCATCACGACCATTGGACGCCTCCCCTCCGTTGGTTTCCGCCTGCTCGTCTCCCATATCATAGCCTCCGTAGTTCTCGCCGCCCGCCACTTCGTCCGGCGCCTCGCTGTCCTCATCCCATGCCGCATCGTCATCTTCGGGTCGTGGGTTCCACAGCCCGCCGGGGGCGGCAGGGTCCGCGTCGAAGTCCGGGCCTAGTCCCGCCCGCTCCATTGGCCGGGTGAGGTTGAGCAGGTCATCCAAGTCCAGCAGGATGCGCTTGAGCAGCCCGCTGCGATGGAAGAGGTCTCGGCAGGCATGGCGGACGCGCGATTCGAGCTTTAGCGGCGATTCCGCTGTCAGACGAAACGCGAGGGGTACGGTCAGCTCGGTCTTGTAGAGGTCGGCGACATCGTAGACAAACGATAGCTGCTTGCCTGTGTGGATGAAGCCTAGCCCAGGCGAGTAGCCTGCCGAGACGATCGCCGCATGACACAGGCTGTTGAGACAGGCGTTGGCCGAAGATAGGGCGCGATTGATGGGGTCGCTTGCGCCCCAGGCCTGCCGGTCATAGCGCCGCCCGAACCACAGCACCTTGTAGCGCCGGGCGGCTTCGGCATAGGCGCGTCGCACGCGCGCCCCTTCCATGCCGCGCACTTGCTCGATGGACAGACCCTCGTCGAGATCCTCCTCGAAGCGGAACTGGTACATGCGCCGCACCACTTCCATCCGCTTGGCCGGCTTGCTCACGAGATCCGCCTGGCGAATCAGCCGGTAGCCCTGGCGGGTTTCACCCGTCCCCTGCGCATAGAAGCGAACGCCTTGCTCGCCGCACCAGTTGATCAGGCAGCCGTTGTCGGCCAGCGTTTTGACCGCCTCATGCGTTATCGATGTGCCCGGGCCCAGCATCAGGACGGACAGAGATGCGACCGGGACCAGGGTTTTGCCCTCCAGGTTGATGAATTCGATTGCCTTCTGCGTCTGTTCGATGCGGCCGTGTTCCAGGTATAGATAGGAAAGGCCGTCGCGCAGTTTGGGCAGGATGTGCAGATCGCGTATTCGCATAGCTTGCTCCTTATAGAAACCGGCGTGAGGGCGGCGCTTTGCGGACGCTGCCAGCCGCGTGGCTAAACACGCGGCCGGCAACATCCCAGGCTGCTCTCTGCGGATCGCCGGCCCGGCGACCTTGTGCTACTGGAGCGGGCGCGCCACCGACAGCATGCCGAAGCCAAAGGCTTTGCCGCTGCCAATCCCGTTGCGAACCGCCTCTAGGACTGTGTCCGGCTGCTGCACCTGCAAGAGGCCGTCGAAACGGACGGAGAGCAACTCGACGCCTTTCGTCCGGTCGGCGATCTTGGCGGCTGCGGCGGGGACGGCGGTCAGAACGGTGAAGCCGGACTGGTCGGCTTTGCGTTGTAGCCAGGCCATCTGTTCTTCGGCTGTGTAGAGGCCGACGCGCTTGCCCTTGTCTGGGCCGAACGACTTGCCGAGCCGCTTGGTGGGGTTGGCCAACAACCGAAAGGCGAGCACTTGGCCGGCGGCCAGCTGCAGGTCCGTCTGCTTGACGGCAGGGTTCGGCCTGTCCGATGCGGCCAGATAGGGACGACGTCCGTCTCTAGATGCCAGCCAGGTCCAGTCCGGCTTGCCCTGCGATTGCACCAGCAGATGCAGTTGGCCGGTGCGCGGCAGGGCGTCCACGCGGAAGAGCACGCGTTCACCGTTGGCGCGGAGGTCCTGCGGGAAGGCGTGCAGGATCGTGCGGTGCATCTGATACGGGTTGGCGATCTCCTGCTGGACCTGACGGCTCAGGGGGTTGAGAATCAGACGCGACAGATACATGGTCATTCCTCCGTTTCATCGAGCTCTGTTGCGTCTGGCGCAGACTGGTTTTGCGGCGAGCGTCCGAGGCCTTCCAGTTGGGGAAACCGCCAGTAGTCTGTCTGCACGAGACGAATGGTAAAGCGGCGCGGCTGGAAGGAGATGGGTTGGTCGGGGCGCTGTTCGCTGCCGTTAGGGTCTTCGATGATGACCCGCGCCGTCGTTGCGGCATCTCTGCGCCGTGCGGTCAGCCACGGATAGTCGCGAATGGCCTGGGCGATCTCTTGCTGCGGTTGGAGGCCGTCGGCAAGCCAGACTGGCTCGCCCGGCGGGAACGCTCGCCGTCCGAGGAAGATCGCCCAGCGCGGGTTGCGCAGCGCACGCTGGGCGGATTCGAGGAGGGCGGCAGGCCCTTGCAGCGCGACTAGGAAGCAGGCGTCGGCCAGATAGTAGCGCCAGGAGAGCTCGGTATCCTTGAGACCGGACTTGGCGCGCAGCACGTTCTGGGCGGTATGGTAGTCCTGTTTCAGGATTCCCTCACGGTCGACGCGTACGGCCATGCGCAGGCCGGCTAGGTCGCCTATGTCGGCATGGCGCGGTCTGCCCATGGCCGCCGCGATCAGGCCGACAACGCCGCTCTTAGAGGGTTCGAGGCCGGTGTCGCGCACGGTGAAGCGGCTCTGCACGCCCCAGGATTGCATCGGCCCCGAGAGGCGAAGCAGCAGCACGCTCATACGGCTGACTCCTTTCCGCCCGCCTTGTCTGCGGCCTGTAGGATGGTTTCGATACAGCGCTCCAGGTTCGGCGTCAAGGCGTTCTGCAAGTGCTGCAGCGGCACGTCTTCCAGGGAGACGGCGGCGACCGTTTCGATGGCGGCGTCGCCGTAGACTGTGATTAGCTTGTGCCAGTAACCGTCTAGGGCCACGATCGACTTCTGCGTGAGGCTGTGGGCGTGGTCCGGCGCAACGGGCTGCTCGAAGGCGTTGGCGAGCGACCAGCCCATGCCGTCCCGCCGCGCAACGGCTAGGATAAACGCAGGTGGGTTATGGGCGGCCATGCTGTTCTGCTTGCCCGAAGGGACGGCAGCCACCGCGGCGCGCAGGAATCCTTCCAGGGTCTTGCGGGCCATTTCCTCGTCACCGTTCAGGTTGGCGACAAGTTGCTTCCAGTCGAGGCGGGCGTAGCGATAGAAGCACGAACTGTTATAAGAAGTCGCGCCGATCATCCCGGCGCCTATCTCGTCGCTGTCGTCGAGTACGTCATCCACCGCGGTGAAGTAGTCCATCTCCATGCCGACGCGATGAGTCGAGATGGCATGAGCCACCTGGCACGAGGCTTCCAGCCCGAGCTCCGGCCGGTTGGCAAGCATGCGCCCGAAGAGCGCGATGTCGGGCGCGCTGGTGCGGTCGTGCTGCTGCTTGATCAGGCCCTTCACCAACTCGCCTGCGGCGGCAGCCCTGCTTTTGTCATCGGCGACCAGATCATCCCAGCGTTCCAGAATGCCGGCGCCCATCTGCGCCACTTCTTCGTTGCTCAGGAAGAGGAGCACGTCGGTGCGCTCCGGGTTCTTTTTGTCGATCCCCTTGGCGTATTCGGCTGCCACTGCCGCGGCGACTGCCGCCGCCTCTTCTTGGGATTTTCCGATGTCGAGGAGGGGTTTGGACAGCAGACGAGTCAGCCAGCGGGTGCGCACAGCAGGGGTTGCGCCTGTGGCAGCGGCGAAAAGCTCATCGTGACGTATGGCGCGTTTGAGACACTGTGACGATATGCGCGCCCGGCGGTAGCCGCCGAATTCGCAGTCCTTGGGCGAGCCGGTATCGTCCCGGTTCAGGTTGGACGGGGCGAAGTTCTGGATCATGTGCAATTCGATAAACATGCTTCTGTCTCCTGTTGATGAAAAGATGAAAAGAAACGCCTTTATACGCTTCGAGTGAACGGCGCTGCTCTAGGTTATTCTGGTTGGCTGGGTGAATCTTCGTCGCTCCGGCCCCAATAGGCGCGCGCCCAGGCGCGCTGCACGCTGCCCGACGGCGCACCCCAATACTGGACGTCGCGGAAAAGTTGCGCCCAGTTGACGGGGATGCTGTTGGCTTTGCACAGGGTAACGGCTTGGCGAAGGTGGTAGGCGAGGTCATCGGCGTGCGCGGCCAGCAGCGAAACAAAGCGGCGTTCTGTCGCGTCCTCGCTCCCTTTGGCCTGACGAATGCGGGCGAAGTGCGCGCCCATGTTGCCCGAACCGCCGGGCAGCGGATGTAGTGCGAACAGAGAAGCGATCAGGAAGTAGCGACTGTCCGCCCACGGGTCATTGGGCAGCCAAGGGACGACATAGGGGTACATTTCCGGGGCTTCGCCCGGCTTGCGGCCCAAACCCCGGCGCAGATGCGCCAGTGCGGCCCGGTCCTGCCGGTCGCGGAGTTGCTCCAGATACGCGATGAAGGGGGAATGCGGCTCTGCTGTCATCGGATGCTCCTTTACTAAATTTTCTCTTGAGTGTAGAGGGCCTTGGCTAGACGCACATTGAGCAGACTGCGGGCGCGCACCGCGGCTTTGTAAGCGCGAGGGTTGTCGCCCAGTGCAGTGATCGCATCCTCAAAGGCCGACCAGGCGGTCTTGCGCAGCAGGTCGAACCATTCGAAGACGGCCTCTTCCATCTTTTCGGGGATGGCGACGAGGGTGCGGGAGAAGGGGAGTTCGAGCTGCGACCAATAGCGCCGTTCGGCGCCGAGATGTGATCGCAGCATCACAATCGTGTTGCGGTCCGGCCTAGAGTTCGGTCCGGCATCGGGGGCCAGGATCAGAGCGGCGAGTTGTTCTGTTGCGTGGCGGAGGGCCAGTGCGGCTTGCTCGGCGGCATTAAGGGAGCGGGCGAGCAGATCGACTAGGCTTTCATCCGTCAGGTAAGAGACCGGCAGAGGCAAGTGCTCGGCGCGATAGAAGTTGACTTTGGCCTGGTCCGCCGCCATCCCTAAGGCGGCGAACCGCACGGCATGGCGGCGCTCGATGATGCCGCGTTCCGTCAATTCCTGCAACCAGTGGAACAGTATCGGTGCGGCAACGTCACCTGATCGCAGGCGAAATAGGGACGAGCTATCGCGCCATACCGCCCTTTCCTGGTCGAAGCGCAGAACCAGCCGGCCGCGTTTCTTGTCGAGCCGGTAGAGCTTCATCGGGTCTGTAGTCGCCGCATCTGGGTCCATGCGCAGCCCCGGCGCCACTGTCACACGCGCCGCCACGGGTCCTGCCGGCGTTTCTTCCGGCAAGAATAGAATACGGCGATTCTGCCACGTGAGATAATCGAGATAGCCATGTGGAATCTCTCGCTCTGGCGTATAGGCATTCTCCATCTCCCACGCAGGTGCATCGGATCCATCACCGAATTGGGGGAGGAAACTAGGGGCCGGCAGATTTAGCAGCAGCGTTTCCAAGAGTGTTGCGCCTTCGGCCAGAAAGATTATTCCGCGTGTGCAGGTGCAGTCTGTGAACTTTTGAGGAAGTCCGCTCAGGCCGGCAGAGCCGAACGAAAGGGCTGCAATCAACGTGCGAGCGGCCTGGGCTGGGGTCAGGACAATGTGCATATCGTCAGTCGTGTGGCTGAAGAGCGTAGCATTGTTGCCCGATGCAAGTTCTGGCAAAAGAATGGAAACCGATTTGGGCTGGACCCGATCATCCGGCGTCTGATAGAACGGGCGCTGCGCGTCGAACAGGTCAAAGCGATGTCGCCAGCGAACGAAGTACGCATCCAAAGGACCAGGGTCGAACTGGCCCGCCTGCCACAATTCGCGCCAGTCCTTCACGCTCTCAGGGCCGTAGACCCGATGCAGCAGCGCGAGCAGCAACCTGTGCAGCGAGACAACGACGGGCGGCGATTCATCGTGGATGCCGGCCAGCGTGTGGGCTTCGGCTATGACGTCGCGCAGGCCCAACTCGACGGCCGTGCCGTCGTTGCGAATGCAAGGAATCCAGGGCTGTGTGATCAGATCAAATGTCGCTTTCAAGGAGATCTCCTTCCGCTTGATCCTTCTGAATAACCAAACCTAGCTCGCGGTCGAGCCGCAGCGTGTACTTTGTTCCGGGCACGGCATATAGTCCGTTTTCGAAGATAACGGGCCGATAACGGTGCAACAGCGGATGATCCTCCCAGGCGGCGGGGGGGCGCTGTGCGGCGAAATGTTTCACGACGGCGTAGTGCTGCACAGACAGGCTCGCCTGTACCAGTAAGCGGGTCAGCCTGTCGTCCGGCGATGCGTTGAGGTCCACGGGGCCGATTGTGCCGTCTGTATCCAGCCACGCCTCCCCCTCTACCGCGTGGAGGCAGATAAGCGTGATCGAGGGGCCAATCAGCCGCGTCAGGGCCTGGAGCGCTTTGTGCGTCTCGGGGTTATCTTCGTCGAGGTCCAGGTAGGGCATCGACAGCAGATCGTCCGAGCTCGGCGGATCAACCAGGCGCTGGAGGGCTTCGAAGCGCTCTTTTCGGGTATTCTGCTCCATGGCTGCCAGCGCCCGGTCGAGCGCGGCGGCCATCTCCTGCGTTGTGTCCGGCAACGCGTCCGGCTCCGTCCCGTAGACAGACTCGATGAGCGAGCTGGTCTGTGCGGGCAGCTTCAGTTCCGTGTTTTGCTTGAGAGTCAGATAGGAACGGAGCAGGATGTACGGCTCGTAGATAAACCTGTCTCCTCCGAATTGGGGAACGCTTTCGGATATCGCCGGTTCGACAAGCGCCAATTGTGCGGCGGCCACAGGCTCCGGGCGAGCTGGGCGCTGATGGCGGTGGAGGCGTCCGGCGCGCTGTAACACCAGGTCGACGGGCGCGAGGTCTGACGCCATCAGGTCGAAGTCGAGGTCGAGCGACTGCTCGATCACCTGGGTGGCGACTACGATGGCTTTGGCGGGGCGGTTAGCGGCTTGTTTGCCGAATTTGTCCAGCACCGCCTTCTCCACCTCGGCGCGCCGCCCGAAGGGCATACGGGCATGGAAGAGGATCAGATCGTCATCCGCCACGATCTTGTGCTGCTTTAGGGCGGCGTATACCTCCTGGGCGCGAGCGACGCGGTTGCAGACGACGGCGGCGCAGCCGCCCTGGCGCAACCGGTCGTTCAGATAGTCGGCCAGCGCCTCGATGTCGTCCATTATCCAGTTGAGTTGGATCTGCCGGTCGTCGCCGGGCGGAAGCGGGTGCGCCTGCACGCCGCCATCCGTCGCTACGACTACGGCCGGGTACGTCGCCTCAGGCGTCACGGTTCCCTGACCGGCGCCGAGATAGGCGTCGACAAGCTCCTGGCGCTGACGCGAAGGGAGCGTGGCGGAGAGTACGATGACCGTCGCGCCGACCGCGCGCAGCCAGGCCAGCAGCCGGTGGAAGAGCGCTGACATATAGACGTCGTAGGCGTGGACCTCGTCGAAGATCACTGTTTTGCGACTCAGGCTAAAGAGCCGCACAAAGAAGTGACGCGTTTGGAGCACGCTGAGAAAGGTCTGGTCGACGGTCCCCACGCCGAAAGGCGCCAACAGCGTGCGTTTGCGCGGCAGGAACCAACCTTGGGCGCGGATCGCCGCGCCGGACTCCTCGTCACCGGAGGCAAGCCCGAAGGAACGGACATCTTCCTGCCACCGCGCCTGGCTGTGCACCAGATGGACATTGAGCGTTTCTTTCGGGTAGCGCGCGGCAAGGCAGGCAGCCACGCGGCTATACATCTGGTTGCTGGTCGCCATAGTCGGCATGGCGACATAAAGGCCATTTTGCTGCAAGCGTGCAGCCCAGTGATCGGCAAGGTGCAGTGCGCTTTCGGTCTTGCCCATGCCGGTAGGCGCTTCGATGATGACGAGACCGCCGCTGTCCAGATTGGGCAGCAGATCGATCACCGCCTGCTGCGCCGGTCGCGGTTCGAAGCCGTGCAGCTCTTGAAACGATGCCGGTTCGGCGGGGGGATGCCAGCCTGCCCAGCCCAATTGGCGTAACGCGTTTGCTGCACTGCGCTGCGCCTGCGCGGCATAGGCTGCGACGGGAACGTCCGGGCCGGTATAGGCAAAGAAGCGGTCCATCGAGCCGATCCAGTCGGCCACCGACGCCAGGCCAGACAGCAATGTCAACAGCGCATTCTCTTGCGTCTGCGTCAGTTCGGGCAGCGTCACTGCGGGCGGATCGAATATGCCGACCAGTTGCTCGACGAGCTTCGTCTGCGCAGCGCGCCACGGTTCATCGCCGCGCTGCGGCCTGTGGCTGCCCAGCAGTTTGGCGGACGGCCATGTGCCGTGATGGCCGCCTAGCGCACGTGTGACATTGAACGCCGCCGTCTGTTCCATGCCCGCCATTTCGACTAACAGCTCTTGTAGGATGACCGTAGATAGCGCGGCGTGCTTTACGGTGTTGGGGCCGAAAACGGCGGGAAAGGAGAAGCCCAGAACGCTGAGAGCGTCTATGCTGGGCGGGTATTTGCGCTGGAAGTTGGGCGAGGCTTTGCCGATATCGTGCAGCGCGCACCAGAAAGCCAGCAACCGGCCCGCCTCCTCCGGCTCGAGGTCAAGCAAGTCCGATATGAGGTCGCGCAAACCTGGTGCTAAAGCCTGTTGCCAAAGGGCAAGGGCGACCTGCCCCACGTCTATTAGGTGCCACAGCAGCGCGTGCGTCTCCCCGGCGGCGTTCGCCTTGGCCCACAAATGCATGTGCGCGGGCGGGGACTGGGCGCCGGCGACTCCGTAGAGAGCTGCGGAGCGACCGGCCTCGCGCATCAACGCCTCGCGTAGTTCCAGAGGCGCGAGCGCCTCACAATCCGCTCCCCAACCGCGCACCCAGGGCAACATATCGGTGGTGTCTGCCACGTGAGCCGACCACAGCAGATAACCGGGTTTCTCCGGGGCTTCCGTCTTCGTTTCCGATGGGTGCCATTGGGTTTCCAACACGCGCTCCCTAACCCGCGGGCTGAAGCGCAGGACGATCTCCGCCGTCTCGTCACCCATCATGATCGACCAGGAGTGGCGCAGGATATCAAGGCCGGGAAAATCGGGCGGCAACGTGTAGCTTTGACGCGTCAGCCGCGCCTCTTCGATGCGCTCGATCTTGTAGGCGCGCAACGCATCGGGCAAGCTGCTGCGCCCGATGGCGTAGGTCGCATAGCCGACGGCTGACGGCTCCATCAAGTAGGTGTCAAACAGCGTTTCGAAGGACCTGCCGCCCAATGGGCGATAGCGAATGGCGACGCGCTTGCGGTAGATATAGCCGCGCACCAACGTCGTGAAGACGGACTGATAGCCTGGGCGCGTCGGGCGTTTAGCCAGTTCGGCTGCCGCCTGGGCGATTTCGTGGCCGACCCTGGCGTCGGCGGTGAGAACCTCGGCGAGCTTGAGTAGTGCGGTTTCGGCCGGTTCGTTGCGTTTGTCGTGCTGCTTAACCAATAGGCGGCTGCCTAGATAGAGGGCATACGCCTCTTCCGGCGAGAGCGAGAGGGAACGGATGCGCGTTTCTTCGAAGTCCAGCGGGAACCAAAGCGTGCCTTCCTTATCGATCTTGCCCACGTCGCGCAACTCGTTGAGGTAGTTGTTCACGGTGCGGCGTTCAAACTCGGTGTAGTCCGCGATCTCCTGCTCTGTGACGCCGTCAGGATGGCGCTTGACCCATAGCCAGACGCGTTCGATGCGGCGCTGTCTATCTGTGTCGGCAATCCGTGGCATGTGGGGGCTCCTTCTGCCTAGAAATGGGATATCGAACGGAGACCGGCGGCCGTCGCATCGAGGGACCGCGGCGGCCGCATGATCGGTCTCCTAGTTTCTATGATAAAGAGCGGTTGGAAATTATTATTCCAAACCGGCAATGCGGCATTGCGATTGGTCGTTATAGGGAAATCGGGGCGCATGAAAACCGCGCGGCAAGCAGCCGAAGATTGTTCGCTGCGAACAAGCTCGCGTTTTTGTGGATATGAGCCGGCATCATGGAGGCTTCCTGCCGGCATCGATTCATAGGATCGAGACGAACCAGCCTTGTGAGATATAGGGAGCAAGATGCGGACAACCAAGGTGCGGACCGGCTTATGTCCGGATCACCACGGGTTTACGCAACGTGAAGAGTGCAACGGTTGGAGCGCGGCGTTGGCGGCTAGGGGCGTTAGGCTATTTTATGAGACGGACAGCAGATCTAGTATACCTGCGGATGCCCGGCGCCGACAAAGACGTTTGCGCCAGAGATAAGACGTCATAAGGTCGCCGGATTGCCCGCGGCCATCTGTAACTTTCTCTTGTCGCCCAGAGGCGCGACGTGCTTGAGCCGCCTACGCCGGGCGGTTACGCAGGTAGCGCACAGCCACATACAACGAGGCCAGGGCCATGACTAGCGCCACCGCAAACAGGGAGCGATAGCCAAGCTGCTGGGCGATGACGCCGCCGATGAACGGGGCGGTCAGGGTGAAGAGGG
>JASGTU010000415.1 GCA_030058085.1 Chloroflexota bacterium
CTGCTCGTCGTGGCAGACGGCCCGAGGCCGCACGTCTCGTCGGACGAAGAACGCTGCGCCGAAACCCGCGCCCTCATCGACGGCGTGGATTGGGTATGTGATGTGCGCCGGCATTACGCAGACGCCAATATGGGCTTAGCCGACCGCGTCGCCGGCGGCTTGACCTGGGCCTTCGACCAGGTCGAGGCGGCCATCATCCTCGAAGACGACTGCGTGCCGCACCCGTCCTTCTTCCGCTTTTGCGCCGAGTTGCTGGATCGCTACGCGTTGGACACACGGATCATGGCGATTGCCGGAGACAATTTTCAGTTCAGCGCGCGAACCGCCGAGTACAGCTACTATTATTCGCGCTATCCCCATTGCTGGGGCTGGGCGACCTGGCGGCGGGCATGGCGATTCTATGACCACTCTATGGCCGCGTGGCCTCAAGTCCGAGAGCGAAAACTGCTCGACGGCATTCTCGAAAGCAGGAGCGCCTCGCGTGATTGGACCCGGATTTTCGACGCCACCTACACTGGACGGGTGAACTCCTGGGCGAATCGGTGGACGTTGGCTTGTTGGCTTCAAAACGGGCTGACGATTCTACCTGCCGTGAACCTCGTTTCCAACATCGGCTTCGGGAGCCTCGGCACCCATACGCGGGACGACTCGCCATTCGGCAATATGGAGGTTCACCCCCTGGCGTTTCCATTGAAGCATCCGCCCTATGTCGTCCGCGATGCCGCAGCGGACTGGATCACCCAGCGCACGTTGTTCCGTCGGCCGAATTTGTGGCAGCGCGTGGCTTATCGCATCCGCCATATTAGAGAGGTCAAATGACAACGCAGCACAGTGAAGCGCCCTCCTCTCAGCGAGAGGCCAGCATGCTCAGACGTTTTGCGCGTTTGCTCTTTGTGGCTCGCACATTGCGCACCAAACCAGGCAGATGGCCCTCAGCCTGGCGTCTCCTACAGACGCCGCGCTTCCAACCCGGCGCGACGAGTCTTTGCGGCCCGGAACTCCGGTTTGTAGACGCAGCCACCTTCCTTTCCGCCTATTCTGCAATCTTTGGCCAGGACATCTTTAGGTTCCAGGCGGATCAACCGTTCCCCTACTTCATCGACTGTGGGGCGAACATTGGGCTGAGCGTGCTCTACTTGAAGCAACGCCACCCGAATAGCACCGTGGTTGCATTTGAGCCCGATCCGTCGATTTTTCAGGTTCTACAGGAAAACGTACACCGCCTGAACCTGCAGAACGTTGAACTGCGCAATCAAGCTATCTGGGATAGTGAGGGCGAAATGGCGTTCTATGCAGAGGGATCTGACTCAGGACGTCTGCTCTCCTCTGGCGACATATCGTTGCCGGCCGTCAAGGTTCCGACTGTGTCGCTGCGAGATCTTCTAGATCGCCAGGTGGACTTCCTCAAGATCGATATAGAGGGAGCGGAAACGCAGGTTTTGGTGAACTGCAGTGACCGACTCCATCAGGTGAAGCGGCTCTTTGTTGAATATCACTCCTACGCCGGCCAACAACAAACGCTCCATATTCTGGTTTCGACCTTGATCAACGCAGGCTTTCGGCTGTTGATCGACGGCTCCACGCCCCTCTACCCGTTCCTACAGCAGTTTCCATCAGGAAGCCTCGACATGCTGCTGAACATCTTCGCCTATCGACCATGAGCACAGATCTGGCGAAGGACCGGCGCCGCACTATATCGGTCCTGCACCTAAGTGTTACAGAAGGCGGCGGGGCAGGGCGCGCCGCACAACGGTTACATGGCGGACTCCTTACGCTCGGCGTTCGTTCCTCCTTTCTGGTAGACAGGCGGGTGAGCCAGGACCAGGGCATTATGCAGCGTAGATTCCGTCTGTTCGGCCGGCGAGGCCCGCAGCTTTACGCCTACCTGGACAAATTGCCCATCTTCCTGCTGTACGGCAAGCGAGGAATGCCCTGGAGCATCAACTGGATGCCGCGCACAACCGCCGCGGCTGTAAACAGACTGGAACCGGATATCGTCAACCTGCACTGGATCGGCGACGGCTTTATGGCGCCCTCCGAATTGCCCCGCATCCGCGCGCCGTTGGTGTGGACGCTGCACGATATGTGGCCGTTCACCGGCGGCTGCCATTATGACGAGAATTGCGGCCGCTACCGCCAATCGTGCGGACATTGCCCGCAACTCGGCTCGAAGCACGAACATGACCTCAGCCGTTGGGTGTGGAGTCGCAAGTCGCGTAGTTGGCGCCCTGTTCCCATCACCGTCGTGACGCCGAGCCGATGGATGGCAGACTGCGCGCGGCGGAGTTCGCTCTTCGGCGCCATGCGGATCGAACACATTCCCTACGGCATCGACGCGGACGTCTACCGGCCCCTAGACAAAGCCGAGGCGCGAGCGCAGTTCAACTTGCCTCACGACTCGACGCTCATTCTGTTCGGCGCAGCCGCGATTGGACGGGATACGCGTAAGGGGCTGAAACTCCTTCCTGCAGCCATCGAGCGAATTGCTCCACGGTTGGGGCATTGCACACTTGTGACCTTCGGCAGCGTCGCCGAGCAGGAGCTTCCACGCTTCTCCATTCCCGCGCGGCATCTAGGCGCGTTCCACCGCGAGGCTGATCTTGCCGCGCTCTACGCAGCGGCGGATGTCTTCGTTGCGCCGTCGCAGCAGGACAATCTGCCCAATACCGTGATGGAAGCGCTGGCATGCGGCACTCCGTGTGTCGCCTTCGATATCGGCGGCATGCCGGACATGATCGAGCACCGGCGCAACGGCTACTTGGCGCGGCCGTACGAGAGCGACGATCTGGCGGTGGGGATTGCCTGGGTGGTGGAAGACCTTGAACGCTGGCGCAAGCTCTCCGAGCACGCTCGCCGCAAGGTCGAACGGGAATTCACAATCATGCTCCAGGCGCGGCGCTACCGCGCCCTCTACGAAGAACTGCTCGAAGCCCGGCAGAAGGTTTCGCCGCCATGACTTCCGCCCGCGCCGCCCAAGCAGCCCCCCCCACCCTATCGGACTACCAAGCGCGGCCGCCTCATCCCCAGCGTCAGAGCGGCGGGCGTCGCTTGGCCGGTCACATGCCGCCCGCCGGCGATCCTGACCGCCCGCTCGTCACCATTGTCACGCCGGTGCGCAACGGGGCCGCCACACTGGAACGCGCCTTGCGCAGCGTGTTCGCCCAGGACTACCCCGCGGTCGAGACCGTGGTCGTCGACGGCGCATCGACCGACGGCACGCTCGACATCCTGCGCCGCTATGACGAGGCGCTGGACTGCTGGATCAGCGAGCCGGACAGCGGCATCAGCGACGCCTTCAACAAGGGCATCGCCCTCGCCACGGGCGACATCATCGGCATCCTCAACGCCGACGACTGGTACGAACCGGACGCCGTGAGCAAGGTTGTCGCCGCTTTCGCCGCCGCCGGTGCAGACGCGGTCTGCGGCGCGCTCCAATACTGGATCGGCGACCAGCAGGGACTGATTTTCTATTCCAACCCGGACAATCTGCGCCTGGAGTCCACCGTCAACCATCCCACCCTCTTCGTGCGCCGCGCCGTCTATGAGCAGCACGGCCTCTTCCAAACGCGCTATCGCTACGCCATGGACTACGACCTGATCCTGCGCTTCTACCTGCGCGGCGTACGCTTCCACGTCTTACCCGATGTCCTGGCGAACATGCAGCTTGGCGGGCGATCCGACAGCGCCGTCTTCCCCGTCTCGCGCGAGCTATACCAGATCAAGACCGCGCTCATGGGGCAACCCATCCGCCACGCGCTCTACAGCGTCTATCACTTCGCCCGCACGCATGTCTCCAAGTTCCTGCGCAGAAGCGGCGCCGACTGGCTGCTCGACGCCTACCGCCGGCGGCATTCCGTCGTGCGCAAAGCGCGCGGCCACGGACAGCCGCCGGACAGTCGATAAAGAGAGAAAAGCATGAGACCGGCCATCCCCAACCCGCTTGACCGCCCCCGGCTGATGCTGTCGCTTTTCGTGCTGGCCTGCCTGCTGGCCTTCTGGGCGACGATCCCCTTGCCGCGGGCCGACAACCAACTGGTGGGGTCCGACGGCGTCAACTACTATGCCTACCTGCCCTCGCTCGTGCTCGACGGGGACCTCGACTTTCGCAACGAGTTCCAAGCGCTGCTCGCCTATTCGCCCGCGGAGATCGCGGCGCGCACCGCAGCCTATGGCGACGCCGAACCCGTCGCCAATCCGCACGGGATCGGACCAGCCCTCTTCTGGATGCCCTTCTTCCTGCTAGCGCACGGCCTAGCCCTGCTCCTGAACTGGGCAGGCTTGGCCGTTAACCTCGACGGCTACAGCTACTTCCACCAGGCGATCGTCCTGTCCGGGAGCATCCTCTACGGCGGGCTCGGCCTGTGGTTCACCTATCTGTTCGTGCGCCGGCTTGCCTCGCAACGCAGCGCCCTGACGGCCGTGCTGCTGGTCGCTGCGGCGGGCAACGTCGTCTACTACATGACGGCCGAGCCGTCCATGTCGCACAACCTCTCGCTGATGCTCAGCGCCCTCTTCTTCCTGGTCTGGGAGCGCTACCGCGACGACAGCCGGCTGCGCATCGCCGCGCTGTATGGGCTGATCGGCGGCGCCATGGCGCTAGTCCGCCAACAAGACGGCCTGTTTCTACTCCTGCCTTATCTGGCGCAGATCCCCACGGTCTGGCGCGGGGTGCGCAGCGGCGATTTGCAGCCGCTCCTGCACACGCTGCGCAGCGGCGCAGTGGCGGCGCTGGTTGCGCTTGCGGTCTTCAGCCCCCAGCTTGCCGCCTGGGGTGTCATGTACGGCAACCCCTTCTACAATCCGTACAACTCGGCGGGCGAGTTCTCTTGGTTGCGCCCGTGGCTGGGCAGCGTGCTGTTCTCGGCGCGGCGCGGGTTGTTCATCTGGCATCCCGTCTTTCTCCTGGCATTAGCCGGCCTCGCCTTCATCTATCGCAAGGACCGCACATTCGCCATTTGTGGTGCGTTCGGCTTTGCGCTCCAGCTCTATCTGATCAGCAGTTGGTCGTGGTGGTGGCAAGGCGGCTCATTTGGCGCACGCATGCTGATCGTCTGCACGCCTATCTTCGCCCTGGGGCTTGCCGGCCTCGTCGACTACGCCGCGCAGCGCTGGTCCTGGCGCGTCGTCTACGTCGCCGGCGCGTTGCTGCTGGCCTGGAACTTCCTGCTCTTCGTAGAATACCGACTCTGGCTTGTCTACGCCGAGGTTTCACAGGATACCATCCCCACCTGGTATGATGTGACCATCGGACGCATCACCTTCATCCTGGACAGACTAGCCCGAATCGGGCGATAACCTAGCGCGCATGACCGCATGACCGCCAAGCGAACCTACGTTGTCGACGCACGCACCGCCACGCCGCACTTCCCCGGGATTGGCCGCTATGTGACCGGCCTGCTCCCTGCGCTAGCCGCGCAGCTTGCGCCTGGCGAACGCCTGGCGATTCTCTGCACGGACGACGCCCAGGTCGCCGATCTCCAGAAAAACATGAATTTCTGGCCAAATACAACATATTTTATTGCGCCCGATTCGCCCTTCTCCCTGGGCCAACAGTGGAGCGTGCCGCGCCTGCTGCGGCGCATGCCCGCCCCGGCCGTCTACCACAGCCCCTACTATCTCATGCCCTACCGCCCCGGCATCCCCGCCGTGGCGACGATCCACGACCTCATCCCCCTGCTCTACCCGCAGACGGTATCCCTGCGGGCGCGCCTTCTGTTCCGCATCGCCGTGCGCCTGGCATTGCGCGCCGCGGATCGCGTGATCGCCGGCGCAGAGGCGTCGCGCCGCGATCTGGTTCGCATCCTGGGCGTAGACCCGGAGCGCGTCGCCGTCACGCCTTACGCAGCCGGCCCGAACTTCCATCCCCGCCCCTCCGCAGAAATCGACCGCGTGCGGCGCCAGTTTGCCCTGCCGGACGAGTACATCCTCTACTTCGGCAGCAACAAGCCGCACAAGAACCTTGTTACGCTTGTTGAGGCCTATGCTACAATGGCCGCGGAAACCGGCGCACGCCTGGTCATTGCCGGTTATTGGGATGCGGCCTACCCGGAATCACGACGGCGCGCCGAGGCATTGGGGCTGGGCGAACGCGTACGTTTTCTTGGCCCGGTCGATGAGGCGGACGCGCCCGCGCTCTATTCGGGCGCAACCTGCTTCGTCTTCCCCAGCCGGTATGAAGGCTTCGGCCTGCCCGTGCTGGAGGCGATGGCCTGTGGTGCGGCGGTGGCGTGCAGCAACACGTCCAGCCTGCCCCAAGTCGGCGGCGACGCAGCCCTCTACTTCGCGCCGGAGGATATCGACGGTTTGGCGCACGCGCTGCGCCGGCTGATCTCTGATCCGGTGCTCCGCCAAACGCT
The DNA here is from genome assembly GCA_030058085.1 of Chloroflexota bacterium. Taxonomy (GTDB): domain Bacteria; phylum Chloroflexota; class Anaerolineae; order Caldilineales; family Caldilineaceae; genus JASGTU01. Next base: position 6,357 of record JASGTU010000415.1, read on the forward strand.
TGCACAAAAGGGACTGGAGCAGGCCCGCCGTTTCTCGTGGTCGCGCACCGCAACCCAGACCCTGGAGGTCTACCGCAGCCTGGTCGATTAGTACAGTCCAGGGCCCGTATCGCCCGCAGCCCAAGCGGCGCAACGCCTAGGGAGTTCGGATTGTCTGTGATCTACGAACGTCTCAGCCAAATGCTTCGCCGCCGCTCGGCGGCAGCCGGCCTCGGCGTGCTGTTGCTGTTCCTCTACGCCGGGTGGATCGCTTATCAGTGGCAGCGCGACAAGCTCTACGACTTTAACCTGTACTACATTGCCGCCTCCGGCTTACGCGACGGGCTTGATATCTACGACCTGGCGCGCGATTATTCAGGCGAGAACGCTGCGGCATGGGCCGAACTGGCGGAGGCCTATGGCGTCGAGCACTACGCGCCGCCCTATCGCTATCCCCCGCTGACTGCGCAACTCGTCCTGCCCCTGACCTATCTGGACGACCGCACAGCCGGCACGCTCTGGCTGCTCCTCTCCGGGCTTGCCTTCGCCGCGTCGGCTTGGCTGATGGGCAAGGTCTCGCACGCGCCGCAAGGCCCGGCCCTAGCGCTGGGCCTCATGCTCATCTTTGTGCCGGCGCTCACCACCTTGCATGCCGGCCAAGTGAACGGCTTTGTCCTCCTGGCGCTCACCGCCGGCTATTGGGGTCTGGAACGGCGCAACGACCTGGCGGCAGGGATCGGCATCGCCGTCGCCGCGCTGCTCAAGCTTGTGCCGGCGGCGCTGCTGCTCTATCTCTTCTGGCGCAAACAGTGGCGCCCCGCCGTCATCGCCCTGGCAGCCGCAACCCTGCTCATGCTGACCGCGCCCGTCACTTTCTCGCCGGACACGCTCTCCGCCTACTGGCGCAACTTCTTCGTGATGGGGGAGCCGGGCACGCTCTTCGCCATGCCCCCGAACCAAAGTCTCAACGGCCTCTGGGCGCGGCTTCTGGGCGGCTACATCGCAGACGAAGCCATCTACCGCATCTACCTGCTCTCGGCGCTCGCTGTCGTCGTCGCCGCCATCACGCTCTGCTGGCCCATGCGCCGTCTGCCCGCCTGGTGGCGCTACGAGTTCGCGCTGATCGTCTGCGCCATCAATCTGATCACGCCCTACGCCTGGTATCACCAGCTCGCCCTGCTCTACATCCCCCTCTACATCGTGACGGAGCAATTGTGGGCGGCCAGACGCCTGACCGCGCTGGCCGCGGTACTGGCCCTGCTGGCGCTGACAAACCTGCACGGGCTGTTGTGGCACTCGTTCGAGTCCAGCCGCTGGCTGACCAACTTCCCGCTGGCGCTCAATCTCGCATTAGCCGGCCTGCTCACCCAACAGATACTGGCTGAACGGCGCGTGTTCGCCGCCAAGCCCGCCCGCCCCGCCGAACAGAGGAGCTAGCGAAACCACCATGCGCGTGCTTCACCTCTATAAAGACTACGCCCCGGTTATTGGCGGCATCGAAAACCACATCCGCCTGCTGGCGGAGGGGCAACGCAGCCTCGGCATCGACGCCCGCGTCCTCGTGACCAACACCGGTTGCGCCACACTGCAGGAGACCATCGACGGCGTGCCGGCGGTCAAGACGGGCCGGCTGCTCAATGTCTCGTCTGCGCCCATAAGTCCGGCCTTCTATCCCTGGCTCTATCGCCTGGAAGAGGGCGTCGACATCGCGCATGCACACCTGCCCTACCCGCCCGGCGAGTTGGGCCACCTAGCGCTGGGCCGCAGCCGTCGCTTCGTCCTCTCCTATCACAGCGACATCATACGCCAACGCGTGCTTGGCGCGCTCTACGCCCCGCTGCTGCGCCTGGTACTGCGTCGCGCCGACCTGATCGCCGTCTCCAACCCGGCCTACATTCGTTCATCGCCCTTCCTCAGCCGCGTCCCCGCCAAGTGCAGGGTGATCCCCTTCGGCGTCGATCTCAGCCGCTTCGAGGCCACGCCCGCCGTCAGCGCCGCCGCTGCGCAAATCAGACAACGATATGGGGAACCGCTGCTGCTCTTCGTGGGCCGCTTCCGCCACTACAAAGGCGTCGATGTGCTGCTGCGCGCCATGCGCACCATCGACGCGCGCCTGTTGCTGGTGGGCGCCGGCCCTATGGAGCAGACCTGGCGCGCCCAGGCCGAAGCGGAGGGACTGCTCGGCAAAGTGACCTTCGGCGGCGAGTTCTCCGACGAGGAGCTGGTCGCCGCCTATCATGCCGCCGACGTATTCGTGCTGCCCTCCACCAACCGCGCCGAAGCCTACGGCATCGTCCAAATGGAAGCGCTGGCCTGCGGGCTGCCCGTCGTCTGCACCGAGTTAGGAACCGGCACCTCCTTCGTCAACCAGGATGGCGTCACCGGCTTTGTCGTGCCGCCCGGCGACCCGGACGCGCTGGCCGCGGCCATCTCGCGCCTGCTCGGCAACGCGGCGTTGCGCCGGACAATGGCCAGCGCGGCGATCGCGCGCGCCCGCGCCGAGTTCTCCAAAGAAGCCATGCTCACCCGCATCGTCGCCTTCTACCAAGAAGCGTTATCGTCCTAGAATTAGGAGCCTTCACTTATGCGTCTTCGTTTCGGCATCATCGGCTGCGGGCGCGTAGCCCCGCGTCACGCCCAGTCCATCGCCCAACTCGACTCGACCGAAGCCGCGGCGTACGCCGATATCAAGTTGTCGCGCGCCGAGAAGTTCGCCGCCGAGTACGGCGGCGCGGCCTATGCCGACTATCGAACCCTCCTCGACCGGCCTGACATCGACGCCGTGAGCATCTGCGTACCTAGCGGCCTGCACGCCGCTGTCGCCATCGACGCCATGCAGGCGGGCAAGCACGTCCTCGTCGAAAAGCCCATCGCCATCGACCTGGCTGACGCCGACCGCATGATCCGCACGGCGCAAGAGCAGGGAGTCACGCTGGCTGTCGTCCTGCAGAACCGCTACAACCACCCCATGCAACAACTGCGCGCCCTGATCGACAGCGGCGGCCTCGGGCGGCTATACCTCGGCAACGCCACCGTGCGCTGGTTCCGCCCGCAGTCCTATTACGAGGACGACTGGCACGGTACTTGGGCGATGGACGGCGGCGCGCTGATGAACCAGAGCATCCACCACATCGACGCGCTGCAATGGTTCATGGGCCCGGTCGCCTCGGTGCACGCCTACACAGCCACCCTGGCGCACGACATGGAAGCCGAAGACGTCGGCGTCGCCTCCGTACGCTTCGCGGGCGGCGGCTTGGGCGTCATCGAAGGCTCGACGCTGACCTGGCCGCAGAACCTGGAGGGATCGGTCGCCGTCTTTGGCGAGCGCGGCTCGGTCAAGATCGGCGGAACCGCGCTCAACCGCATCACGCTGTGGAAGGTCCAAGGCCAACTCGAACAGGAAGCGGAGATCCTCACCAGCCAGCGCGTGGACCCGCCGTCGGTCTACGGCTATAGCCATCGCGAAGTGATCCGCGACTTCGCGCACGCCGTCCTGCACGGCGAACAGCCTCACACCACCGGCGAAGAGGCGCGCAGATCCCTGGAACTGGTCCTTGCCATCTACCGTTCCGCCCATACGGGCCAAGAAGTCGCCCTGCCGCTGGCGGACAAATGAGAGATATGTTGCGAATACAGCCTCTTTCGTCATATTTACCTGCGGCGCTTTGCAAGTCACGAATCACCAATCATCCGTCAACCCTAACTCGTGACGACTGCCTCGTGACGTTCAAATGCGCCTGTCCGCCTTTTGCGTTTTGACCGCGTCCAGATGCCTACGGTAGGATTAAGCGTCCGGCATGGTCGGCTTTCGCGGCGGATGGGACGGCCCCGCATGGTGCAATAGCAGGCAATAGCAGGCAATAGCAGATCGTCTGGGATGATATGGCCTACAAATCCAAGCTCGATTCCTGGTTAAGTGCGGCGCTCGAAGCGGGCTGGCTGGCTGCGCTGGTCGTCGCCCCCCTCTTCTTCAACGTCTTTTCTAGCCGCGTCTTCGAGCCGGACAAGATCAGCCTGATCCGCACCATCGCCCTCGTCATGATCTTGGCCTGGCTGGTCAAGCTCGCCAATGGCGGCGGCGCCTGGCTGCCCGCCTACCGCGAACCGGACGCCGGCGACGCGCCGGACGCATCCGAAAGCCAGCCGTCGCATGCGACGCGTTTCTGGCGCATCCCGCTGCTGCTGCCCATTTCGCTGCTCGTCGCCGCCTACCTCATCAGCACGCTGTTCAGCGTGGCGCGCTTCGTCAGTTGGTGGGGCTCGTACCAACGCCTGCAGGGGACGTATACCTTCCTCAGCTATGTCGTCATCGCCCTGCTGGCCGCCGGCCACCTGCGCACGCCCGCGCAGATTCGCCGCCTCCAGCACGCCATCATCCTCACCAGTCTGCCCATCGCCATCTACGGCATCGTGCAGCACTATGGCATCGACCCGCTCCCCTGGGGCGGAGACGTACAAACGCGCGTCGCCGCCAACGCCGGCAACGCCATTTTCCTGGCGGCCTACCTCATCATGGCCTTCTTCTTCACGCTGGAGCGGGTCTACAGCAGCTTCGCCTTTCTGCTCGGCTACAAGCCCGAAGACGGCGGCTTCGACAATAACGGAGGCAATGCCGAAGCCCAAGATATGTCCACCGCCATAGCCGGCGGGGCCTATCTCTTCGTGCTCATGGTGCAGGCGCTAGCCATCTACTGGACGCAATCCCGCGGCCCCTGGCTGGGGCTGTTCCTCGGCATCTACCTGTTCGTGCTGCTGCTCTTCAGCGCACTGCGCCCCGCGCGCCATCGCCTGTGGACCGGCCTGTGGGTGTCGTTGGGCGCAGCCGGCGTCGTCGCGCTCATCGCAGCCAATACCCTGCCCATGTTCGACGGGCTGCGCGATACGCCCGGTCTAGGCCGCCTGACAACCCTGCTCGAATCGGATAGCGGCTCAGGCCAAGTGCGCGTCCTCATCTGGCAGGGTACGGCTGAAATGGTCCAACCGCACGAACCGCTGATCTTCCCGGACGGCAGCCAAGACCCGATCAACGCCATCCGCCCGCTCGTCGGCTACGGCCCGGAGGCCATGTGGATCGCCTACAACCCGTTCTATCCGCCGGCGCTGGCGCAAGTCGAGGCGCGTAACGCCAGCCCAGATCGTGCGCATAACGAGACGTGGGACTCGCTCGTCATTACCGGGCTGTTTGGCTTCCTCGCCTACCTGGCCTTCTTCGTCGCCATCTTCTACTGGACTTTGCGCTGGCTGGGCCTGCTCATCAACCGCCGCGACAACTGGCTGTTCGTCGGCTTGCTCGCCGCGGGCGGGCTGATCTTCGTCCTCGCCTTCTATTGGTACGACCAAAGCTGGCGTTTCTTCGGCGTGGCTCTGCCCGCCGGCCTGATGCTCGGGCTGGGCGGCTATGTGACGTTGGCGGCCTTCCTGCATCCGCACTTCCGGCCCGACCGCCGCGACCTGCCGCGTAAACTGCTGTTCATCACCCTGCTCGCCACCTTTGCCGCGCACTTCACCGAGATCCACTTCGGCATTGCCATCGCCGCCACGCGCACCTACTTCTGGATCCAAACCGCGTTGCTGTTGACGTTGGGCATGGGCTGGGCCGCGACCGGCCCGTTTGCTGCCGCACAGCTTCCCGACGACGAACCCGCCGTGGATAGCTCGCCCCCCGCAACCGGACGCGGCGGCAAACGTCGCGGCCGCAACGCACGCACCTACGCACCGGGCCGCACGAATCTGCCCGCGCTGCCCGCCACGGTCATGACGGACCTGCTTATCTTCCTGACGCTGGTCTTCGCCTTCACCACCAATGCCCGCGGGGAGGACACAGCCGGCGGCGTCCTGTTCAGCGCCGTCACCCAACGCGCCGTGGACGGGCAAGTCATCGGCAGCCCGGCCATCCTCTTCTTGCTCTTCTTCACTTGGCTGATCGCCGCCGGCGTGGGCCTAGCCGCCGAAGCGCTGCAGCAGACGCGCTCGCCCGGCATCGGCTGGTGGCTGCGCGGAACCGCACTGCACGCCCTTATCGTCTGGGGCGGCTGGCTCATCTACGGCCTTATCCACGGCGCGCGCATGCTCCCCGGCGCCGGCGGCAGCGATCTGGACGGCCAACTCGCCCAAGTCGCCGGTCACTTCGCCCTGTACACATGGCTTGTCGTGGGCTGGGCGCTGGGCGCGGCTACGGTCTACGCCTGGCCCCGGCTGCGCGAACGCCGCCTGCCTGCCGCCGGCAACCTGCCCCTCAGCCTGGGCGCCGCCCTAGTCCTGGCCGCGCTCTTGGTCGTCGCCGTCAACAGCGTCAACATCGCCCTGGTGCGCGCCGACATTATCTACAAACAGGGCCAGCAGTTCGACAGCCAGGGCAACTGGCCCAGCAGCGTCGAGTTATACCGCCGCGCTCTAGCCGCCCGCCGCACCGAAGACCACTATATGCTCTTCCTCGGACGCGCCCTGCTCGAACAGGCCAAACAAGCCCCCGCCGACGGGACGGCCCGCCTGCCCGGCAGCCCGACGCTCGACGACGTGCTCGCCCTCACCCCCGAAGCCGTCAGCCAGATGGGCCGCGGCGACTTTCTCAACGCCGCCGAAGTCGTTCTCCATGAGGCGCAGCGCGTCAACCCGCTCAACACGGACCACACGGCTAACCTCGCCCGGCTCTATCGCACATGGGCCGACCTCGTCCCCGAAGACCCGGCCATCCGCCAGGAGATGCTCGACAACAGCATCGCCGCCTACAACATGGCCGTCCAACTCAGCCCCAATGCCGCCCACCTCTGGAATGAGAAGGGCAACGCCCACCTGGCCCGCAACGAACCGGAACAGGCCGAAGCCGCCTACCTGCAAAGCCTCTCGCTCGACGCAGCCTATGACCAGACCTACCTGCTCCTGGCCGATTTCTACGAGCGCAACGAAGAATACGAGAAAGCCATCGACCTGCTGGCGCAAGGCGTCCACCAAGTGCGCAACAACGTCCAGCTCTACAGCTTCCTCGGCGTGGCCTATGCTCGCTCCGGCGACCTCGAAAGCGCGGTGGACGCCAACCTCAAGGTGCTCGAAGCCCATCCGTCCAACAACGGCGCCATGCGCAATCTCGCCCTGCTCTATCGCGACCTGGGCGACATCGACCAGGCCATCCAGTGGGCCGAAAATAGCATCATCGCCACCAATCCGGCCAACGTCAGCGAGATTAAGGCGCTGCGCCAACTCGCCGCCCAGATCTACCAGACCGCCGGCAGGATCGACCAGGCCATTGGCCAATACGAAGCGATACGCGCCCTCGACCCGCTGGACGCGGGTACGCTCAATGTGCTGGCAAACCTCTACCTCTCTAAGCAGGACTTGAACAAAGCCGTCGAAATGTTGACCGCCCTGGCCGAACTGGAGCCGAACAACTATGAGCACCCCTTTGCGATTGCCCAGATCTTGCACCAGGCCGGTCGCTTCGAAGAGGCGCTGCGCTACGCCGAACAAGCGCTGGCGCTGACGCCGGAGACAGAGAAACAGCCCGTGAGCGAACTGATTGCCCTCATCAAAGGCGGCGGATAGTGTCTAGGCCATGAACACCTATTTCCTGATTGCAGCCAGCGCATTGCTTCTCGCCATCGGCGCTACGCCGGTCATCCGCCGCCTAGCGTTGCGCTACGACATGGTAGACAAGCCCGCCGCGCGCAAAATCCACAGCGCGCCTGTGCCGCTGTTGGGCGGAGCCGTCGTCTATGTCGCCTTCATGGTTGTGTTGCTGCTCTTCGGCGACCGGCACTATGTCAACGAAGTGGTCGGCATCTTCGTCGGCGCCAGCATCATGAGCCTGATGGGCGTCGTCGACGACCGCTGGGGACTCGGCAGCTACGTCAAGCTGGGCGGCCAGTTGCTCGCCGCCGGCATCCTCATCTACAGCGGCGTACAGGTTCGCATCTTTGGCAGTTGGCTGGACATCGCCCTCACCCTCCTGTGGGTAGTGGGCATCACCAACGCCATGAACCTGCTCGACAACATGGACGGTCTCTCCGGCGGAGTCGCCACGATAGCCGCCGTCTACTTCACCCTGCTCGCCGCCATGAGCGGCCAATACCTCGTCGGCGCGCTGGCGGCTGCGCTCGCCGGGGCTTGCGCCGGCTTTCTGGTGTACAATTGGAACCCGGCCCGCATTTTCATGGGCGACACCGGCAGCCTGTTCATCGGCTTTCTGTTGGCGGCTGTGGCGATCAAACTGCGCTTCCCGTCCAACAGCGTCACGGTCACATGGATGATCCCGCTGTTGGTGATGGGTCTTTTCATCTTCGACACGGGCTTGGTCTTCATCAGCCGGCTGCGCCGCGGTAAGAACCCGCTCACCACGCCGGGCAAGGATCACCTCAGCCACAGGCTGGCCCGGCTCACCGGCAGCCGCCGCGAGGCCGTGCTCATCTGCTATCTCGTGGCAGGCGCCCTTGGCCTGGTGGGCGTCTTCGTGACCCAGGCGACGTTGTCCGAGGCGATTGTCTCCGCATCAGCCGTCGCCGTCATAGCCCTCTTCTCTATCTGGCAGCTCGAGTTCCGCAATGGAGGCATTCGCGAACCCGAGCCATTATCTGAAAGCGTCAGGAGCACATCTTGAATACCCCTCATACCCTGTTCAATCGGCGCCGCACCCGCCAATCGTTCCTGCCCGGCAACCTAGCTAGCCGTCCAGCCTCACCGTTCGGACTGATGCGGCGCTGGCTGCCTGCCTGGGTCGTACTGGCGTTGTTGCTCGTGGCGGGGTGCAACGCACAGCCCGCAATTCCCGCAGCCGATATCGCGGCGACGCCCGCCACAGAAGACGCCGCTGCCGCCACGCCCGCACCCGGCGATGCCGAATCCGAAGGAGAAAGCCCCGCCGCCGACGTCGCCCTTGCGGAAGGACGCGTAGACCTCTACGACGCCCCGCCGGAGATGACCATCGACCCCGACAAGTACTACTACGCCACGATCCGCACGGAAAAAGGCGACATCAAAATCCAGTTGTTCGCCAAACGCGCGCCCATTACGGTCAACAACTTCGTCTTCTTGGCGCGCGAGGGCTTCTACGACAACACGACCTTCCACCGCGTGCTGGACGGCTTCATGGCCCAGGCCGGCGACCCGACCGGCTCCGGCGCAGGCGGCCCCGGCTATTCCTTCGCCGACGAGTTCTTCCCCGGCCTGGTCTTTGACCAATCCGGCCTTCTCGCCATGGCGAACCGCGGGCCCAACACCAACGGCAGCCAGTTCTTCATCACCTTCGCACCGACCGAATGGCTCAACGACATGCATACCATTTTCGGCAAGGTGATCGAGGGCGAAGACGTGCTCGGCCAAATCACCCGGCGCGAACCAGGCGAGGAGACGCCGGCCGACCTCATCTACGGCATCGACATCGAAGAATCGGACGTGAGCGTGCTGCCCACGCCGACGCCCTCGCCGCCGACGCCCACGCCGACCCCAACGCCCACGCCCTACGCTCCCAACACGCTGGACAACGCCGATCGTCCGCTGGCAGCCGTTGCGCCGGAAGAGCGCGTGAACTACTTTAACACCGCGCCCGAAATGGTCATCGACGTTGCCAAACAATACGCCGCGACCATCACCACCACCCAGGGCGACCTCGCGGTCACGCTCTACGACGACGAAGCCCCCATCGCCGTCAACAACTTCGTGATCCTCGCCGACCTGGGCTTCTACGATGATACGCCCATCAGCCTCGTGCGCCCGGATGATTCCATCATCTTCGGCCTGCCCGACAACAACCCGCTCAACGACGCCGGCTACAAGATCGCCGCCGAGCTCAACCCCGCCATCGAACTGGACCTCGGCGTCCTGACCTACATCCCCGTCGAGCAGCTTCCGGACGGAACCGTGTTGAGCAGCAGCAGCCAGATTCTGATGGCGCTGATCCAGCCGCCGCCGGAATTCCAGGGCCAACTCGGTTTCTTCGGGCAAGTGACGGACGGGCTGGACATCCTGCCGCTCCTGACGACCGAAGATCGCATCGAGTCCGTCGTCATTACCGTAACAGAGTAAAGAGCAGGGAGTAGGGAGATAGGGAGTAGGGGAGTCGAGCAGTCATATCCCCTACTCCCTACTGCCTACTCCCCATTCCCTTGCCCTTACAGTTCCGATCTTCGCGCTCCCATCGTCCCCGGCACAGCCGGAACAATCTACATCGCGTCGCCGTCTACCTGATAGCCGCCGGGCCGCGCCGTCCCAACGGCGCCTATGCCCGCACGCCATGACGCATGATCCGTGACTCATGACGCCCGGCGCGGCCAGGCTTCTTTGCGATTTTCTTCCACACAAGGAGGGGACGATGTTCCGCCCTTTGCGCAGATTGACCGGCAAATCCCGCTTCGCGTCGCTCTTGGGCGTTACGCTTATCCTGGGCATGATCATCTCCCAGATTACGCCCGCTATTCAGCCAGTGAGGGCCGTACCTGCGATGGATCATCACAACAGCGAGATCTTTTGGACCGACGAGGCGCCGCCGCCGGGAGAGTCCAGCGGCGGCCTCCAACTCGAATTGAGTGAGGGCGTCGAGCAGGCGGGACCCGTCGAGCAAATCCCGCTCGCCCCTGCCGAACCGCTCAGCGCAGACAGAACCCAGGTGATCCTGGACCGGCTGCCGCCGCTCGCCGTCGAGGCGGAGGACGTGACGGAGTTCCGGCTGCCGCCGAAAACGTTGCCGCCCCCGCGCCCCGGCGCCACGGTTGACCAGCCCTTCCCGCCCGAAGAGGACGCAGCGCCGCCGCCCGATGTCGAAACCGGCCCCCTAGAGGTGCTGCGCTTCGCGCCGGAGGGCGAGATCGCCCTGGCCCCCTTCCTCAACGTCACCTTCAGCCAGCCGATGGTTCCCCTAGCCACGCTCGAAGAACTGGCTGCGCTCGACGTGCCGGTCACCCTAACGCCCGACCTGCCCGGCGTCTGGAAGTGGATCGGGACCAAGACGCTTTCCTTCGAATACAGCGATGAGGCCGGCGAGCGCTTTCCTATGGCGACTGAGTACACCGTCGAAATCCCGGCGGGCGTCGAGTCCGCTACCGGCAGCGTCCTGGCGGAGCCGGTGCGCTGGACCTTCACCACGCCGCCGCCCACGCTCACCGACCGGTCGCCGAGCCACAGCCCGCAACCGCGCGATCCGCTCCTCTTCGCCGCCTTCGATCAGCGCATCGACCCCGTCGCCGTCCTCGAGACCGTCCAGGTCAGCGCCGCGGGCCGCATCTACCCGGTGCGCCTCGCCACGGACGAGGAGATCGCCGCCGACTCCGCCGTCCGCAAGCTAGCCGAGCGCGCCGGCGAAGGCCGCTGGCTGGCTTTCCGCGCCGGCGAGTTGTTCCCCGCGGATACCACCGTCGCCGTCAATTTTGGGCCGGGTACGCCCTCGGCGGAGGGCCCCCTCACCACGCCTAGCGTCCAATCCTTCAGCTTCCAGACCTACGCGCCGCTGCGCATCGACTCCCATCGTTGCGGCTACGGCTATGAACCGGCGGATTGCCCGCCGCTGTCCCCGTTCGAGATCTACTTCAACAACACCATCGACGCCGAGCATTTTGACGAGGCGCTGATCACGGTCGAGCCCGCCATTCCCGGACTGATCGTCGAGAACTTCGGTTCGACGATCCGCCTGCGCGGGGCCACAGCAGGCCGCACCGAGTATACGGTCGCCGTCGACGGGGACATACGCGACATATTCGGCCAGACCCTGGGCGAAGACCATGCGCTGACCTTCACCACCGGCGCCGCGCGGCAAGCCCTCATCGGCCCCAACACCAACTTCATCACCCTCGACCCTTCGTCCCAGAAGCCGCTGTTCACCTTCTACTCGGTGAACTACGCACGCCTGCGCATCCAGGCCTACGCGGTCACGCCGCAAGACTGGCCCGCCTACATGACCTACCTGCGCGAGTTCGACTACACGGAGGACGCCCCCGAACCGCCCGGCGAGAAGGTCATGTCCAAGGTCTTCACCATTCAGGGCGAAGACGACAACCTGACCGAGACATCCATCGATCTGACGCCCGCCCTAAGCGGGGAGACCGGTCACCTTATCGTCGTGATCGACCGCCCGACCTTTGCCTTCCTCAACCGCGGCCGCCGCGACATCATTCAGACCTGGGTGCAAGTCACCCAGATCGGGCTCGACGCCTTCGCCGACCACAGCGAAATGACCGCTTGGGCTTCCTCGCTTGTCGACGGCGAACCGCTCTCCGGCGTGCAGATCGAGTTGGGCGGAAGCCCCGCCGCCACTGCGCAAGACGGCATCGCCAAGTTGGCGCTGCCCGACCGCCCTGCGCCCATCCTCACCGCCCGCCTCGGCGATGACGTCGCCTTCCTTCCGCAAAGCCAGTACTACTGGTATGAGGACGGCTGGCGCAAGCAGCCCGTCCGCGACGAAGTGCGCTGGCACGTCTTCGACGACCGCGCCATGTACCGACCCGGCGAAGAGGTTCACATAAAGGGCTGGGTACGGCGCATCGGCGCCAAGCAGGACGGCGACGTCGCCCTGCTGCGCGGCGCGACGACCGTCTGGTACCAAGTCTCCGACCTGGTCGGCAACCAGATCGACACCGGCGTTGTCGACGTCTCCGAGCTCGGCGGCTTCGACCTTGCCGTCACCCTGCCCGACAACGCCGCGCTCGGCTATGCCCAGGTCAATCTACAACTGGTCGAGGCCGGCGACTTCGAGGGCACGGAGTACTATCACGCCTTCCAAATTCAGGAATTCCGCCGGCCCGAATTCGAGGTGACGGCGCGGCCCGAAGGCGAAGGCCCCTACTTCGTCGGCGGCGAAGCCACGGTCGGCGTACATGCCGCCTACTTTGCAGGCGGCCCCCTGCCCAACGCCGGCGCCAACTGGAACGTCACCGCGCAGCCCGGCTCCTATGCCCCGCCCAACTGGCCCGAATTCACCTTCGGCACGTGGACGCCCTGGTGGCGCTACGGCGGATGGGATAACGGTCAACTCAGGTGGGCCATGGCCAGCGAATCGTACCAGGGCGTGACCGACGCCTCCGGCGCACACATCCTGCGCATTGGCTTCCCGTCCGCCGCCGAGCCGCGGCCGTACAGCGTCCGTGCCGAGGCCGTGGTCATCGACGTCAACCGCCAGGCTTGGGCTGCCAGCGCCAACCTGCTCGTCCACCCCGCCGACCTCTACGTCGGCTTGCGCAGCGCGCGCACCTTCGTCGAGGCGGGCGACCCGC
>JASGTU010000416.1 GCA_030058085.1 Chloroflexota bacterium
TCACGTCCCAGCTTGTGTCCACGGTGGTCTGGGCGACGGCGACGAAGGTGGCGAGGATCTGGTTGCCGTCCATGAGAATGAGCTGGCGCTCGGTAGCCGTAAACGTACTCGTTTGCGCCAGGGCATCCATGAATGCTGCACCCTGGTTCATGATCGCAGCAGAGCAGGCCATCATGGTCATGGCTGCAGGTTGGGCGACGGTCAGGTCGTAACCATCCTGGACAAAACTCGTGTTGAAGTTGTTGCAGCCATCGGAGCCGGATACGGTCCATCGCCGCCAAATTCCAAGGTGACGCTAGAGCCGGGCACAGGAAGATCGCCGTCGAGCGCGCTCATTGTCCAGAACGTGCCGCCTAGGCCAAAGGCCTCGACTGGTTTGGCGGTCTCCGCCTCAGGCTCGGCGGACACGGTAGCCGGGCCGCATCCTGTCAAGCTCAGGGCTGCGATGATCAGCAATGTCATCCAAACATAAGACTTCATTCGAAAGTGCTCCTTTCCATACTTCAACTGAACTCACATTGTCTGACTAGAAACCGTAGTGACTCTGGGGTGTTGGTTGGTTGCACTCCTGTCGTTCTGGCCTGCCCGCTATCATGAGACATCCGGAAGAACCGGTCTGGTCTGCCAGTTGTAGTGAATGCTCAGCATGCGGATGGCGAAGAACAGGCTGATAACGCTCCATGCCGACAGATCTTTGCCGACGCCTAGGCCACGAACTAACACGAGAAAAAGCACACACACGACCAGTAGAGGACTTAACGCAAACTGCCCGGGTTTCAGGAGTGACGGCGTGTCCCCGACGACGAGGTCGCGCAGTAGGCCGCCGCCAAAGCCGTTCACCACACCGACCAAGATCACGCCCGGCAGGGGAATGCCGGCGCGTAGCGAGAGCTGCATGCCTACCACGGCAAAGGCCGGAACGCCCACGGCGTCGATTGTGCTGATCAGGTTGTCCACCAGCGGCATCTGACCGATCCGACCGCGATAGAGGACTACCAGGATGGCGGCTGCCAGAATCAGCGGAATGTACCACCCGTCCTGCAGTACAGGCGGCCGGCGCTGCAGGAAGATGCCGTCGCGTATTAAACCGCCGCCGGTTGACGCCAGGACGGCGATCACTAGCATGCCAGCGAAGTCATAGCGTTTGTGCATGCCCACGATGGCGCCGCTCACCGCCCATAGGAAGGTGGCGACATAGTCGACGGCAATCGGCAGTTGGAACTCGGGTGGCGTCATTATCTGTAGGTTCGCCTTGTAGGTCGTCAATTCAGTACGAGTGTAGACAGCGCATAGATCGACAGCCCGCCCATGTATAGGATGCCGGCGAAACTCGGCTCTCCGTCGCGATTGGCTTCGGGGATCATGCTTTGCGTGACGGTTGTGATGAGGAAGCCCGATGCCAACGCGAGCACCACCATCTTTGGCCCGAGCGGCTGGTCCCGCAGCAGGAGAAAGCCTAGCGCTGCGCCGCCGATCATGCAGGCGATGAACAGATACGAGAGCTGCTTGCGACGTTCCGGCGGCATGCCCTGGCGCTTAGCGGTCGAGATGGTGACGAAGGCGAGGGGCAGCGTGCCAACCGCCAGGCCAAGGGCTAAGAGCAGGCCGGTCTCCAGCGTCAGGCTGGAGCCAATGCCGATCACTGCGCCGTCGATCACCAGGTCTACCAGGATGCCGATATAGAGGCCCAGAGAGCCGGAGCCGCCCGTTGCTGCAGGGCTGGCAGCGACTGTACGGGCGGAGTTGTATTCGAGCGTGACGAAGAGCGCGCCGCCTACGAAGAAGCCGAGCACAACGCCTATGGCCGGGCCGTCGCGCACCGCGGGCGGCATAAGGCTGAACGCGACCAGCGCCGTAATCAGGCCTGCAGCGAACTGCAGGGCGGCGCTGACCACGCGCTGCGGCGCGTCGAACCTTTCGGCGAGGGGCGCTCCCAGATAAGTGAGCAGCGCCGCCACGCTCGCCACAACTAGAACCAGCAAGAATTCGCTCATTCGTCCTGCACCTGATACAAGCTGGACACTATGCCCCCACCGGATAGCCAGGCCCGAGCGGAATTCCGAGAACGAACCAAAGGATGAAGAGCAGGATCCAGACGGCTGCGATGATCAGCGTGTAGGGCAGCATGAGGGACACGACGGTGCCGATGCCTGCGTCCTTCTGGTAGCGCTGCGCCACTGTGACGACGAAGGCCAAATACACCATGAGCGGCGTGAGCACGTTGAAGGGCGAGTCGCCGATGCGGTACGCTGCCAGCACGGTCTGCGGCGCCACGCCCAGCCGGTCGAAGATGGGGATGAACACGGGCGCGAAGATGGCCCATTTCGGCACGACCCCTGGGATGATCAGGTTGAGCAGGAAGATCACGATGATCAACCCGACCAACAGCGGTAGCGCGCCAACGCTGGCCTGTTCTAGCGCCTGGGCCATGTTTACGGCCAGCACGCGCGGGATATTGGTGTAGTTGAAGTAGGCGATGAACTGGGCAATCATCAAAAACATGAAGATCAGGCCGCCCAGCCCCGATAAGGTCTTCGTGATGGCGCTGATGACGTCGGCGCCGAGGAGCGTGGTCCCGCTGGCTGTGATGATGTCGTCTCCCACTTTGCCTGCCAGATAGGGAGACTCCTGTGGGGACAGGACCAACTCCGAGTCGTCGGGGAAGCGGATTACGCCGCCGTCGTAGCCGCGATGGATGATGGGCTTGACGCCCGTCGCATTGAATCCTGGAGCCGTATCGACGTGGGCGAGGAAGGCGATGGCGGGCGCATTGTGTGATACCGTCGCGGGGACCGTGGCGAGGAGCGCGCCATACGCAGTGAGCGTGATGTCCTGAGCGCCTATCTTCTTCAGCTCAGCTTCGAGCAGATGGAGCAGGTCGTATTGTTTCACCGTGCTGGGGGAAGTAGGGGAAGACTCGTCGGCCTGCGTGTCGATGCGGGCATAACGTACAAGGCGGTCTTCCAGCTCTTGGTCAAATTGTGAACGCATGGGTTTTTCTCCCGGATGTAAAGTCATTGTCTGTACGAGCTATCAGGAACGTCTGCTACCCACGGCGGAGAGGCTCTCACAGGCAAGGTTGCTAGGGTCACGCTGGTTGTTTCCTGCCGGGTTTGAGTCTGCCCTCCCTCGGACTGGTTGCGACATCGCCTGGGTTGTAGTTGGGCAGCCCCGCAGACGGGAAGATGGCTAGCGCCGCAATGGAGGCGAGAATTAAGAAGGAGAGTTTGAGCGCACGCAGCCTGCCTTGAGTATTGATGCGCACCGCTTCTTCCACCTGTTCAGACGTTGCATCGGTTGTGCTCATGGTCTCCAAGAGCTGGTCGTTGCTGACGAAGTTCACACTGTCGAGGTTGACCTGTCTGGACAATGACGCAGGAATTGCGGGGCTATTGGCCACGGCCGTGTTGATGAAGAAGCTGAGCAGGGCCACTGACATCACGCCGGCGACGGCTGTGCCCACAGCGGTGGACAGATTGTTGGCCGTACCGCGCAGGGCGCCGACGTCGCCCGCCAGCTCCTTAGGCGATGCCGATACCAGGACGTTGAAGAGAAGCGTGAGCAGCGCGCCTTCGCCGAGACCGAGAATAACCAGACCCAGGATCACCATCGGCGTGCCCCAGTCATTGCCGATGGTGAAGGCCAACACTGCCAGCCCCGCCGAAACGACCACAAAGCCGATAGACCCTATCATCCGCGGCGTCAACAGGCGATAGAGGCGCACGATCGTGACCGCAGCAACGAAGATCGCCACTGTGTAGGGCACTGTCGCCACCGCAGTCTGCAGACTGGTGCGGCCCTGGACGATCTGGATGTAGAGGGGGATGAGGAAGTTGATGGCGGGGCCGAGCGCGCCGATGATCAGCATCGTGTAAATGGCTGCCCGCTCGTGCGGTGAATCCAAAACCGCCAACGAAAGCAGGGGGGCTTTCTGCGCCGTCTGGCGATAGTGCGACCAATTGAAAAAGGCCTGGCCCACGATGATGCCGAGGATAATCATGAGGGGGGCCGGCGAAAGTCCCAGCAGGGTGATGGGCGCGCCAGGGCCAGCGATGACAATGCCCCAGGAGTTCAGGTTGTTGAAGCCAAGGCTGATTAAGATGATGGCAATCGCAGCCAGCACCGCGCCGGCCGCATCGATCTTGACCCCGCGTTGCCGCGGGATCGGCTTGAGACGGAAGCTGAGCACGAGCACGGCCAGCGAGACGGCGAATAGCAGGCCGAACGAGTAGCGCCAACTCAACACGGTGCCCAGGAAGCCGGCTATGACGAAGGCCAGCACGCCGGACACAGCCGGCGCTCCTGCGAGCAGGCCGAGGGCCTGTTCTTGTTGGGAGCCCCGGTAATTGGCGGCGACGAGCACGACGAGCGTCGGAACCAGTGCTGCAGCCGCTAGGCCGGCGATGGCCTGGGCGGTGTTCATCATGCCGGCGTCGCGACTCAACGCCATGACTGCCATGGCGACGCCGTGAAGGACGGCCGTCACCTGGAAGACAAGGCGTTCACCGAAGACCTTGCCGAGCTTGGCGCCTAACATCACGAAAGCGGCCACGAATAGCGAATAGATGACGAGGGCCGTGCCCACGTCCGTGGCCGCGGCGTCAAGTTCCTCGACGATAGGGCCTATCGATACGGGCAGCGCGTTGACGTTGAAGCCCATCTGGATCTGCGCCAGAAGGATGATGCCCATCGGCAACCAGGAGGCGCGTGTTACCGCTGCCGTTGCGGTTGAATCGGTAGTCTTCGTCATAAAGCGTCTTCCCTGGTTGGCAATAGGTTTGGTCGAACTCTATCGCGGCCGGATGATTAACAGGCGACTTTCTCACACTGCCGGGCGTCAAATGCCGGGCGCCAATAGACACGGACAAGCCGTCACGTCGTACATCTGTTTGACCACAAGGCTCGTCAGGACACCCCATGAAGGTCTGCACCTGCTTGGGCTACAGCCGCTTTCCAATCACGTGACGATCAGTCTGCGCCGGCCTCTGCCTGCCATCACCGGCCGGCGACGGTCTGGACACAGGGTACTGCCCGGCGCGGCGCGCTGCCAGGTACGGTTTGTACTATTGATGTACTAGGTTGTGCTCCTACAAGCCTGGGCGCGCGGAGCGGTGGCGGGGACCCCCTAGAACAAGGCGCAGCAGGCTGACGGCCTGGACAGGGCGCGGCAAGGCATACGCCGCCGCCCTCCCGGCATCTCAGTGAAAGGGGCGACGCGATTGGTCTAGAGGCGGTTTAGAATTCTTGATCCAAGGCAGAGCAGCGCCGGCCAAAAGCCGGCATGAAAGGTGTGAGCGACGGCGCGCAGGGCGATGAGGAAGCCCCATGTGTATAGAAATTCTGGATGTAGGGGCCGAGATAGGGCATGAGGATAGGGAACTACCGCGTTTGCGACTGGCGGGATACAGGGCCGTCCACGATGCTGAGTCATGGGCGAGGCATGACCTGACGAATGACTACAGGCATTGCGTGCGCCTCTCCGGCGTTGCCTATGCCTCAATCCCGTCAGGTTATCTCAATTGATGAAGTTCATGCCAACCGGAACAATAGGTCTGGGCGAGCGCCGCGACCTTTCCCGTTGGCGCCCGTAGTCATTACTAGCAGTGCAGACAAACACGCCAACGCTCGCTGATTACGGGGAAGCAGTCAAACTAGTGTAGCGTATGTGCTGTATCCCGAACCAATCGGCGAATCAAACGGAGGGCAAGAATGCAACGTAAGAATGCGATCTTTATTTGGATAGGACTGGCTATTGGCGCGGTTTTCGGCATGATGATTGGCGCTGCCGAGGAAAACATCATCTGGGGGCTTGCGCTCGGCGCACTTGCCGGGACGTTTATCGGCTGGTTTGTCGCCATTGCGCTGGAGCAGAAGAGCAAGTCTGAGAAGCCCCGCGCCCAGTAGCTTTTAACTGTTAGTGCAATGAGGCCGAGGGCAAAAATACCGCCCTCGGCTTCTGTTGTGGTTGTGGTCTCGGATTATCTGTAGTACCGAAATGGCGCTAGCGCAATTTCACCGCCTTGGACAACACTTCGTGACCGTTCTCGGTGACCAGCACGACATCCTCAATGCGGATGCCGCCCCAGTCGGGGATGTAGATGCCCGGCTCGATGGTGGTGACCATGCCCGCTTGGAGAGGTTGGCTTGTGGCGCCTGGTTGCACCCAGCGGATAGACGGCCCCTCGTGGATGTCGAGGCCGACGCCGTGGCCTAGCCCATGCCCGAAGCAATCTCCGTAGCCGGCGGCGGCGATATGGTCGCGGGCGAGCGCGTCCACTTCGTGCGCAAAGATGCCCGGGCGAATGCCGGCGATCGCCTTTTTTTCCGCTTCCAGGACAATGTCGTAGATCGCCCGGAAGCGACTGTCCGGCTCGCCCAAGACAACGGTGCGCGTGAGGTCGGCGTGGTAACCGTCGACGAGGGCGCCCATGTCGATCACGATCGTGCGACCTTCTCCCAAAGGCTCGTCACCAGGGTGATGATGAGGGCGGGCTGCATTGAGGCCGGCGCCTACGATAATGGAGAAGGAAGCGCTGCTGGCGCCGCGCTCGCGCATGGCCTTTTCGATCATCCAGGCGGCTTCCGACTCGGTGTGATCGGGGCGAAGTTGAGGCGCGACAGCCTCGAACACCTCGTCGGTAATGGCAATCGCCTGGCGCAGGGCCGCTAGTTCGACGGCGTCTTTGATTTCGCGCAATCCTTCGACCAATCCCTCTGTGGGGACTAGCTCGGCTGCGTCGCCAAGGGCCGCCGCCACGCGGCTGTGTTCCGCCACGGACATGTGCGACGCCTCAAAGCCGAGGCGGTTGATGCCCAACTCACCGCAAATCTCTTTGACCAGATCGGGCATTGCCCTGCCGGGGTTGACGATCTCGCGCAGGCTGAAGTCGGGGGATTCATTGGCCGACTGCAGGCGATAGCGGCTGTCAGTCAGGATGAAGGCATCTGTGTTCGCGACGACCAGCCAGCCGTAGCTTCCGCTGAAGCCGCTAAGGTAGCGCCGGTTGGAAGGCGCCCCCACCAGCACAGCCGGCAGGTCCTGTTCGGCGAGCGCAGCGCGCAGACGATCTACTCTTTGATGCATGATGTTCTCCTGCTAGGCGGCTAACGCCGCGAATGATGAAACTGATTGTTCGTTTTGCGGTGTCGGCCCACAAATCAGGCCTGCGGCATGCCCAGTCCCCAAACCGACCAGGCAATGAGGGCTTGGCTGGTGTGGAAGGCGAGCGCTACTAGAAGCGCTGCCCCGCGGAAGGGCTTGCGCGTGCGGTCGACGAGCAGCAACGTGCCGGCGACGCCTATGAGCAGCGCGCCGGCTAGGCCGAGGCTCGCCCATGCTTGGCCGTTATGCGCTCGCATCTCCAGCGCCTGCCAGCCCATCAGCCCGGCAAGTACGATCAAGCCGATGAGGGCGTAGCGCTCTTCGTGTAGATGGGCGCGGGTTGCCCAGTAAAGACCCGCAGCCCAGGCAATGATGAGGAGGAGCCACGGGGTGGGCAGGCTGAGCCGGTGCGTGGAGGCGAATGCGATGGCGTAGAGCGGGACGACAATGCATAGAAACGCAAGTGATACGTATAGGGGCATGCCCGGCAGGCGGAGGAAGAGAACGGCCAAAATAGCCGCCAATAGGCCAAGGAGGACGGCTGCCTTATAGAACATGCTGACCGGCTGCGGGGCCAGCATGGCGACGAGCAGCAAGCATAGCGGGACGAGCGGAGCCAGTAATTCGGGTTGGCTCAATTTACTGCGCAGGGCGGGGATGTAGGGGGTAACGACGAGCGCCGCAGCGACAATCGACAGGGCAATTGCGAAATAGACCTGCATAGCGCTTCCTTTTGCGGTATTCTGGCGAGTTGTCTGTGGGCAGCCGCCGGAGCATCTATTCGGGGCATGCGTCGTCAAGGGGGGGCGCCAAAGACCACGCTTGTGCTGCCAGCAAGCCGGCTAGCACGAGCGATAGCAGAAAGGCCACGGCGAGCTTGCCGGCGTCGAGGCGCTGCATCCTGTTGCGTTTGGGCGCGCCGGGCATTTCAGGGCATCCTGTCGCCGGCCGCATCGGCCTGCTGGGCGGCCAGTTCTTGCGCCGCACGGATCCATTCGTCGAAGTCGAGCTTCTGCCAGGCTGCCGGCCGGATGGCGGCTCGCAACTCGTCGGCTGAGAGGGCGGCGAGCTGGGCGAAGGTGTGAATGCCGGCGTCGAAGAGCAACTGCTCATAGGCAGGGCCGATGCCTTCGATTTTGGCTAAGGGATCGCGCTGGGGCGGCGAAGTGCCGGCTGCTACTGGCTGCGCGCCCTGAACGACGGCGAGTTGTTCCTTTAGTTGCGCGGTTTCGCGCAGCGCGGCTTCAAGGCTGCGGCGTGCGCCGCTTTCCGTACGCGTCAAGGTTTCCAGGCGGCTACGCAAGTCATCCAGCTGCGTTGCACACTGCGCGGAAGCGGTTAATACTGCAGCCTTCTCTGCTTCCGACTTGGCAAGCGCATCGCGCAGTTTGGCTTCGGCGGCGTAGAGACTGTCGAGGCCGCGCCGCCAGTATTGCCAGTCGATCACCCATTCGATCAACCAGCCAATGATAATGCCGCCGATGAGTGCAGTCCAGACTTCCATACTCGGCTCCTTGATGCGCCGGATGCCGGCTAGGCTATGACAGCGAGGATGGCCGCGCAAGCGTCTACGGGGTTCGGGCCTGACGACAGAGCCTTGACAATTCTCCATAAGTGTAGCCAATTTCGACGGTTTCGTCTAGCTACATGTAAGCAGGGCGGGCGCCGGCGCCGGCAGGGTATCGGTTTGGGAGCAAGAATGCTGCTCAGTTGCCGAGACGATTGCAGGCCAAAGGCCGGCAAGGACTCCTCCCGGCTCAGCCCGCTAATGGAATAGACTGCTGCGTTATGTGCGTCATGCTTGTAGTAGACGAGCGGCTCTTCGTCAATTCTGCTTACCTGTGGCTGAACGAAATGTGCTTGTGATGGCGTTTTGATGATGATATGATACAGGAGAGAGCCTGAAACTACGGTGCTACGCCGGATAGTGGGTACGCCATCTCCGTGGAACGGTCTACTCGAGACTATTCCACAATAGCTTATCCCAACTCGCTACCCTAGTTTGGCATGTGTGAATGATGGGCTAAGAGAGCTATGCGGAGCGGAAATGTACCGTGTTCCTGCGTACACAAAACTGCATCGTCCAGCACTCGGCCTTTCAGTTATCCTTGCGCCCGCACCTGATTGAGCGCCTCAATGCCGGGACCTATGGCAAGATTACTCTTGTTTCGGCGCCTGCCGGATATGGCAAGAGCACCCTCGTAAGTCAGTGGCTTGATTCATTGGTTGACTCTCCCCAAGAAGCAACGTCTACGGACTCACACAAGGTAAGCTGGCTGAACCTCGAGGAAGAGGACAACAGCCTTCCTCGCTTCCTGGCCAGCGTCGTGGACGCAGTAGAGGCGAATTGTCTTGAGAAGTGCGAGACGGTTAGGTCCATTCTGCGCAATCAGTCTCAGCCAACGGTTGAAGTGTTGGCTGATGCACTGATCGAGAGTCTGGTTACGCTGCCGGGTCCGCTTATACTGGTGTTGGACGATCTCCACTTTGTAGACGATTCGGCGATATTCTTCTTTATTGCGCGGCTAGTTCAGTATGGTCCCGCGACCTTTCATCTCGTGTTGATCACGAGGGTCGATCCGCCGCTGCCGCTGAACCGTTGGCGTGCGACGGGGCAACTGCATGAGGTTCGCCTCCACGAGCTGAGTTTTACGATGAGCGAGACGAGTACGTTCTTCGCCAGGCAGCTAGACACGCTGCCCGACAATGCACTCATCGCTATGCTGCATCAGCGCCTCGAGGGCTGGCCTGTAGGCATCCGACTGGCTGCTCTTGCCCTGCGCAACCAAACAAACTATGGTGAGTTTGCCGCTCACTTTAGGAGCGCAGGCAGTCGCTACATAGGCGATTACCTCGTGGACGAGGTGCTGGATCAACAACCGGCGTCTATCCAGCGTTTCCTAATCGTCACGGCGATTCTGGACCGCTTCTGCGCAGGGCTATGTGCCGCAGTCGCGCAGATCGACGAGGCGAGCGCCCAGGACCAAATTGGTTTTTTGGCGCGAGCTAATCTATTCGTCATTGAACTGAGTTCGCCTCCATTCTGGTATCGCTACCATCATCAGTTTCAGAGCATGTTGTTGAGCCGCCTGCATGAGCGAACCGACCAGGAGTCGATTATCGCATTGCATCACATAGCTGCAGACTGGCTGGCGACTCACCACCACGTCGACGACGCCCTCCGCCATCTGATTGCCATTCCTGACTACGAGGCCGCAGCCGACCTGATCGAAGCCCAGCGCGTTTCCGCCATAAACGAGCAACGGTTCTTGGAACTGGAGTCATGGATCGGACGGATACCAGCACACGTGTTGAATCAACGCCCTTTTCTACTGGCCTGCCTGGCTTGGCTACATCATTACCGGCATGAGAACGCCGAGTGTCTTGCGGCGGCTCAGCGAGCCGCGGATCGGCTGGACTCGCTGGGTGGCGCCTTCCCCAACAAGAGCCGGCAGTTGCTTGACGCCGAGATCCTGGCGCTACGCATGAGCCTTACCCCCAGAATGTATACGCCTGAGGTGCTTGTCAAAATCCGCCAGGCATGGATGGATCTTCGCCCCCAATTGGCAGACACTCATTGTGTGGTCACAGTCTGGTTGTCTGCCGTGGCGCAGCGATTGGGCGATATCGGCTTAGCATCGGAAATTGCGCTCACAACGTTTGAGGAAGCGACCGGCTGGCCGGAGATCGCTCGAGGTCGCTTGCTTTACTCTTGCGGCCTAGACTACTACTACGAGTGCAACCTTGCGGAAGCGGAGAAAATGCATGTCAAGGGTCTACGTTTCGCGCGGGAGTACGATCTACCCCTGATTATGACCCTTACGTCGTTTGGTCTTGCCAGCATTGCACGGCATCGCGGCGAGGTTGATCAGGCTCAGCGCTACTACCTCGAGGTCGTTAAGTATCCATTCCATCATAATGGCCGGCTCGCCGGGCCAAGCATCTTTTTCCTCTTGCGAATCTACGATGTGATGGGGCAGCCGGAGCAAGGGCGCAGCCTAGTCGAGCAGTACAGGGCGCATGCGTTATTAGTAGGCCGCCCCTACGTGCTTGACCAAGCCGCTGCATTGGAAGCGTATCTAGCCCTCATCTGCGGTGACATGGCTACGGCTTTGCGTTGGGAGATTGGCGGACCACGCGGCGACCTTTATAGCTCGTCAGATCTGATTCCCATGGTGCGCGCGCTCATCCTAATGGCGGAGGGATCGGAAAATTCACTTCAGAGGGCGAGTAATAGTCTGGACAAAATGATCGAGCTTGCCGAAAACGAGCATCGCTGGACCCTTTGGATCGACGCCAATGTCCTTCAGGCCGTGGTCTGGCATCGAATGGGCGAGACGGCGCTTATGCGAGCGGTTCTGGGGCGGGCAGTGCAGAAGGCCGTCCCCAACGGGCTAGCGGGGGCCTTTATAGAGCGAGGCTGTGAAATGGAAGGCATGTTGCGCGCATTGGGAAAGCAGCCCGAATACGCCGATCTTGTGCGGACTTTGCTCAATACCTTCCCGGCGGATTCTGAGCGGCATACAATATCTGTAGCGTTGGAGGCGCTGCCTGAGCCGCTGACCGGTCGAGAGCTAGAGGTTCTGTGCTTGTTGGCAGCTCGGCTCTCGAACAAGGAGATCGCCCAGCGGTTGGTCGTATCGACGCATACGGTGCGCAATCATACCTCGAACATCTTCGGCAAGCTGCAGGTAAATAGCCGGCTGCAAGCTGTAGCGGTCGGCCGTGAATTAGGCTTGATCCCTACTGAGCCCTAGCGAATCGGAGGCGCATTGTGTGCCGCGTTCGTCCCGTTTGTGACGATTGGGCTTGGCATCCGCTTGCCGCCTAAAAGGTCCAGGCGGGGATAGGTTCGATGTCGGGATTATAGCCGCCCACCTGGTAGGCGCATAGAGTCCACAGCGAGGCGTCGTGCTCTAGGAAGACCTGGGCGAAGGTGTCGCTAGTTTTGCGCGGGAGGACGGTGCGCCACGTTGCCAGCCCGCGCAGGAAATTGCGCAGCGGGTTTTCCGTAATGCCCAGGTTCTGGACGCCGTAACGCCAGTCGGCTCGTCGGGCATTGCCGCCGACGAGCTTTCGTCGCAACTCCTGGCCGAGTGATTGCAGTTTGCGCAATCGTGCGGCCTGCTCCGGGTGCTGTGCAGTCCAGGCGGCCAAGTCAGTGCTGGTTTCGAGCAGTTCGCGGATTTCGATGATGGCTGCGTACAATGCCTGGCTGGAGTCCTGGGCGCAATTGTTGGCCGCGGCGACATAGGTTGCGCCGCGACCGTCGCCGATGCGGTAGCGAGCAGCCATCTGTTCGAGGTTATCGCGAATGGCGTCCAGTACCGAGTAGAGCCTGCCGTCCACGGGATAGAGGTCGTTTAGGCCTTCAAGCCTGACAAGTATGTCGCAGACCGGCCTAAGCCCAGCCCAGCCGAATTGGCGATCGCCCATGTAGCGGGACCAGTCCATCGCGCCTGCTACCAGGCCGTCGACGTTGTGCGTGTAGATCTGGTAGTAGGTGATGTCGAAGCGCAACTCGTCCGCTAGCGGTTCGCGGATGACGTCGGCGATTCCGAAGGCAAAGTGGCCGAAATAGAGGCCGGCTCGCGCCGCGGGTTCTCTTTGCTTGCCTCCGATCCCCGCGTAAACATGGAGCAACAAAGCGCGATCGCCTTGCCGCCACGTCTCTACGGCGGAAGCAGCGCCGGCAACGCGCGGCATATAGAGGACCGATGATATGGTCCCTTTCTTTGCCCGTAGATCAGCCCAGGCTTCATGGCGGACGTGTTGCCACGCTTCGTCGCGGGTGGAAAGCACACGCTGTGGTTTGAGGCGAACCAGCGCGCGCGGCATCCAGGCTTGCACGACAAAGACGCCCTGGGCGTCCGGCGCGCCATAGATATACCAGCCATCAGGGTTGAGCGGTGAAGTCTCTATCTGTGCGGCGGTGGATGGGAGGGTCCCGTCTTCGTTGGCGGTCGCCGGTGGAACGACGATCACTTCTTCCTGCCCGTCGAATGCGTGTGTGGCGGGGTTGAAGTGGCGGACGCGCCAGCGGTCGTGGGCATCATGCTCAGGGCCGATAAAGATGACGAGTCCGACAAAGCGACCTGTGATCTGGACAGGCTCATGCGTGATGCGCAGGCTGGGATCGGCGCTGTCCGGCTTCTCGACGGTGACGGTATCAGGGAGGCGGACGATCAGGTCGTCGGCAGGCCGGCTACCGGCGAGCGATTCCAGCGGGGTGACGAGCCGCCAGCGATTGACGCGCTCGGCTAGAATCAGCCCATTTGTCGCCAGTTTCTCCGCATCACGGTTGAAGATGACGTTGCGCGTGGCAGCCCACGTGCGCGCCTGAATCATGCGCTCAGTGTCGAAGCGCAGCCAGAGAATGCGTCCGGCGAGCCGGTCGAAGGGAGCCGGCGCGTGGTGAACCTCGAAAAAACAGCCGCCGTCCGCGTCGCGTTCGGTCTGCGCGGGCAGAATCAGCCTCCCGATCCACTGGGCGACGGGTCGGTAGAGGGCAGGGTTTGGAGTGCGCTCCAGCGGGTAGACGGAAGGGCGTAGCCACTGCGAACGCTGATAGAGATAGTAGTTTCGTTCCGTCGTGGGCTGGTTCATGAGTATTTCGGTTGTGTATTCGACGACTGAAACCAAGCGCTAGGGGGTCGCCGTGCCTTTCTTGCGCCGGATGCGGTTGAGGCGATGCTCGAGTTCGGAGATGGTGCGCGCCCAGGCCAGCCGGCCATCCTGCTGCTGCAGGTTATAGAGCGCCCAGGCAGCCCACATTTCGGCCTGGTCGTAGTCGCCGAGCTGCCATTCGCAGTATTTCGCCAACTCGACGAAAGGGGTGGGATCGACGCCGGGTGTGGAACTGAGCCAAGCCTGCCAGGCGTCCGCCGCTTCTTGCCAGCGGCCTTGCCGCTTCATCAGTCGTGCCAGGCGGGCGAAAAGCTCGGCGCGGTCGTGCGGGTCGGCGGTGAATTCGAGGGCGCGGCGATAGGCGGATTCGGCAAGGTCGTTGCGTCCTTGACTGTCATAAGAGATGCCGAGCGCAATCCAGTCGGCGGCAGGCAGCTCGACCTCTTGGGCCGAGTCGGTCTGGCTGCCGAAGGCGCGCGTCAGATGATCCGCCAGCGCGACCATCGAGACGATGTCCTCGCGGTTGTGGTAGAAGACGCGCTGCAAGGGGCGGGCATCGCCGGAACGCAGGTAGTCGATGTAGAGTTGGGGGATCAGGCGCCCGGGCACATCGTCCTCAGTCCGCACGAACTCAAGAACCTTCTGTTCGAGGTTGGCGAGGCGGCAGCTTTGCAGGCGACGTTTCCACAGCCGGCGCGCGGGCATGAGCAGGTCGAGATGCGGCGCTCTTTCGTGGAGCAGAGGGACGCCGCGTGCGAAGTCGGGGAGGAAGCGCAGGTTGTAGCGAATGCGGTTGCGCAGGAGCGGGAGGTCGAATGACCTGCCGTTGAAGGTGACGGCGATGTCATGCCGTTCGAGCTGGCGGGAGAGTGCCGTGAGCAATGCTTGCTCTTCGGCGGGGCTGCGCATGAAGTATTGGCGCACGACGAAGTGTGTTGGCGCGTCACGTTCAGGAGGCGTGTGTTCAGCGGTGGCGACTGCGCCTGCCAGGGGCAGAGGACCTTGATCGGGCGGCGCGTCGAGCGCTTCGAATGTGCCGACGCCGACCATGAAGCAATAGACGCCGGCGCCGCCGCCAAGCCCTGTCGTTTCCGTGTCGATAAAGGCGGCATTGGAGAACGCTTCGATGCCGTCTAGCCCAAAGTTGGGGTGGAAGGGGGCGAGCGTTTTGGGCTGCAGATCGAGCAGCGCGCCGAGCGGGCCGGCGCCGCGCTGCAAGGCGAGCGGGTAGGCGAAGGCGCTGACATAGCAAGCGCCTGCTGTGTTGGCTATCTCCTCACCCGGCGCTGCCTGCTCGACAGGGAAGCGGCTGCGAGTGCGCGCCAAGGTAGGGGCGGCGGGCCGCTCCACGGCGGGATCTTCCGCGTCGCGGGGACGGGTCTCTCGCAAACTTTGTAGCCGGCGGAGCCGATCAAGCATGGATGACATTGGCCCTACATTACCACACGCGGCCCGCCGAACCAAGCGGCGCACGGGGATGGTTTTGCCCGAGCCAGACACGCCATCTATAATCGATGGTGCGCCTGTGGCTGTACGCTGCGGCGTGGGGCGCTGTGCCCCTTGGGCAGCAAAAAGTGCGCGATGGAAGCGAGATGTCATATGACAGCGCCGAAAAGAAATTGGGTGATCCAAGAGCGAGCGCCGCAGCCGTTTCTTGACGGCGCGCCGGAGCATCCCCTGTTGATGCAGGCGTTGTATAACCGCGGGCTGCGCAGCGCCGAAGAAGTCACCGCCTTTTTGCAGGGCGAGGATGCGGTGAAGGAGAACCCGTACCGGCTGCCGGATATGGCGCGCGCGGTGACGCGCCTGCTCCGCGCCATTGCCGACGAGGAAACGATCTGCGTCTATGGAGACTTTGACGCAGACGGCGTGTCTGCCACGGCGTTGTTGACCTCGGCGTTGCAGGCTGCCGGCGCCAAAACCGGGGCTTACATCCCTGACCGTGTCGACGAGGGCTATGGGCTGAACCGGGAGGCGATCGCGCACATCGCCGAGAAGGCGCGGGTGATGGTCACAGTGGATTGCGGCATGCGCAGTGTGGATGAGGTCGCCTATGCCCAGTCGCTTGGCATGGACGTAATTGTGACCGACCACCACTCGATTGGGCCTGCCTTGCCACCCGCCATTGCCGTGATCAACCCGCGGCGGAGCGACTGCCCGCCTACATTTGACCAACTGGCGGGCGCGGGCGTCGCCTACCGGCTGGCGCAGGCTGTGCTGCGCGCGGCAGCGCAGCAAGAGGAGCGCGTCATCGATGCAACTGCGGTGGAGGAAGTGGAGCAATCGCTGCTAGACTTTGTCGCCATTGGCACGGTGGCGGACATGATGCCGCTGCTGGGCGAGAACCGCTCTTTGGTGCGGCGAGGTCTGCAGCAATTGAACCGCACGGATCGGCCTGGGCTTCTGGCGCTAATGCACCAGGCAGGCTTGCGCCCAGGTACGGTAGATGCCACTGCGATCGCCTTCAGGCTTGGCCCGCGTATCAATGCAGCCGGCAGGCTGGCGCACGCCAGTCTAGCCTATCGACTGTTGCGCACAGAGGATCCCACCGAGGCTTACACGCTTACAGTGGAACTGGAGGCGCTCAACCAGCAGCGGCGTTCGCTGACTGAGGACGCCGAGGACCTGGCGACCACACAGGTAGAGACGCAGTTAGCGCAAGGGGCGCCGCTGGTATTGGTGCGCAGCCCTGAGATCGTCTCCGGCGTAGTCGGGCTGGTAGCGGGCAGGCTCGTCGAACGGTATTACCGTCCAGCCGTGGTGGTGGAGGAGGGCGACGAGGAGTGCCGCGGCAGTGCGCGCAGCATCGAGGAGTTCGACATCAGCCGTGCGTTGGACGAACTGTCCCATCTGCTTGTGCGGCATGGCGGCCACAGCCGCGCTGCGGGCTTCACGGTCGAGACTGCAGAATTGTCGAGGTTTGAGCGGGAACTACGCGCCATCGCCGAGCGGGAGCTAGGCGATCTGGGCGATCTGCGGCCTACGCTGTACGTGGATGCAGAAGCTACGCTGGATGAGATCAACTGGGGCTTGCTTGAGCAGTTCGCCCGTTTAGAGCCGACCGGTCACGATAACCCGGCGCCGTTGTTGCTGTCGCGCGGGGTGCGCGTGCGCGAGGCGCGGGCTGTAGGCGGCGGCAAACACCTCAAGCTGATCGTGGACAGTGGGCCGTCAAGCCCTGTACTGGATGGCATTGCCTTTCGGGCAGGCGAGTTGGCGCACACGCTGGCGGAGGGCAGCCTGATCGATATTGTGTACGAGTTACAGGCCAACGAGTGGCAAGGTCGCCAACGGCTGCAACTGAACGTTGCCGACATTCATCCGGTGGTGTGACGGCAGGCGCCTAGGTCGCTCGTATGCACACGTGAGAGAGCGGAGAACGCAGAACGATGAAGCGATTGCCTTTGGCTGTGAAGATCGGGATTGTCTTTGGGATTGCGGGGTTGGTTCTCACGCTGGTCGGGATAGTGCGCGGGAATGTGCCGCCGCACCCGGCGAACATCGCGGTGGCGCTGTTGATCGGCGGGGGCGTCTGGTTCCTGGTTAGTTGGGCAGTGGCGACAGCGGCGATCGCCGTGGAAGGCGATCTGCACGAGACGGAGGAAGCGACAGACCGGGCGAGCTAGCCGGCGTCCGAATGGGCGACTGCGGCTGCCTTACACGGAACGGGACGGGCAGTATCTGCGTTTTGCCGGTGACGGGCAAATGCCCGCTCATCTTTGCGGAGAACAAGACGGGAGGTCTGCGATGCCGAGCAAGGGACTAGTGCGTGCGTTTGTAACGATGCTGGTTGCCGGTCTGATCTGGGCTTATGCCGGGATGGGCGCTGCATGGGCTGCGCCGGTTGAGGAAGCGGATGTGGTCGCGACCCACAGCGGCATCGAGTGCGTCGACGGCGTTTGTACGTTGGAGGTGGACCTGGGCCAGGGGACGGCTTGGTTGCCCGCCGGCGAGTTCCGGATCAACGTGAACCAGGCAAACTTGAACGCATTGCCGGACGGCGCGGGGATCGAGGTGCGTAATGATCTCGTCTTTGAGACGCCTGCCG
Organism: Chloroflexota bacterium; assembly: GCA_030058085.1. Classification (GTDB taxonomy): domain Bacteria; phylum Chloroflexota; class Anaerolineae; order Caldilineales; family Caldilineaceae; genus JASGTU01. The sequence continues at coordinate 17,778 of JASGTU010000416.1, forward strand.
GCGAGATTCGCCTAGCCGACGCCAAGTTGCGCCTGCAACTGGACGAGCACAACCGGGTCGATACATTCGCCGGTACCGCTGAGGTTCCGCTGCCGTCGCTGCCGCTTATCGGAAAGGCGACCGGTCAGGCGGCGGCGGAAGCGCGCGTCGGCTTCGAGCGCGGGGAAGCGCTGTCGTTGGCAGATGCGCCGTTGGATCCGGGACGCAAGTATCTGTACTTTGACCTCGCCTCCGGCACAGCGCTGACCGCATCGGCGGGCGAAAGCCGCGCAGGTGAGTTGAGTCTGGCGATCCCGCAAGGCCAACGCGCCTTGGTCGTGCTCGACCCGCTGGAGCGCTTCGCCTATATCGACGGGCATGTGACGCTGCGCTATAACGGCGAAATGGTTTTTCTGGCGCAACTCCTTGACCCGACGGAGACGGTTGACCTGTTTGTGGGCGAGTTGCCGCTGCGCCACCGCGCCACGGTGCATGTGTCTGGATTGACAGGCGCTGCGCTCGACGATCTGCACCTCGAGTTGGCTGGTCGCTATGCGGTGGATGCCGGACGCATGGGTGAATGGTTGAAGCTTGACGGGGAGCCGCTGGCGGTGGAAGGCGGCATCGTCGTGAACGGTGAGGGGCTGTTGGCGACAGGCGTTGTGCGCTCGTCGCTGGCGCCGGAGCGAGTGCTGGACAGCGCGGTACAAGCGCAGGTGTTTGTGCCCTTTTCGGTCGACTATCGTGATGCGTATGTGGAACTACGCAGCCGTTTTGACTCCCCGGCTGCGGGTCTGCACGCCGATGGCGTGGCGCGGCTGGACGGCGCTCTCGATGCCGTGGCGGATGTGAATGTGCAACTGCCCTGGAGTGAGCGCGATGATGCGGCCTTGGCCGAAGGCGCGGGCGGCATGAAGGCGCTGTGGGATCGATCTATAGGAGCGGTGGGCGATGCGACGTGGGCAGGCGCTGCGCAGGCGGTCAATCTGGGCAGGGACGGCTACCAGTCTGCTGCAGCCGGGCTGGAATGGTCGGCGGATCTGGCGTCGCGGCAGTGGTGCGCGATGACCGGTCTCTGCGAGAGCCAGTACGGCGCGGGGCCGGTGGAGACGGCGATGCGCTGAGCGAACCCCCGCGGCGACGCGCCTTGAGCAGATCCCCGCCCGCACCCTGTGCTATAATCCTGGACGACAATCCGCGACGATCACGGCTACGGAGATATCGATGACGTCTACATTGAACAAGTTGGAAACACTGCGCAAGGTGCGTGCGGTACTGCTGGATATGGACGGCGTGTTATACGTGGGCGACCAGCCGCTGCCAGGAGTACAAGAGTTGCTGGCATATTTGGATGCCACGGGCCGCAAGTGGCTGTGTGTGACGAACAACTCGAGCCGTACGTCGCAGACGTTTAGCGATAAGCTGGCGGCGATGGGCATTACGGTCGACCCGGTGCACATTCTCGGCAGCGCCGAAGCGACGGCCAACTGGCTAGCCGAGCAATCGCCGAACGGGGCTAAGGTTATTATGATGGGCGAGGCGTCGTTGCGCGGGGCGCTGCAGGCGAAGGGATTTGAACTGGTGGACGACCCTTTCGAGGCCCAGATCGCAGTAGCAAGCATCTATTACGCGCTGAACTACGACGTGCTAACGCGCTTGACGTTGGCGATCCGCAATGGCGCGCGCTTTGTGGCGACGAATCCCGACGCTACCTTGCCGACCGAGCGGGGACAGGTTCCAGGCACCGGGAGCCTGGTGGCGCTGTTGACGGTGAGCGGGGGGCGTGCGCCCGAATATGTCGGCAAGCCCTATCCGGGCATGTACGAACAGGCTATCCGGCGCGTGGACGGTGTGGCAGAGACGACGTTGATGGTAGGCGACCGCTATGAGACGGACATCGAGGGCGCGGCGCGGTTGGGTATGCCCACGGCAGGCGTGCTGACCGGCGTGACGACACGCGCCGAGTACTTGGCTGCGAACCCGTCTCCGGACTTCGTCGTGGAGGGGCTGCCGGAACTGCTGGCCCTCTTTCAGCAGGCGGACAGGGAGTAAGCGTGACGGCGCAGATGAAGCAGGACGGAGCGGCGGACAGCGCCGGGCGGCTATCGCTGCTGGACTTCTCGCAGGAAGAGATGGCCGGTTTTTTGGCGCAGCTTGGTGAGCCGCGCTATCGCGCACGCCAGGTGTGGGAGTGGATCTACCGGCGCTACGCCGCTGATTTCGAGGAGATGACCAATCTGCCGCAAGGGTTGCGCGAAGGGCTGGCGGCGAAGGCGACCATCGCACCGCTGGAGAAGGTGACGGAACTGCTCTCCGCCTCTGGCGACACGCTTAAGCGGCTGTACCGGCTGCCGGACGGGCAGACCATCGAGTCGGTGTTGATGCTCTATGACCGGCGCAGAACGCTGTGCATCAGCAGCCAGGCAGGCTGCGCCATGGGCTGCACTTTCTGTGCAACGGCTTTGGGCGGGCTGGCGCGCAACCTCACTGCCGGCGAAATCGTGGCGCAGGTGTTGGACTTCGCCCGCTATTTGGCGAAGCCGGAGGCGGAACCGCAGACGGATGTCGAACGCCCGACAACAGTCACGAACATTGTGCTGATGGGCATGGGCGAGCCGATGCACAATTATGAAAACGTTTGGACCGCGCTGCGACGCCTCACCGCGGCGGACGGCTTTGGGCTGGGGGCGCGCGCTATCACGCTCAGCACGGTAGGCCTTGTGCCCATGATCGAGCGGATGGCGGATGAGGGACTGCAGATCGGGCTGGCGGTGAGCCTGCACGCACCGAATGACGAACTGCGCAGCAAACTGGTCCCCATCAACCGGCGCTATCCGGTGGCGATGTTGCTGGAGGCGGTGCAGCGCTACATCGAGAAGACGCACAGGCGGGTGACGTTCGAGTACGCACTGATGCAAGGGATCAACGACAGCCCGGAACTGGCGCATGAGCTTGGCGAGATACTCGCCGGGCTGCTTTGCCACGTAAATCTGATCCCGCTCAACCCCGTCCCCGACAGCCCTTACCAGCCGACGAGCGCGGCGGAGACCGAAGCGTTCGCCGAGATTCTGCGCCAAAGGGGCGTGTCGACCACCGTCCGCCTGCGCCGCGGCATCGAGATCAATGCGGGGTGCGGCCAACTGCGACGCGCAGCAGCCTGACCGGCAGAACAGCTTTTTCCAATACAGATGCGCCTCTCCCTGGCAGGAATGGCGCATTATGTTCACATAATTCCGGAAACCCTTGCGGCGTCGGGAAAGCCCCGGCGCGGTCAGGCTTTTTCCAGGGTGCGAATGCAGGAGGTGCAAAGACGCATGGAGACGGGCTTGCCGTCCTGCATGATCTTCACCTTCTGAACGTTAATATTCCACGTTCGCCGGGTCGCCTTTTTGGACCACGGGCGATTGTTCCCAAACATGGGGCCGCGACCGCAGCGTTGACACTTTGCCATTGGAGCATCCTCCCGCTATCCGTCAATGTTGGCAGACGCCGGCGGCGTCTACACACATTCTGGTCGAATCACAACTAAGACAGTATACCACGACGGATTTGGCAGTGCAAAATTCTGTGTCGGGCAAGAGCGATGAAGCTTAGTCTCATGCCTTCGGCGCGCGAGGAACCTCTGCCTTACCCGAATATCCCCAGAAAAATTTGGCTGTTTACCGACGCGACAGGTATCCTGAGACGTGATAATCGCGAACAAAGCAACATAGACTGGTCGGGAAACTGATGAGCAAAGTACGCATCGTCACGGATAGCAACGCATATCTGTCCCCAGAAGTAATTGAGAAGTACCAGATTGAGACGATTGCGCATCGGATAAAGATCGGCTCGTCGCTGTTCGAGGAGGACGCCAGCTTTACGGCAGATGATCTGTTTGCGGCGCAGCAGAACGCGGCGGCAGCCGGCTCGACGCGCCTGCCGGAAGTGGACGCAGCGGACGTCAATACGATTCTGGAATGTTATCGCCGGCTGGGCCGCGAGTCAGAACAGATCGTCTCGATCCACATGAGCAGCGAGCTCAGCCCGATGTGGGGGCAGGCTCGCCGCGCGGCCGAGATGCTGAAGGGGCGTTATTCGATCCGCGTGATTGACAGCCTCTCGACCTCGTATGGGCTGGGCATGCTCGTCGAGCAGGCCGCGATTGCGGCTGAAGCCGGCGCGAATGTCAATGAGATTGCACGCTTGACCAATGGCTCCGTGCCGCACTTGTATCTTGCGGTGTTTTCGGAGAGCCTCAACTACCTGGAGCGCAGCGCAGGTCTGGGGTCGTCGCAGAGTCTGCTTGGGGCGATGCTCGGCATTAAGGCCATGCTGATGATGGAGGACGGGCGGCTCTCACCGCTCGAGAAAGTGCAGACGCGCGAAGAAGTGGTGGATAAACTGGCGGAATTTGTCGCCGAATTCGCCCAGGTCGAGCGTGTTGGGGTGGTTCAGCACGCGTATCAGCAGCAGCAGAGCGAGTTAATCGAACGTCTCGCCGAGATCATGCCGGAGGTGCAGGTCCGTTCGCTGACCTATCCGCCCAGCTTGGCAGCCTATTGCGGGCCGAACATGATCGGGGTGATTGTGTACGAAGGAAGCTATTGACCCGTGGCCACAACCGCATTGCAGCGCTTACGACGTGTATTGGAACTGGAAGAAAAGCAGGGCTGGCGTGACCGCGCCGTTGTCGGCGGCTTGCAGGCGATGGCTGGCCGATGGCGTGCCGATGCGGCGAGCGAGGCGATCGATCCCGATCAGATCGATCTGGCTGTGCGGCTGATGGAGATGTACGATGACGCCGAGCAAGACGAGCGCCCGCCAATTACGAACGCCATCCTGCGCTGCTTGGAGGGCGATTACGGGCCGGCGCAGACGATCCTGGGCGAGTCTGAGCGCGCCGATGTCGATACGGAAATGGCCGAGGCGGAGGACGTTGTCGAGCCTGAGCCTGAACCGGCCATTGTGGAGATCGACGTGCCGCCGCCGGACCCCACCTATGTAGCTGAGGAGCGAGCCCGCCGTCGCCAAGCGCGTGCGTCCGCCGATGCGGATAGCTTGCAGGCATCGCCGGAGGTTTTGCCCGGCGTTGGCAAAGCGACAGCGGAGCAGCTTGCACGTCTGGGCATTGTCCGCGTCGAGGATCTGCTATGGCATCTGCCCGCACGCTATGAGGACTTCAGCGCGCTGCGCACCATCGCCCAGTTAGCGCCTGGCGAACAGGCGACGATCATCGCCAATCTGTGGGAGATCCGCGAGCGCAAGATTAGTATGAAGCGGACGATGGTGCAGGGCATATTAGGCGACAGCACCGGTACGCTGCGCGCCTCGTGGTGGAACAAGTATGTGGTAGGCCGCCTGAAAATCGGTGAGACGATGCGCTTTAGCGGCAAAGTCGGCCTGTTCATGGGGCACAAGACCCTCGAGAACCCCGAATTCGAGGACTTGGACGAGGAAATGGTCGCTACGGGACGCATTGCGCCGGTCTACCGGCTGACCGAGGGGCTTACCACCAAGCGGCTGCGCGGGCTGACGCGATTGGCGTTGGACGCCTATGCATCGCTGGTGACGGACCCGCTTCCGGAAACAGTCCTGTCTGAATATCAATTGCCCGATCTGGCCGAGGCGCTGCGTCAGGCGCATTTCCCGGAAAGCCGGGATTCGCTGGATCGTGCGCTGCGTAGGCTTGCTTTCGAGGAGTTCTTCTACGTGCAGTTGGGCGTGATGCAGCGTCGACGCGACCTGCGCGAGGCTGCGGCTATTGCCATCGAGAGCGACGCTGCGTTGGTGGAGCGCTTCACGGGGGCGCTGCCCTTCGCGCTAACCGGCGCGCAGGAGCGCGTGCTGGGCGAAGTTCTCGGCGACATGAGGCGCAACATTCCGATGACGCGGCTCGTCCAGGGCGACGTGGGCAGCGGTAAGACGGCGGTTGCAGCGGCAGCCATGTACGTCGCTGCGGCGAACGGCGCGCAATCGGCCTTGCTGGCGCCGACGCAAATCCTGGCGGAGCAGCACTACCGCAGTATTGGCCGGCTGCTGGAAGCGCTCACAAAGCCTGACGGATCCGCCATTGTTATAGAACTGCTGACCGGCCGCGTCACCGGGCGTGAGCGCGAGCGCATCCTTGAGGGGCTGCAAAGCGGCGCAGTCGACGTCGTAGTGGGCACGACCGCGCTGATTCAGGAAACGGTGGAGTTTGCCAACCTCGGCTTTGTCGTGGTGGACGAACAGCATCGCTTTGGCGTGGAGCAGCGAGGCGCGTTGCGCAGCAAGGGCGGGCAGCCGCACTTGCTCGTTATGAGCGCCACGCCCATCCCTCGCAGCCTTGCGCTGACCGTCTATGGCGAGCTGGATGTCAGCGTGATCGACGAGATGCCGCCGGGTCGCCAAGCGGTGCGGACGAAACGGTTCCGTCCGGCGGAGCGCGAACGGCTGCACAACTTCATGCGGCGGCAGGCGGCGGAAGGCCGGCAGGGGTATATCGTCTATCCGCTGGTGGAGGAAAGCGAGAAGCTGGATGCTGGCGCAGCCGTGGCGGAATTCGAGCGTCTGCAGCGGGAGGTCTATCCCGACATGCGGCTGGGGTTGCTGCACGGCCGGATGAGCGGGCAGGAGAAGGACGAGGTGATGTCCCGCTTCGCCGCGGGCGAGTTCGATGTTCTGGTGAGCACGACCGTGATCGAGGTAGGGATCGACGTGCCCAACGCGACGGTGATGATCGTGGAGGACGCCGAGCGCTTTGGGTTGGCACAACTCCACCAACTGCGCGGCCGTGTGGGGCGCGGTGAGCACGCCAGCTATTGCGCCTTGATCAGCAGTGCTGAAGGGGCTGACGCCGAGGCGCGCTTGAATGTGCTGGAAGAGACGAACAACGGATTTGTACTGGCGGAGAAAGACTTGGAGCTGCGCGGCCCGGGCGACTTCCTGGGCAAGCGCCAGAGCGGGTTGCCCGATTTTCGCGTGGCGCACCTGGGCGATGTGCAGACCTTGGTTGTGGCGCGCGAGGCGGCACAGAAGCTCTTTGCCCAGGATCCGGAGCTATCCGATCACCCCGAATTGGCGGACCAAGTGCAGCGCTTCTGGCGCGGTCAGGGCGACGTCAGTTAAGTTGCAGGAGAAAAGAAACGGCGGCGTCTGCCTAGTCCCTCGCAGGCGCCGCTGCTTTGTTGTCGTAGCCCTACTGCTGTTCCCCTACCGCTGATCGAGCGGAACATAGTCCCGTTTGTCTGAGCCAAGATAGACCTGGCGCGGACGGGCAATACGCTGTTCTGGGTCCATGAGCAGCTCGCGCCACTGCGCTAGCCAACCGGGCGCACGTCCCAGGGCAAAGAGGACCGTGAACATATCGACCGGGAAGCCCATCGCCTGGTAGATGATGCCGCTGTAGAAGTCCACGTTCGGGTAGAGCTTACGCTCGACGAAGTACTCGTCGTGTAGGGCGACTTCTTCCAGCGCGAGCGCGATATCTAGCAACGGGTTCGAGCCCGTGACCTCGAAGACGTCGTCGGCGATCTTCTTGATGATACGCGCCCGCGGGTCGTAGTTCTTATAGACGCGATGGCCGAAGCCCATGAGGCGGAATTCGCCCTTCTTCACGCGCTCGACATACGACGGGACGTTCTTGGCGTCACCAATCTCCTTGAGCATCTTGAGCACGGCTTCGTTGGCGCCGCCGTGCAGCGGCCCAAAGAGCGCGGCTGCCGCGCCGGACATGGCGCTGTACGGGTCGGCGAGCGAAGAGCCGATATTGCGCATGACTGCGGTGGAGCAGTTCTGCTCGTGGTCGGCGTGCAGAATGAAGAGGACATCCAACGCTTTCGCCAACACAGGGTTGACCTCATAGTCGGACTGGTGCATGTAGTCCAGCATGTAGAGCAGGTTCGCCGCATAGGTCAGCGTGCTGTTGGGGTAGTTGTAGGGGCGTCCAATGCGGTGGCGATAGGCGAAGGCGGCGACTGTGGGCAATTTGCCGATGATGCGCAGGATCTGCTTGTCCTGTACTGCCTGATTCCTGCAATCCTTCAGTTCAGAATAGAAAGTCGACATAATCGACAGGGAGCCGATGAGCATGCTCATGGGGTGGGCGTCGTAGCGGAACGCTTCGAGCATGCGCGCCAGGTTTTCGTGGATAAATGTGTGGTGGTGCACATCGTATTCCCACTTGGCACGGCGTTCTTTGGTGGGCAGTTCGCCGTAGATCAGCAAGTAGGCGACCTCAAGAAAATTGCTCTGTTCGGCAAGCTGCTCAATGGGGTAGCCGCGATAGAGAAGGATGCCCTTGTCGCCGTCGATATAGGTGATGGAGCTTTTGCAAGACGCCGTATTGCCGTAACCTGGATCGTAGGTCATGAGCCCGAAGTCGTCAGGATTCACCTTGATCTGGCGCAAGGCAATGGCCGGGATGGTTTCATGTTCGATGGGGACCTCGTAGCTCTTGCCGGTGCGGTTGTCGACGATGGTCAGCGTATTGGTACTCATGTGACATGCTCCTGGGGAAATGCGTTGCGATTGCCGGTTGTGCAGCGTCCGTCCGCATCTACGGGCTAGTTTCTCCAATACCGAAGACAAGGGGAAGCGCGCCCCGTGATGTGCCGCCTGCCAAGTTGAGTGCGTAGCATTATGCAACGCATCTTCGAGAACGCAAAACGCGACGCAAGTCCTTGGCCCTAATGGGGCGAGGTCTCTGAAGGAGCGGGGGGCTCTTGATCGGATGTGTACCAGTAGTCGGCATAACGCCCGGCTAACTGGACAGGCAAGCGCGCGTGCAGATGGACGCCCTGGGCGAGGTGATCCTCGTTTTCCACGAAGCCGTGGGTATGGGCGAGGGCGACCAGGTCGCCGCGCTCGTAGGGGATGAGCACGTCGACAGGGGCCATCTGGCGGTAGAGGACGGCATCGATGCGTTCCAGGAGGTCGCTCAGCCCGGCGCCGGTTTGGGCGCTGATGGCGACGGCGCTGGGGTAGTCTTGCAGCCCGGCAAGGAGGCGCGCTTGTACAGCGGGATCGTTCCGGTCGAGGCGGTCAATTTTATTCAGCGCTGTGATGACGGGCTTGTCGCCTGCGTCCAGTTCTTCGAGCACTTCTTCAACCGCGGCCACCTGCTCATCGACGTTGGGATGGGAAGCATCCACGACGTGTACAAGGACATCCGCCTGGGTCACTTCTTCGAGCGTGGCGCGGAAGGCGGCGACCAACTCGGTGGGCAGCTTCTGGATGAAGCCGACCGTGTCGGTGAGGAGGACGGCATGACCGCTGGGCAACTCAGTACGGCGCGTGGTCGGGTCGAGCGTAGCGAAGAGCTGGTCTTCAGCGCGGACGCCGGCCTTGGTGAGCTTGTTGAGCAGGGTGCTTTTGCCGGCGTTGGTATAGCCAACCAGGGCGAGGACAGGGATAGCTGACTCGCGGCGCTGGCGGCGATGCTGGCTGCGCTGTTGCTGGATGTCGGCTAGCTGTCGCTTGAGCAGGGCGATGCGCCTGCCGATTTCGCGGCGGTCGGCTTCGAGCTGTGTTTCGCCGGGGCCGCGTACGCCTACGCCGCCGCCGGCGCCGCCGGCGCGTCCGCCTGCTTGGCGCGCAAGATGCGTCCAGGCGCGGGTCAAGCGCGGCAGGCGGTATTCGTATTGGGCCAATTCGACCTGCACCGCGCCTTCGCGCGTGCGGGCGTGGCGCGCGAAGATGTCGAGGATCAGAGCCGTGCGATCCAGCACCTTGATGTCTTCTCCGAGCGCCTTTTCCAGCTCGCGCTGCTGACGCGGGGAGAGTTCTTCGTCGAAGATGACGAGGTTGGCGCCGAGTTCCAGGACGAGCATGTGCAGTTCTTCGAGTTTTCCGCTGCCGATGAAAGTAGCCGGGTTGGGCGTATCGACGCGCTGCGATATGCTGCCGAGAACGCTGACGCCTGCAGTCTTGGCGAGCATGGCAAGTTCGGCAAGCGAGTCTTCGAGCGAAAGCAGGCCGGGATGGGCGAGCCATTCAACGCCCACAAGGACGGCCCTTTCGACAGTCTGTCCGGTAGCAAGCAAGCCGCCTTCATCGCGCGTGGGCGAGGACGCGTCGCGCGATGTCAACTTGGCCGAAGCGCTGCGGGAAGTCTCTGGTTCGTACGATGTTGGTTTGGTCA
>JASGTU010000417.1 GCA_030058085.1 Chloroflexota bacterium
TGTACTTGCCGTTGTTGACTAATTGGCAGGCGCCGCAACCGGACGATCCGACAGGCTGTCCCTGCGGCTGGTTTACGGCAGATGGGCGCATGTTGGACTACACGCCGCCTGACTAGAGGCGTCCTGCAAATAGTTCGGTGGGATGAGTTGCGGTGAATCGTCCGCCGGTGCGCAATATGGCGTGCCGGCGGACGATTTTGTGTGAGCGACTAGGCTGAACCCGCGTGGTGAGCGCCATTGTATTGCGCATCTACCGTCGCAAGGATGGAGACGTTGACGATGTCGCGGACGTCGGCGCCTGTGGCGAGAACCTGGACGGGTTTGCGCATTCCAACCAAGATCGGGCCGATAGCTTCCGCTCCGCCTAACCGGCTGAGCAGTTTGTAGGCTGTGTTGGCGGCGGCAAGGTGCGGGAAAACCAGCACGTTGGCATCGCGCACCCGGCTGAAGGGGTAGTGACGCTGCATCAGTTCGGGCACGACGGCAATGTCGGCCTGCATCTCTCCGTCGATTTCCAGATCGGGCCGCTGTTGCTTGACGAGTTCCGTTGCCAGCCGAACCTTCTCCGCCTGCTGATGTGGGGTGCTGCCGAAGTTCGAGAAGCTCAGCATGGCGATGCGCGGCTCAATGTCGAACTCCATAGCGAGTTCGGCGGCATTGATGGCGATTGCGGCAAGTTGCTCCGGGCTCGGCTCGATGATAACGGTCGCATCGGTGAAGAAGTAAATGCGTTCCTGGACCAGCATCATATAGACGCCGCTGACCCAGCGATTCTCCTGACGGCCTACTGCCTGCAGTGCGGGGCGGAGCACTTCGGGATAGTTGTAGGTGACGCCGGATACAAAGGCGTCCGCATCGCCCTGATCGACCATCATCGAGCCGAAGTAGTTAGGTTGGCGCAGCAAGTCACCTGCCAGGCTGAGCGTGACTCCTCTGCGCTGGCGACGCTGATAAAAGACCTCGGCATACTGGGAACGCTTGGTCGACTGGTTGGGGTCAATGGCGTCAGGCGCGTAGTCGAGGCCGAGCTCTTGTGTCTGCGCCTCGATCTCGTCAGGCCGTCCCAGCAGGATGGGATGAGCGATGCCTTCGGAGGCGAGGGCGTAGGCGGCGCGGATGATCTTGGGATGCTCCCCTTCGGCAAATACCAGCCGCTTCGGCGCCTGCTTGGCTTTCTGTTCCATCGCGCGCATGACCTGCACGCTCGGGCCCATACGAGCAGCGAGCGAATCCATGTAGGCATCCAGGTCGATGTTGAGGCGTGCGACGCCGCTCTCCATAGCAGCCTGTGCGACGGCGGGAGCCAGCCGCATAAGCACGCGCGGGTCGAGCGGTTTGGGGATGATATAGTCGCGGCTGAAGCGCAGAACATCTAGCCCATAGGCGCGCAGCACCGAATCGGGTACGTCTTCTTTGGCAAGGGCTGCCAGGGCGCGCGTGGCCGCCATTTTCATTTCCATGTTGATGGCGCGGGCGCGCACGTCCAGGGCGCCGCGGAAGATGAAAGGGAAGCCCAGGACGTTGTTGACCTGGTTGGGGTAATCGCTGCGGCCTGTGCCAAAGATCACGTCGCCGCGCGCGTCTTGCACATCTTCGTACGTGATCTCCGGGTCTGGGTTCGCCATGGCGAAGATGATGGGGTCGCGCGACATGCTGCGCACCATGTCTTTGCTGAGCGTATTGGGCGCTGACAGGCCGATGAATACGTCAGCGCCGGCCATGGCTTCGTCCAGTGTGCGCGCCGAGGTATCGGCGGCGTAGTGGGCCTTGTACTCGTTCATACCTTCGGTGCGACCGGCGTAGATCACGCCGCGTGTGTCGCACATGACGATGTTCTCCCTGCGTGCGCCGAGGGCGACGTAGAGATCGGCGACAGCGATGCCGGCGGCGCCTGCGCCGTTGATGACGATTTTGACTTGGGAGATGTCCTTTTCGACGAGTTCGAGTGCGTTGATCAAGCCTGCGCCGGAAATGATGGCGGTGCCGTGCTGATCGTCGTGGAAGACGGGGATGTCGCAGCGACGCTGCGCCTCGCGTTCGATGTAGAAGCATTCAGGCGCCTTGATGTCCTCTAGGTTGATACCGCCGAATGTGGGCGAGATCATCTCGACAAAGCGCACGATTTCTTCGGGATCGACGCTATTGATCTCAATATCAAACACGTCGACGTCGGCGAAGCGCTTGAACAGCACGGCCTTGCCTTCCATAACCGGTTTTGCAGCCTGAGCGCCGCGATTGCCCAAGCCTAGTATTGCAGTACCGTTGCTGATAACGGCGACCAGGTTACCCTTAGCTGTATATTCATAGGCGTCTTCCGGTCTGTCGGCGATTTCGAGCACCGGGTAGGCGACGCCCGGGGAGTAGGCCAGCGACAGATCCGTCTGTGTCTGCATGGATTTTGTGGCGACGATTTTGAGTTTGCCCGGGCGACCCTGGGAATGGTAGTCCAGGGCGGCGGATTTGGTAACGGCCATAGTAAAGACTCGCTTTCTCTCACATCGTTGTGAAATGCGCTGTGATAAACGTAAGAGACGATAGTACGGTGGGGTTTATGGTACACGAAAGGCGCTTTCGTTCAAATAACTGGCGGCGCCGGCGTTCGAGCAGGGGGCGGCGAGTTTCGTGTAGTCATCAAAAGCGATACAGAACAAACCAATAGAGTAACCAGAACCAACACCTCTAGACCGTCACATACCAGAGGATGCGGCTTCGAGAGATTCGAGGAGGGCCGATAATTCGAACGGCAGAGGCGCACCGAACTCCATGCGTTCGCCGGTGGACGGCAAGACGAAACTCAGTCGTTCCGCATGTAGAAAAGGGCGGCCAAGATTGAGTCGTTGTTTTTTGTATCCATAGAGGCGATCACCCACAATTGGGTGCTTCAGCCATGCGAAATGGACACGCAGCTGGTGCGTTCGTCCTGTGTGGAGGGTGGCTCGCACTAGGGTGAAACGACCCGTAGCGTTGCCGTGGATAATGGAAGCGGAATAGACTGCTTCCGTACGATAGTCTGTGACGGCATCACGGACGCCAGCGGCTTCTATGGTAGCGTAGACTGCCTGACGCTTTCGCTCTGTGGGATGCCTGCCGATTGGCGCCGTGATCCGGCCCTGCGGTTGTTCAAGCCGCCCTTCGAGTAGCGCTAGATACTCCTTCTTTACCGTTCGGCTCTTGAATTGACGTTGGAGGTCACGCAACGCCCGGTTGTTCTTGGCGACGACGATGAGGCCCGATGTGTCCTTGTCGAGGCGGTGGACGATGCCTGGCCTCTTGTCACCGCCGACGCCTTCAATGTCGGGGCAGTGATGCATAACGGCGTTAACCAGCGTGCCGGCGGGGTGGCCTGGCGCGGGGTGAACTACAAGCCCGGCAGGTTTGTTGATCACGAGCAGATCGGCGTCTTCGTAGAGAATGTCAAGTGGAATCGGCTCTGCATGCAATGCCGGCTCGGCGGCAACCGTTGGCGGGTTGACACTAATGCATTGTGCCGCCTCCAGGCGCTGGCTTGATTTGGCGGGCATTCCGTCGACCAACACTGCCGATCCTTTGATCCAGCGTTGGATTTCGGTGCGGCTGTGATCAGGGAACTGGCGCGCCATCCATAGATCCAACCGTAACCCAACCGCCTCGCTGCTTACGGTGAAGTCAGGCATAGGTATGGTTCTTGACCGTCTATTCACCCTCAGCGGTCGGCGAGTTCGGGAGGCGCTGCCTGGAGGATGACTGCTCAGACGACTGCTGCTTGGCAGCGCGCTCTCGCATTAGGTCTTCACGCAGAAGCAGCATGCCGAGACTGATAACGCCGACGACGATGGCGCTATCGGCGATGTTGTAGTTGGGCCAATAATAGACGCCGGGGATGCCCATGCGGATGAAATCGGTGACATAGCCCTGGATCATCCGGTCGATGGCGTTGCCCAGGGCGCCGCCCATTTGAAGGCCGAGGATGACGCGGATCAGTTTCTGGTCAGCAGACAGACGCGGCGCGTAAACTAGTATGGCGACGGCGACGATCACGGCGACGCCGATGAAAACGCCGCGATGCATCTTGAGGATGCCGAACGCGGCGCCGAAGTTGTCGACATGCTCGAACACAAAGGCTTGCCCAAGCTGTGGGATGGGCACGATGTGCGAGTATTTGGGGATATTGATGCGCACCCACTCTTTGGTTGCCTGGTCCAGACCGATCACAACGGCGGCGACCAGCAACACGATCCACACGCCTCGCACCCATTTCCCGATGGCATTCATTGCTTGCTCCCGGCTATGCTCGAACCATACGACTTTGCTTATGCGGCAACATTGTATCCTATAAGCGAAGCAAATGGTGAATCGGTACGTATGTGCTATACTTGCTTAGCGGTTCGACTTGGACTGCAGATGGACACAAATGATTACTGGCCGCTGAGAAACAGTAGGAGTACTCGATGCCGCGGGAAATTACGGTTGCGCTTGTCCAGATGGAGCCCGAACTGGCAAATCCAGAGGAAAACCTGCGCAAGATGGGGGATTTTGTCGAGCGCATTTGTACAGAACAGCCCACAGAACTGATCGTCTTTCCGGAGTTAAGCTATACGGGCAACGAACTGGGCTTACGCGCTACAGACCTGGCGGAACGCGTGCCGGGGCATGCATCGAACTACCTGGCGAAGCGTGCGCGCGACTTCAACACGTACATCGTCTTCGGCATGGTCATCAAGGAGAAGGTCGAGAGCATCCTCTATAACGGCGCTGTGTGTATCGGGCCTGAAGGGGATGTCGTAACCGAATACCGCAAGGTGCACCTGCTCGGCGAGGAGCGGCAAGTTTATCGCAACGGCTTCCGATTTTCTACGGTGGAGGCGGAGTGGGGACGTTTTGGGCTGATGATCGGAACCGATCTGGCCTTTCCCGAGGCGGCGCGTAGCCTCACTCTTGACGGCTCGGAACTGATCGTGGTTAGCGCCAACTGGGATGAGCAATTGGCTGACTCGTGGCGAGCGCATATCATCAGCCGAGCTTGCGAAAATGCGCTGTTTGTCGCAGCTGCCAACCGTGTTGGCGAGGAGCCGACACGACGCTTCATCGGCGACAGTATTCTGTCTGGGCCGATGGGCGAGACCTATACCGTGCTGGACGAGGCGATTGAGGGCTATGCCGTTGCCACGATTGATTTGGACCGCGTGCGTCAAGTACGCGAGGATCGCCAGTTGATCCAGTTCCGGGAACCGATTGCATACCGCGCGATTGTGCGCAAGTACTAGTAGCCAGCAACAGCGCTTAGCCAGTGACGATAATCGCATAGACTGGCGCTAGAAGTCCGTTGGGAAGAATGAACTACACGGGAGTGCGCAAGAAGCTGCAGGTCGGCGCATGGGAGGTAATCGATCACATGGTCGATTACCGCGCTGAATGGCTCGGCCAGACGTTCATTGAGCGCGTGGCGTGGTCGAAGAATGCTCCGCAGCAACTTTTGGCTACCGCCGCGGGCGATGTACCGGCCGCAGGACCGCACTTCGTGTGGTTGCGCTTCTGGCTGGTGAACGACGGCTATGTGGTCGACAAGTACTTCGATGCACGCGGCGAGGCAATCGGGTGCTATGCGCCGGTCACGACGGCTATTGAGCAGAATGGCAAGGCGCTGACCACAGAAATGCTCTACTTGGGGCTGTGGATAGAAACGGACAACCGCATCACCGTTTTGGGCGAAGCGGCATTCGACCAGGCGCAGGCTGGAGGCGCTTTGACGCCGGTTGAGGTAGAGCAAGCCGAGCACGCCATCCGCGAGTTGACGATGGCCGCAGCCGCCCGCCAGTTTCCGCCGGCCTTCGTCCGCAACTTCGCTATTGTGATGGACGCAGAGCCATGATCGCGATCGTCGACTATGGGGTTGGGAACCTGCGCAGCGTCTATAAAGCGTTCGAGAGCGTCGCCGGGCCATTGGGTATACCGGTGGACATCGTTAACCGGCCGGTTGACCTGACTCGTTGGCGCGCGGCCGTGTTGCCAGGGCAAGGGGCATTCGGTGATAGCGTACAGAATTTGCGGCGGCAGGAGTTCGAGAGGCCTTTGCTTGATGCGCTTCATGCCGGGCTGCCGCTGCTAGGCATCTGCGTCGGCATGCAGTTGCTTTTCGACGGCAGCGAAGAGATGGGCCAACACGAGGGGCTGCATGTCATCCCCGGCATGGTGCGCCGCTTCCCCGAAGCCATGCCCGATCCGATGAGCAAGGCGGGCCATACGCTGCGCGTGCCGCAGATTGGCTGGAACCAATTGCATCGCAGGCGCGAAGACCCTTTGCTGGAGGGGATGCCTGACGGCGCCTATGCGTATTTCGCGCACAGCTATTATTGTGAGCCAACGGATCCGTCTGCGGTTCTAGCGGCGACGGACTACGGTCAAAACTATGCAAGCGTGGTTCGTTACCGCAATGCGTGGGGCATTCAACCGCATCCCGAGAAGAGCCATACGGTTGGCTTGCGCATTTTGGCCAACTTCATGCGCATGGTAGCGGAAGGTAATGGCGCGGCCGATAACTGAGAACTAGTCCCTCATTTTCTAAGCGACGTCCTGCTTGCGGTGATTCGCCCGCAGCGGGTTCCTCGTTACTTAGGCCAAGCCTCCGGTGTGGTAGTGTATGCACAAATTGAAGCGGCGTTCGGGTCTGGAGTTCATCACTCCCCGCGTTTCTGTAGCACTCATTCCCTGCGCGCTCCGGAACACGACTAGGTAAGGACGGGACGGCATGGCTTATTCAGCGCCAACGGCATTGGGTGTACGATGATCATATATCCGGCAATCGACCTGCGCAATGGACGGTGTGTGCGCCTGCGTCAAGGAGACCCAGCAGCCGAGACCGTCTTCTCGGAGGATCCCTTGCGGATGGCGCGGTATTGGGTTGATCAGGGCGCCGAGTGGCTGCACATCGTGAATCTGGACGGCGCACTAGGGGCAAATCGCAGGCATTTTGATGCGCTGCATAGACCTCCTTCGATCTTGATTCAGCACCCCGGTCAGGACGCGCCTAAGCCAGCTCACCACGATTTAGCGCACGATCTGCCGATAAACCTGAAGCGACTCCGTGACATCCGAAAACAGGTAGACGTCCCGATCCAGTTTGGCGGCGGGCTGCGAACGTTGGAGGACATCAAGCTGGCGCTCGAGCTTGGCGCAGATAGGGTGGTGCTGGGTACCGTGGCGGTCGAGAAGCCCAAACTGGTGGCGGACGCCGTCAACCGCTGGGGCGCCGACCGCATCGCCGCCGGCATTGACGCACGCGACGGTAAAGTAGCGACGCACGGCTGGCAGCGAACGAGCGAGATCGATGCCGTGGACATGGGACACCGGATGCAGGCGCTCGGCGTGCGCCATGTCGTCTTTACAGATATCGCGCGCGACGGCATGCTTTCAGGAGTCAATCTTGAATCCACGGTTCGATTGGGTGACTTGACGGGGCTAAAGGTGATCGCCAGCGGAGGCGTGGCGGGCATCGAGGATATTGAACGCCTGAAGGCGCACGAGCACTACAACATGGAAGGCGTCATCGTCGGGCAGGCTATCTATACCGGCGCGCTCGATCTGGTAAAGGCAATCGAGGTGGGGCGTCGCCCACTGCGTTGGACGAGCGCCGGCATTGTGCCGTTCCGCTTCGTCGAAGGCAAACCGCAGTTCCTCCTGTTGTACAATGTCTATGATGAGCAGTGGCAATTCCCGCGCGGTAGTCTGCTGCCGGCTGAAACGGTGCGGCAATGCGCTCTACGCGAACTGCAACAGGAGACCGGACTGCCCATCGTCAAGCTGTACGAGGAGTTTCGCGTCAATCTCCAATATACCGCCATTGTACGCGGCTACTCGATTGACCACTCGCTCACCTACTATCTGGCCGAGGTAGGACTGCGCGAAGTGCGCTTCGGCAACGAGGATCACTGCGAGGCACGCTGGGTTGACCATGATGAAGCGTGGGAACTGCTAGCCGAGACCGCGCCCGAACAACTTCCCGCCCTCGGTCAGGCTTGCGCCTACCTTCGCAGCTTCACGCCGTAGGCGGCGCGGCGCCGTTATGAACCGGCTAACGGCCGGACCAAGGACCAAGCAGACTATGCTGGCGAAAAGAATCATCCCGTGTTTGGATGTGATGAACGGCCGAGTAGTGAAAGGCGTTAACTTCGTCGACCTCGTGGATGCGGGCGATCCGGTCGAACAAGCCAAGGTCTACGATACTGAAGGCGCCGATGAGCTCGTTTTCTTGGACATCACCGCAACGCACGAGGCGCGCGATATCGTCATCGAAATGGTACGCAGCGTGGCGGACTCTGTTTTTATCCCTTTTACGGTGGGCGGGGGCATTCGCAGCGTCGAGGATATGCGCGCCATTCTGCTCGCTGGCGCCGACAAGGTGAGCATAAACAGCGCCGCAGTCCACAGTCCTGAATTGATTGAGCAGGCGGCGCGGCGCTTCGGCAGCCAGTGCATCGTCGTTGCGATCGACGCACGCGCTCGTCGCGGCGCAGATCTGGCAGAGCGCGGCTCCGGTTGGGATGTCTACGTAAGTGGCGGACGAATCAATACGGGGTTGGATGCCGTCGAATGGGCGCGCGAGGCCGAACGCCGCGGCGCGGGCGAGCTATTACTGACCTCGATGGATGGCGATGGCACGCAGGCGGGCTATGACATTGCGCTGACACGCACGATCAGCGACGCGGTGGGCGTTCCCGTCATCGCAAGCGGCGGCGCTGGCAGGCCGGAGCACTTCGTCGAAGCGCTGACGGACGGCGGCGCGGCTGCCGCTCTTGCCGCCAGCCTGTTCCATTTTCGGCAATTGAGCATCATGGAAGTCAAAGCGCATCTGCGCGCTGCCGGTGTTCCGGTGCGCATCCCGCCCGCCGATCTGCTGTGAGCTGTGGCCACTTTGTGGCGCACGTCATGGCCTCAATCGTTACACACCAGCTAGAGCATGAAATGGAAACGATATGAGTGAAACACTAGCGGCCTTGTATAGCTTGATCGAGAGTCGCAAGACGAACGCGCCGCCCGGCTCATATACGGCGCAGCTATTCGCCGCCGGAGAGGACGAGATCCTCAAGAAAGTTGGAGAGGAGGCCATCGAGATCATCGTTGCTGCCAAAGGCCAGGGAGACGAGCGAGTCGTTTCTGAGATGGCCGACCTGATCTACCATAGTATGACGCTGCTCGCCTTGCGCGGCATCGACTGGCGGGAAGTGGAGACGGAACTCGTGCGGCGAATGGGGTAGGGCGGGGAAAAGCCCCCGCGTGCTGGTTAAAACCGATTGGCGTTGGTACAATGAGAAGCGCCCGTAGATGCACGATATGTGCGGCGGATAGTAGTATCGACGGTACAGGCGGCAAAAACAGCAGGGGGATGCATGAATATCAGAATGCACGATATGCCGTGGTCGGCGGAGGCGGATACGAGTAATGGCAGTCGCCCTCAGAG
>JASGTU010000418.1 GCA_030058085.1 Chloroflexota bacterium
ATTATAAGGACCTCTACTGGCCTGACCTGGAGGATCGCTTCTACGAAGCCGGCCTGCAGGATGTCTACTGGCAGGGCGAGTTCTATGGCATCCCCTGGCGCGGCGACATTCGCCCCCTGCTCTACCGCGTGGATATGTTGGAAGAGGCGGGCTTCTCCGGTCCGCCGCAGACTTGGGAGGAAATCACCGAGGCTGCCAGGGCGACAACCAAGCGCGACGGCCCCGACACGTCGGTATGGGGCTTTGAACTGAGCAGCGCCGTGCCTGTGTAGCAGTTCATGGCCTATCTGTGGCAAGCAGGCGGCGAGTACATGACCGAGGACGGCGAAACCGCCACCATCGACACGCCGGAGATGCGCCAATCGTTGCAGTTTATGTACGACCACCTGTGGACGCATGAGACCATGCCGATGGAGATCATGGAAAAAGGCCATGCGCCTATGGACATGTTCCGCGCCGGACAGGTCGCTATCGTTGGACAGGTGTCCGACTCCGAGGGCCTCACCTTCGACCGTGATTTCCCGGAGATGGAAGGCCAGTGGGCGTTTGCCGTGCCGGCTCAAGGCCCCGTCAATCGCTCTTCGTACAGCGGCGCAGGCTACTGGGGCGTGCTGCACGGCACGCAGCTCGTAGATGAGTGCGTGTCGTACATCGAGTTCCTCAGCCGCGACGAAAACATGCAAGAGATCACCGAGTACATCGGCCGCGTCAGCCCCAACAAAAAGGTGATGGCGTCGCCCTATTGGTCCGACCGCCCGTGGAAGGTCGCCATTGTCGAGACGTTGGAACACGCCCACACCTCGCAGCATCCGTCGCCGGCATGGGGCAAGCTCACCGCAACCGAGCCGGGCGCCGTGCTCTACGACATGTACTACGAGGCGTTGATCCAGCAGCAGCCGTTTGATGAAGTTCTGGCACGCGCCCAAGCGCGCGCACAGGAAGAAATGGACAAGATCGAAATCTAGTCCATTCGCTATCCGTTTTGCCTCAGCGGGGCGGCGCCGGCAGTCTCTCTACGGTAAGGGATGCCATGACTGTCCGCCGCAACATCTTCAGTTACTTCATGGTCGCGCCGGCGCTGTTGCTGGTCCTGGCGCTGGGCGTCTATCCCATGGTGGACTCGCTGCGCCTGGCGATGGTGCAGTACGACCTCATGCGCCTGGACACCGACGGCGCGCCTTTCGTCGGCTTCGCCAATTTCCGGACGATCTTTAATGATCCGCGCTTCCTCGGCGCGTTTCTCAACACCATCCTTTTCGCCTTGATCGCGGTGGGAGCCGTCACCCTGCTGGGGCTGCTGATTGCCCAGGTGCTCAACCTCGGCTTCCGCGGGCGGGGCGCCCTGCGGTCCTTGGTCTTGGTGCCGTGGGTCATCCCCCCGGTGGTCGCCTCCGCCATCTGGATGTGGGTGTTTCAGCCGGAACGCAGCCCCATCAACCAAGTGCTCAAGGCGATGGGCCTGATCGAGGGCAACATCAAGTTTCTCACCGATGCGATTCACACGATTGGCCCGTTCAGCATCCCCATGATGGCGGTCTCGGCTGTGCGTATTTGGGGCGGCTTGCCTTTTGTGACGGTCATGATCTTGGCGGGCCTCCAATCCATCCCTCAGGACATCTACGAATCAGCCGAGATTGACGGCGCAGGCGCCTTCCACAAGTTCTGGTACGTAACCATCCCCATGCTGCGCGCCACGCTCGCCATCCTGGTGACCCTGCTCTTCATCGGCGGCATCGGCCACTTCGAGGTCAACTACATTATGACCGGCGGAGGGCCGGCCAACCTGACCAACATCCTGGCCGTTATGTCCTACCAACAGGCCTTCACCCAATATCGCTTTGACCTAGCCGCCGCCATCAGCAGCGTCATTCTCGTCTTGACCAGCATTGTGGCCGCGTTCTACATCAGGGACAGAATCTCTCATGATTAGCCAAAGCTTGAAGAATGCGCAGCCTCGAGGACGGGGGAGAGCTACGCACAACTCAGTTCTTCAATTCGCCATGCGTTGGCTGGGCCGCATTGTGGTGGCTCTTTTCGCCGCCGGCATCGTCATCTTCGTGTTGCTGCCCTTCTATTGGATGGCGAAAAGCTCCTTCCAGACCAATACCGAGATCATTGCCATTCCCCCAACCTGGATTCCGCAGAGCTTAACGCTGGAAGGCTACCAGCGCGCGCTGACGATGATCCCATTCGTGCGCTATCTGACCAACTCAATGGTGATCGCCACGGCCACCACCGTCTTCTCGGCGCTGCTGGCTAGCTCCGCCGCCTATGTGATTGCCCGCTACCCGTTTCCGGGCGCAACGGCCATACTGGCGATCTTTCTCTTCACGCAGTTGATCCCGCCCATTACGCGTGTCTTTCCGGTCTATTTCTTAATCAAGGACTTGAACCTGATCAACACGTATCCGGGGGCGACCATTGCCTATATTAGCTTCTCGCTGCCCTACGCCGTGCTGATGCTCTCCGGCTACTTTAGAAACAGTTACCCCGTCGAGCTGGAAGACGCGGCGCTGATCGACGGCTGCACGCTCTTTAGCGTCTTCTGGCGAATCGTGCTGCCTATCTCGCTGCCCGGCATCATCGCCATTGCGACCTTTACGTTTTTGGGCGCGTGGAACGACTTCCTCTGGGCCAGCCTCCTGCTCTACCAAGGACAGATGAAGACGCTGCAAGTCGGTCTGCGCGACTTTATCGGCGAGTTCGGCAGCTTCCAGCGCGCCAATGCCTTTATGGCGGCCTGTGTCATGTCGACTATCCCGGCGCTCGTCCTTTTCTCGCTCGGCCAAAAGAACATGGTGCAGGGCATTAGCGCCGGCGCCGTCAAGGGGTAGAGTCCGCCGGTTCAATCACATCGCTTCATACATGCTTCATCCCACTAGAAGGAGTGCGCAGTGAAGATTTCGATTCAGGGCGACAAATTCCTGTTTGACGATCGTCTCACATACAGCGACTTTCCCACCGCCAAACCCGAAGCGTTGGGCAGGCTGATGAATACCCGCATGGTGCAAGCCACCTTCGACGACGAAAACCCCGAAACGGTCAAGCTGTTCAGCTATCCGGACGGCAGCCCGTTCGATCCCAATCGCCAGACAGACGAGTTCGTAGCCGCCCTGCCCAGCTATCGCCGCCACGGCGTGATTGCCGCCACCGTCAATTTCCAGGGCGGCTTTCCGCAATACCATATCCATCTGCGCCGCGACCAGATTTTGCAGGACTGGGACAACAACGCCTTTACGCCGGAAGGAGCGCTCAAGGACACGTATGCCGAGCGCATGCGCCGCGTGATCGAGGGCCTGGACGACCAGCGCATGGCCTGCATTGCCGGCTTCTTCTATTTCGGCCAGAACCACAAGCTGCGCGATGACGCGGCGGTGCGCCGCGCCGTCAACGAAGCGATGGACTTTCTCGGCGCGGTGGGCCGCGACAACGTCATGGTGGAGATCAACAACGAGGCCAACATCGGCTATGTGCACGAACTTCTGCGCCCGGATCGCGTCCACGAGCTAATTCTAGCCGCGCGCGAGCGCTGCGGCGGCCGCTTTCTCATTTCCACAAGCTATGGCGGCGGCGGGCTCCCCAGCGACGCCGTGATAGAGACGGCGGATTTCATGCTGGTCCACGGCAACAGCCAGCGCCCGCACCAGATTCGCGCCATGGTGGAGCACCTGCGCGCTCGCACCGATAAGCCGATTGTCTTCAACGAAGACTCCACCCGCGTCGATAACCTGCGCGCGGCCTGGGAGGCCGGCGCCAGCTGGGGCTACTACGACCAGGGCGGCCTGCGCCCCTACCATGACGGCTTCCAAAGCCCGCCGACCAATTGGGCGATCAACACCTTCGAGAAGATCACCTTCTTCACGACCGTAGCGGAGCTGTGCGGCATCGAAGACGCGCCCGGCTATCGGGGCGAGCGACTCTAGTTCACCGCCGGCGCAGTTCGGCTACAACCGGCTAATCCACATCAAATCCAGAACAAAGAGGCAGAGTATGCAGCTAAAACATTCGGTCATGATCGGCTTCATGGGCCGGCAGTTCGACCGCTTTCACGAATATCAATCGGCGCGCAGCCTGAGCGAACGGCTGGAGATGGCGAGCCGCGTGCGCGGCGGCGACGGCATCGAGCCCGTCTACCCGCAGGATTTTCTACCCGATGTCGCGCAGAGCGTCGACATCATCCGCCAGGCCGGCATGCCCGTTTCGGCGGTCAACGTCAACGTCAAGGGAGACGCCATCTTCCGCCGCGGCTCCTTTACCTCGCCCGATCCCGCGGTTCGCCGCCAAGCGGTGGACTATGTGAAGACAGGCATGGACCTGGCAGCCGAGCTAGGCACGGACATGGTAACCTGCTGCCCGCTGATTGACGGCCACAACTACAGCTTCGAGGCGGATTACGTCGCGCAGTGGCGCTGGCTCGAAGAGGGCATCGCCGAAGCCGCCCGTCACCGCAGCGATGTGCGCGTCAGTCTGGAATACAAGCCCAACGAGTCGCGCAACTACGTGGTGCTGGGCGATATGGGCCGCTCCCTCTATCTGTGCGAACGCATCGGCCTTCCCCACGTAGGCGTGACCATGGACGTGGGCCATGCCCTGGTGGCAAAGGAGACGCCGGCCGAGATGCTGGCCCTCGCCGGACAGGCCGACCGTCTCTTCTACGTGCACTTCAACGACAACGGCCGTGAGTGGGACTGGGACATGCTGCCCTCCAGCGTCAACCTGTGGGACACGATAGAGATGCTCTTCTATATGGAGCGTCTGAACTGGAATGGCTGGCTGGCCTATGACATCGTCACGCGTGACGGCGATCCCGTCGAGACGATGGAAGTGGGCATCGAAGCGGTCAAGATCGGGCAGGAACTGCTGGACCGCTTCGGCTGTGACCGCATGCAGGCGTTGATCGAAGAGGGCGTGCCCGCCAAGACGCTGCAGCACATGCTGCGCTCCCTGCTCTAGGCAGACACAAGGAACCAACGAACATGACCGAAATCTCTATTCAGGGCGACCAGTTCTACATCGATGGCCGGCCAACCTATGCCGGGCGAAGTTGGGAAGGCAAACGCATCGAAGGGCTGCTGCTCAACAGCCGCATGGTGCAAGCCACTTTTGACGACGCCAACCCCGCCACACGCGCGCGCTGGGCCTACCCCGATACGGGACGCTATGACGCCGAGCGCAATGTCAACGAGTTCGTGGCTGCGCTTCCCGTCTACAAAGAGCACGGCCTGCTCGCCGTGACCGTGAATCTGCAGGGCGGCAGCCCCGAAGGCTATAGCCAAGAACAGCCCTGGGACAATAACGCCTTCACCGCCGGCGGCGAGTTGAAGCCCGATTACGCCTCGCGCATGGCGCGGGTGATCGAGGGGCTGGACGCACAAGGCATGGTCGCCATCATGGGCGTCTTCTACTTCGGCCAAGACGAACGCCTGGCAGACGAGGCCGCCGTCGTGGCCGCGCTGGACAACACGGTCAACTGGGTGCTGGATCAGGGCTATCGCAACGTGCTGCTCGAGGTCAACAACGAGTGTGATGTGCCCAAGTACGAGCACGACATCCTCACGCCGCCGCGCATTCACGAGCTGATCGAGCGCGCCAAGAACATCACGCGCGACGGGCGGCGGCTGCTCGTCGGTACAAGCTATGGCGGCGGCACAATCCCGCGCCCCAATGTCGTAGCCGCCTCGGACTTCCTGCTCATGCACGCCAACTTTGTAGCCGACCCTGACCGCATCGCCGCCATGGTGCGCGAGGCGCGCGCTGTGCCCGGCTACCGGCCCATGCCGATCCTGTTCAACGAAGATGACCACTTTGACTTCGACAAGCCCTGGAACAACTTTGTGGCCGCGCTGAGCGAGTACTGCTCATGGGGATACTTCGACCCGGGCCGCAACGACTACGCCGGCGGCTACCAGTCGCCGCCTGTGCAGTGGGGCCTGAACACGGAGCGCAAACAAGGCTTCTTCCGTCTGCTGCGCGAGATCACGGGGGCCTAGGCATGCGCTGGGCTCCCCTATCCGTCAGTATGGTGGCGTACGACGGCCACCCGATGGACGCTGCGCTTGCCTCGCTGGCTGCGTTGGGCATAGATGTGGTAGAACTGGCCTATATCGAAGGCTATTCTGCGACGTTCGACGAAGCCCTGTTCAGCCCCGCCAACGCGCGCGCGGTTCGAGCGACGCTGGCTGATGCCGGGCTGACCTGCCGCGCCGTATCGGCGCACTTCGATATGTCGCGAGCGGGCGGCGGCGATGCGCTGTGCCGGCGACTCGAATTCGCCGGCGAGGTCGGGGCGCAGATGGTTGCCACCGTCTCCGGCCCTGCCGTGCGGCGCGACGCCTTTCTGGACCATCTTGCCCAGGCGACCAAGCTGGCGGAGCAACTCGGCGTGACGATTGCGCTCGAAAACCCGGCAGATGACGTCGACGCCGCGCTCAACGACGGGGCTGATGCCGCGCAGATCGCGGCGGCTGTCGACCATCCGCTGGTGCGCATCAACTACGATCCCGGCAACTTCCTGACGCACCGCCCGGGCCAGGCCGCGCATGTGGACATAGAGCCGGCGCTGCCCTATTGCATCGGGCTGCACCTGAAGGACTTGCGACAAGAGGGAGAAGGCTGGGTGCATACTGCCCTCGGCGACGGCAGCATCATGTGGGATGAGATGTTCGACCGCATGGCGCCCCTTGCCGCACAGCCCTTGCTCAGCATCGAGATTCCGACGCGCATGAGGCGCGACAGCCGGGGCAAGATCGTACTGCAAGCGGAGCCGATGCCCCTGGCCCAGATAGAGACGCTCCTCATGCGCTCCAAAGCGCTCGTCGATGCACAAATTGCCCGCCTGAACGAATGAGCCCACACCCTACAGAGGTCCCTGCCATGAAAAAATTCGTCAACGATCCGATGAATGTGGTTGACGAGATGCTGGAAGGTTTCCTGTTCGTCAACCAGCGCTACGTCCGTCGCGCATCCGGCCATCCTCGCGCCATCGTCCGCACGGATGCGCCGGCGCAAAACAGGGTCGCCGTCATTACCGGCGGCGGTTCAGGCCATAAGCCGTCGTTTATCGGCTATCTCGGCCGCGGCATGCTCGACGCCGTGGCGGTCGGCGAAGTGTTCACCTCTCCGCCGGTGCCGACCATCCTGGAGTGCATCAAGGCGGCTGAAGGCGGCAAAGGGGCGATGCTGCTGCTGGGCAACTACGCCGGCGATGTGATGAACTTCGATATGGCGGCAGAGCTTGCCCAAGACGAGGGCATCGAGGTGGAGCAGGCCATTGCCAC
>JASGTU010000419.1 GCA_030058085.1 Chloroflexota bacterium
GTGGCATAGGCGAGCAGGGCTTTGACGTCGAAGTAGCGGATGGCGCTGACCGCGCCCAGGAGCATGGTCGAGCCGCCGATGATCAACAGCGCCCAAAACCAGATCGGGCTTTCGTTGAGGGCGGGATGCATACGCGCCAGCAGGTAGACGCCGGCCTTGACCATGGTTGCCGAGTGCAGGTAGGCGCTGGCGGGCGTCGGCGCGGACATAGCCCCAGGAAGCCAGAAATGGAAGGGGAACTGCGCTGACTTGGTGAACGCCCCCAGCAGTATCAACACGACGGCCGCAGAAAACGCCGGGCTGGTCGACAGGTCACGCGCAGCCAGGATATCGCTGATACTATAGGAGCCGGCATTATTGCCGAGGATGACCATGCCGAAGAGCATGGCGAGGCCGCCGGCGGCTGTGACGAGGAAGGCGCGCCGGCCGCCTGCTACCGCGTCCGGGTTCTCGTCATTGAAGGCGATCAGCAGGTAGCTGGTCAGGCTTGTGCCTTCCCAAAAGACGAAAAGAGTCAGCAGATTGTCCGACCAGACGATGCCGAGCATGCTCGCCATGAACAGATAGAGCAAGCTGTAGAAGTAGCCCTGGCGCGGGTTGTCCTCGAAGTAGTAGCCGGTATAGAGCGACACGGCCGTGCCGATGCCGGCGATGATGAGGCCGAAGAGAAGCGCCAGCCCATCGAGCAGGAAGTTCAGTTCAAGGCCGAACTGCGGCATCCAGCTATAGGCGGCAGTCACATGGCGGCCTTCGCTCACAGCGCCGATCTGTATGACCAGCCAAACGGTGATGGCAGCCGGCGGCATGGCGGCTATCCAACCAAAGTGACGGAAGCGGTGCGGGCGAACCGACCAGATGAGGGGGCTGAGGACAATCAGGGCAAAGATACTGAGTAGGAGAGGTGAAAATGATAGCATCGTAGCCTGTCTGGCTCTACTAGGCGGACGGCAATGGTGTCCGGATATGCGGCTTGCAGTTCGTCATAGGCATTGGCGCTTCGGCTACGGCCTCATAAGAAACATGAGCTTCTTGAAGGGCGCCACGCGCTTAGCGCAACAGTCCTATCATCAAGTGCGCTGGCCGGCAAGTTGCCGCCGGTCCAGCGCGTAGTCAAGTATACATCAGGCGGCCAAAGTAAGCAACAATTTCGCCCATGTTGTGCGTTGAAGCTCTTGAGCCGGCATTCGCACAAATGTTCGGAATTTTAAGGTTCGGAGGCGATTTTGCCTGGCGCGAAGATGCGAACATGTGTTATACTGAGGGCATCGCCAGATACACCGCACGCCTTCGGGCAATCCTTCCAGGCAAGGAGGAATTGTGAATAGCGATAAGCGACGAACTCGCTCGACGCGGAGCCATCCCAGGAGAAAGCCTCGACTCCAGCAGCGCAGCAGTTTTGGGACCGTATTCTTCGTGGTGCTGGCGGTGACAGCAGCCAGCATGCTAGGTTTTGTCGGCCTCGTTGCGTCGGTGCTCGCCGGCAGCTAGCGCGCCGAATGCCCGGTAAGGGCTAAATACACCTTTTAGGGCGTCGGGAAGCGCATGCCGATCAGGTCGGCATGCGCGTTTGTTGAGGCGGCGCTCATTTGGCGGTTTCCACTCTACATCAACGCTCATGCAACATGACTGTCCCTGCCCCATCACGAATCGCATCGGCGACCACCTGCGGGGCAGCCGGCTTGGGCGTGATAACCCATCATCATCGATATTCAGCAGCGGAGAAGCGCGATGACTTTAGTGGGCGGCATCGAAGCGGGAGGCACCAAGTTCGTCTGCGCAGTCGGCTCTAGCCCGGATGACATCCGGGAGGAGATCAGGTATCCGACCTCGACCCCGCAGGAGAACATCCAGCGCGCTATCGATTTCTTTGCAGAGCATCACCGAACGACTCCTTTGGCGGCGATAGGCATCGCCTCGTTTGGGCCGGTCGACCCCGACCCGTCGTCTCCCGCCTTCGGCTACGTGACGACTACGCCGAAGCCGCATTGGGCGCACACGGATTTCGCCGGCCCGATCCGCGAGGCGTTTGGCCTGCCGGTGGGGTTCGACAGCGACGTCAATGGGGCGGCGCTGGGCGAGCAACGCTGGGGCGCGGCTCAGGGGTTGGATACCTTCGTCTACCTGACGATCGGCACGGGCTTGGGCGGCGGCGGCATGGTCAACGGCAAGCTGATCCACGGGTTAATGCACTCGGAGATGGGGCACATTACCATTCCCCACGACCGGGAGAAGGACCCATATCCTGGCTGGTGCACGTATCATGGGGACTGCTGGGAGGGGTTGGCGTGCGGTCCCGCGATCGAGGACCGCTGGAAGGCGCGCGCTGAGACGCTTGCGCCGGACCACCCGGCGTGGGACCTGGAGGCGCACTATCTGGCGCTCGGTCTGCGCACGCTGATTTGCGTGGTATCGCCGCAACGCATCATCATGGGCGGCGGCGTGATGCAGCAGATGCACCTGTTCCCCAAGGTGCGCGCCGAGACCCAACGGTTGTTGAATGGCTATATTCAGAAGCCGCAGATCTTGGAGCGCATCGACGAGTACATCGTGCCGCCGGCGCTGGGCAACCGCGCGGGCGTAGCGGGCGCGCTGGCTCTGGCGCACGAAGCCCTGGCCTAAGGCGCGCCGGCTTGGTTCGCCACATTGCAGCCACTACACTAGCTGAGCCAATACTATGAACTTCGACCCGACAGAACATCCTCATCGCCGCCGCAATCCGCTCACCGGACAATGGGTGCTGGTCTCCCCGCACCGCACGAAGCGTCCGTGGCAAGGTCAGGTAGAACGAACGCCGCCGGAAGAGCGACCCAGGCATGACCCCGCCTGCTATCTGTGCCCGGGCAATACGCGCGCCGGAGGGCATCAGAACCCAGACTATGCGAGCACATTTGTCTTCGAGAACGACTTTGCGGCGTTACTGCCCGAAGGTCCCAGCGGTGATGTCAGCCGGGGAGAGTTGTTTCAGGCCGAGGCGGAAACGGGCACTTGCCGCGTGATCTGCTTCAACCCGCGCCACGATCTGACGCTGCCAGAGATGTCGCCTGCGGAGATTCGCACCGTGGTGGATGTGTGGGCGGAACAGGTGACCGAAC
The DNA here is from genome assembly GCA_030058085.1 of Chloroflexota bacterium. GTDB lineage: Bacteria > Chloroflexota > Anaerolineae > Caldilineales > Caldilineaceae > JASGTU01. The sequence goes on from JASGTU010000419.1 coordinate 3,093, forward strand.
TGGGCAGCCGTCCAGATATCAACTACGTGCAGTTGTTCGAGAACAAGGGCGCGGCCATGGGCGCGTCGAATCCGCACCCGCATGGCCAGTTGTGGGCCAACCGCACCGTTCCCCAGGAACCTTCGCTGGAAGACGAGCGCCAGGCCGCATACTTCGCGCGACATGGACGGACGCTATTACAGGACTATTTGGAGGCGGAGATCGAAAACGGCGAGCGTATGGTCGTGCAGAACGAGGGCTGGGCGGCGGTCGTGCCCTATTGGGCGATCTGGCCCTTTGAGACGCTCCTCATGCCGAAGCGGTCAGTTCCTGCCTTGCCTGCTCTAGACGAGGAACAGCGCGACCAGTTGGCTGACATTCTCAAGCGGCTGCTGACGCGGTACGACAATCTGTTCGAGACCAGCTTCCCCTACTCGATGGGGTGGCACGGGCAGCCGACTGACGGTGAGCCGCATCCCTACTGGACGGTGCATGCGCACTTCTATCCGCCATTGCTGCGCTCGGCGACGGTGAGGAAGTTCATGGTGGGGTACGAGATGCTGGCGAATCCGCAACGGGACATCACGGCGGAGCAGGCTGCGGCGCGGCTGCGCGATCTGAGCGAGGTTCATTACCGCACGCGTTAAGTGCATTACCGCTTGTTCACCGGGATTATCGTACGAATAGAAAAACGGGAGGAAGCTCGCTATAGCCTCCTCCCGTTTTTGTTTCTCTCCCTAAAGCCGCATTACTTGACCTGGCGGAACTCGTTGTCCTGGACCTGATAGATCCAGATCTGCGGGTCGGCTAGGTCTCCGTCATCTTCGAAACGAAGCCCGTCCAAGATGGTTTCGACCGAGCTGCCGCGCAGTGCCGCGGCGATCTTCTGCGCGTCGAGGTCTTTCGCCGCGCGGGCGCCTTCGATCAGCGTCTGCATAGCGACGTAGCCGTTGACTGAGTAGGTGTCGGGGTTGCGGTATTCGACGGCCTGGTACGCCTCGAACCACTGGGCGTCGGCGACGTTGCGCGGGCTGGGCGCGAAGGCGCTGACGTACATGCCTTCGGCTGTGCCGCCTGCTTCGTCGATGGTGGCGGCGAGGAAGGCTCCGTCGCTGGCGAGCATGGGCGTATCAACGCCGTTTTCGACCAGGGCGGCGCGCAGGTAAGGGGTTTCGATCTCGTAGCCGGCGTAGAAGATGGCGTCCGGGGCAGCTTCTTGGATGCGCTGCACCTCTTGCTGATAGAGACTTTGGCCTTCTGCGACCTCAATCTGGATAGCCGCTGCGCTGCCGCGCGCTTCGAGTTCGCGGATCAACGCCGCGGCCAGCCCACGCCCGTATTCCGTATCGTTATGCACCACGGCGACTCGCTGCGCGCCGAGGTCTTCGACGAGAAAGGCGGCATCTACGGCGGCTTGCACCGCATCGTTGGCGTTGACGCGGAAGAAATTGCTATAGCCGAGTTCGGTGAGGCTCTGTTCGGATGCGGTCGGCGTGATGACGACCAGCGGCATGTCCTTGTAGTATTGCATGGCGGCGAGGGTCTGACCGCTGTTCAGATGGCCGATGACGGCGATGACGCGCTCTCCTGCATCGATGGCGGCGGTGACGGCTTCAATGTTGTCTACGGCAACATCGCTGTCGGATTCGTCGTCCAGCGGCCTCACCTCCAGCTCGAAGCCGAGAAGGCCGCCGGCGCGGTTGATCTGTTCTGCCGCCAGACGCACACCGCCTAGCACGGTCTGTCCGCCATTGGCCTGGAAACCGCTGAGGGGCACGGCGACATAGACGACAGCCACGCCCTTGCTTTGCTCTTGGGAGCGACAACCGCCGAGAGCGAGAAGAAGTGCGATGAGGAGAAAGGTGCTAAAGGTTCTGCGCATAAGATGCTTCCTGTGGGCTTGAGCAGGCTGCGAAATCAGCCAAGCCCCTTTGTGCTGAAGTCGTATACGTCGTTGATGCTGCTGACCAGGTCGTTAAGCCTTGCGATCTGCTCCATGATGTCGGCCTGGAGTCTTTCGGCGCGGCCGCTGCCAACGCTCTGCGCGTCGACGAGGTGGATCTGGCTGTAGACAGTGGCGAGGGCCGTCAGGCTTTGGTCGAGTTGGAGTGAGGCGCGTTGCATGCGTGCGTCCAACTCGGCCAATGACTGCCATTGCCGCTGCTTGCTCTGCATCACGTCGTCGAGTTGCTTCTGGACAGCGGGATTCGATTCGAGTTTGCGGCGAGCCTCCAGACGGGAGATTTCCTTGGGGAGCATCTCCCGCTCACGCGCCAGCAGATCGTCGCTGCGAAACGCGGCTAAGCGCAGGGCCAGGGCGTGTATGTTTCCAATCCAGTCGGTGATGCGGCTGGCTGTGTCCTCCAACCGATCCCGGATCGGCCCCGGCTTCTGTTGGCGAATCTGCGACTCGATCCGTCGCTGGTATTCCAACGCGGTCTCCACCTTGGCGCGCAGGTCCTTCTCGACGACGCTTCTGGGGTCAAACTGCTCTTGGTAGAGGCGAAGCAGTATGTCGGCATTAGCTTCGGCATCGGTCAGGCTGGAATAGATGAGCAGCGCGACGGAGATAAGGCCGAGCAAGGGCCAGCCGAATCGGGGCCACCAGAAAAAGGGACGTGGCAGCAGAAAGGTGAGGACGATGGTGGCGGCCAAGATGACGGCTGTCTCCCATCGGAAGAAGGCGTACTGGATTAGGGTGCTTTGCGCCCGTTGTTGTAGTTCGTTTCGTGTCGTAGGCATGTGTCAGCCGATAGTCTGTCTGCCTGGCGCGCCCGGCGGCGATATCTTGCCGGCGTATTCGGCGACGATGTTCAGGCGAACCTGTGTTGGCAAAAGTCGATGCTAGAAATACGTTGAGATGATTCGGTATAGCTCTTCGATGTCGGTCTCATCGGCGCGGCGGAACTGACCGTTGCCCGCGTCCGCCATGCGGTTGAGCAAAGTATCGTCTGCGTCTGATCCGAAGGCAATCGTGAACAGCACGACAGGCGAGTCGTCGCGCGTTTCGAGAAGGCGCGCCAACTCGTTGAGTGTGCGCCGGCTGTCGTTGTCGAGCCCGTCAGTCATGACGACGACGGCGTTGATGGCCTGGTCATCGCGCTGGGACTGGAGGTCTTCGACTGCGGCATACACGGCGTCGATGAGGGCGGTTCCGCCCATTGCATCCATGTTGTCGATCACGTCAAGCATATCGTAGCGACTTGTCTCGTCGAGCGTGCTAAGGGGGACGAAGCTCTTCACCGAGCTGGCGAACTCGACGATGCCGACGCGGTCGCGGTCACCCTGCACCTGTTCAACAAAGGCGGCGAGGGCCTCGCGCGTGCGCCTGATTTTTTCGCCCTCCATGCTGCCGCTGGTGTCCACGACAAGGTATACATTCGTCGGTCGCTTCGTATAGCGCCAGGCGTCGAGGACGACGTTGATGACATTGGCGGGCGGCATCTGTAGCGTCGTCTGGGGCTCGCGCCAGTCCACCGCATCGGTGGAGGCGAAGGGGCTGTCCGGCCCATCGAGGGGAATGTCGAGGTCGGCTGGTCGATAGCCGGCTGCGAGCAACGAAAGCTGGCTTTCGCGGCCGGTCAGGAATTGGGCAAAGGCGCGATAGGTGAGACGTTGGTTGTCGGTCACGGGCAGTTCAGCCGCGTTCGCGCCTAACTCTAGGAGGGCGAGCGGGTGATCCGTCCACAGCGTGCCTTCGGCAGGGTAGATGGCGATCAGGCGTTGGTCGGGATGGGTGCGGTTCCAGTCGATGACCACGCGCTCTTGGCCGACGAAAGCGTCGAGGAAGTTGCGACCTTCCGCTGCCAGTCGTTCGACGATGACCTCCTCGCCTTCGCCGTAGAAACGAATCGTCGCTTCGACCGCCCGTACGTAATCTAGCGTGGATTGGGCTGTTGCGGCTTCGGCGGTCAACCCGCGCACGAGGCCAGCCCCGGCGTAGAACTCGGCAAGCGTTGCTAACAGGCCGCTAGCTGTGTTGGTGCTGGAGTGGTTCCACTTGAAGCCGGCGTCTGATGTGGCGATCTGCTGGATGTCCTGCCAGCCGACGGCTTGATCGGGCCAGCCGAGGTCGCGTGCCACGTCTTCCCAGGCGGCGATGACGACGGGGCTTACGGCGTAGCGAACTTGGCCGCTGGTGCGGCTTTGCCCTAACGGGATGACGCTATTCGTCACTTGCGCGATTCCGGCGTCGGTCCAGCGCTGTTCCAACTGGTCAAGCCAGAGGCTGCTGTCGGGCGAGATTGCTTGGAACGGCGGGCTGCCGAGCGATTCCACGACCATCTTTTCGGGGTTGACGGCTATGATCGAGACGGTCATGGCGCGGCCGTCGGGCGTCTTTTCGTCTAGGGCATTGAACCTGCCGGCCAGTTGGCTGAGGACCGGCGCCATGAGAGGCGAGGCGGCAATAGTCAGGTCTGCGCTGTCAGCGGACCATGCCGGGCCGGCAGGCGAGGATTCGTCGGGTCTGTCGCGAAAAGCATCGGCAAGCCACGTGCCGCTGCGGTATGTAGCTGTGCAGCAGAATAAGATGCTCAACGCCAAAGCGCTCGCAACGACCAAGAAGTTGCGGTTGCGCTTGGAGAGCCTAAAGGAGTGGGAGGGTGCGCGTCTGCGGCTCATCAGGTTGGCCTCACTGCGCAACATTCAGCTCGAACCAGCGCAGCAGCGTCAGCAATACATCGCGGTCTGGGCTGCGCATGGCTGTCGTGCGCGGGACAACGGTCTGCACGCCTTGGTCCTGCCATTGGGCGAAGAGGCTGTTTTCCACGGCATCGACGGCGATATTAGGGTTAGCGGGGCGCAGGCCAAAGGCGAGCGCGGCCTTTTGCTGGTCGTCTGAGAGCAGGAACCGTTGGAACTCTAATGCTGCATTCTTCTGCAGGGCAGTGGTCTCGGGGCCGACCCATACGCTGAAGGGGAAGTCGAACCACGTCACATAGTCGGGGTAATAGATGCGGAGCGGGTCTTCCCAGCGCGTGCGGATGCCCTGCATGTTCTGCAGCAGGTCGCTCTCTAGGAGTTGGCCGCCATCGCCTACGCTGTAGCCGAATAGGGCGAAATCCTCGGCGGTGTAGGCGCTGGCGCTGCTGAAGTCCGTCACGGCGCCCATCAGTTCGCGCAGCCAGGCCTGGAACTGGGGATCGGCGATGTCTTCTACCGAGATATTGGTGCGGTCGTAGTATTCGCCCGCCATGGCGATCATAGCCGCCAGACCGCCAACGTTCTTGCTCGGGTTGGGCACGACCAGCTTGAAGAAACCCCAGCTTGGTTCACCGCCGAGCTCGGGCCAGCCGCCTCTGGCGGTGGCGGCATCGTGGATGGAGGACCAATTGATGGCGCCGAACTTGTCTTCGAGCACGGAGGCGCGGCTTTCGTACAGACCCCAGGCGAACAGACTGATGGCGATGGGGCGAGCACGGTATTCGCCGTCGGTCAGAAACACATCGCGGCCAAGCCGCTCCTTGTAAGAGGCGTTCGCCAACTCGACTAGGTAACGGCTGTCAGGAATCCACGCTGTGGGGAAGTCTGCTAGGGCGGCGCGTTCGGCTTCAGTGAGGTCTTCGGGGCGAACGTCGGCGGGCAAGGCGCCGTAGTCGTTGCGATCCCAGCGTCCCAGGGCGGTCAACCCATCGACCGCAGAAATCTCCACCTCAATGGGCACGCCGTCGACCGTGTAGTCGCCGGCGTTAAAGGCATCGGCGGCGCTGCGCACCCACGGTTCGACCGGCAGTGCGGTCAAGACGCGGATGGTGAGCGCGTCGGGGCGCTCGACGGTCAGTGCGGCGCCGCCGGGTTCATTGCTTTGCCGGCTTAGCAAAATGGACGCCGCCACGATCACCACGGCGAACACAATGATACCCAGAAAAATCCAGCGGGTGCGGCTCATTTTGTTCAGTCTCGCATTTCAGTCCGGCCGCGTGGTTGATACGGCTCAAATGGCTTGGGGTCGCGGTCAAACAACCGGCGACGAAAGGCTCGGCAAGGTGCAGGCAGCATGTTGGCCGTACCCTGTGCGTTGGCGTGGAAGCTGTCGCACAGGGTACGGCGCGTGCGCTATTCGCTAATGCCCAGGCGCTTCTTGCGCTCGGAAAGCTGGCTGTCCAGCGCGCTGCGCTCCAGGATATCGTCCATTTGCTGGTCGAGGCTGGCGGCGCGGATCTCGGAGGCTGTGCTGGCTTTGTCGAGCCGGGCATTGATGCTTTCGGCGATGCGTTTGACGTCGCTGTCGCCGGAGCCCATGAGATCGTCGAGGCTCTTCATGGCCTTGACGGTCATCTCTTTGCTCTTGGCTAGGTCCAGCAATGCCTGAAGCTCTTCGCGTTGCTGCTGCATGGTGGCGAGGCGCGCTTCGAGCTTGACCTTTGCGCCCAGGAGTTTTTCGTACTCCTCATCCTGACGCTGCAACTGCTCGGTATAGGTCTGCACAAGCCGCTCGGTGCTGTTGTAGCGGCTCTGCACGGCGGCGGCAGCGTCCTCGTTGCCCTCCACCAAGAAGGCGTCGATTGCCCGATCCAGCTCGGTGAGCTTCTGTTTGGTGTCATCCAGCCTGCGCCGGATGGACTTGGCCTCTCCGCCGACGGTGGCCGCGGCATCCTCAAGATCCTCCAGGTTGTTTTCGACCTGGCGGATGTACTGGTCAATCACAGCCGGGCTGTTGCTCTGCAGCGCCCGGTCAACAAGGTCGTGCAAGTTGGCTGATATGAGGGTTGAGACCTTTTCCAAAAGAGACGCCATTGGGTTTCCTCCTAATGGTAAGTAAACGGTTCTTTGGCAAGCACCATTGTTGCGCTTGTGATCGCTGGCCGCGGATCTGTGTGGATGGCGTTGCGGCGACGATCATGTGGGCGAACTAGATATCATTACGCATTTCCGTCAAAATGGTTGCGCGCACATTATAGCGCGCCGCAAAAGGACTGGCAACGCTGTATCACGGTTACAGGCGCGCATGTTCTAGGATCTTGTATGCGCCGCGCCGCTCGTTGTCGTGCCGCTATTACACAGGCCTGCTTAATCCGGGGGCGAATGGTTTTGCCAGGCAGCGGCGGCATAAACGCAGATCATCTCGGCGTGCTGGCGCAGCCCGCTGCTGCGAAAGCCGGGGATCTTTTCGAGATCGGCTACTGATTGCGGCGCCGTGGCGGAGATGGCTTTGAGCAGGCTGCTGCTGGCGACTTCGCTCGGGTTGCAGCGTTCCGCCACCGCGACCTTCTGACGCAGCTCTTGCAGCTTGAGGAAGAGGCGGCGCGAGACCGGCGCAGGAGTGTCGCCTTCCTTGCTGTTGCGCTCCGGGGCTTTTTCGGACGTGGGCTGTATGGGCGCGGTGCGTTGTTGCATGAGCAAGGCGTCATCGCCGTCTTGCGGCGGGTTGAGCCGGACCAGGTCGAGGATGGCGGGGCCGTAGTGCGCCAGCCGCTGTTCTCCCATCCCAGGCAGTTCTGCAAGCTCCTCTATGGATTGCGGCCTCGACTCGGCGATGCGCAACATGAGGTCGTTGCCCATGATGAAATAGGGGGGCTGTCCCTGCTGCTCCGCCAACCTGCGCCGCCACGACCAGAGAGCTTTCTGCAAGGCGGTGTATTGGTCGCTTGCCTTCGACGCAGGCGCATCGGTCGCGACCGTCGCCTCCGGCGCGGGGAGTTCTTCCGGCGGATTGTTCACCAGCCAGACTTCGGCTTCGACGCGGCCTTTGCGCGTGGGCGCAAGCACGGGATAGCCGTTCTGCTCGAAGGGGCGCAGGCGCTGCGTTTCGATGAGGTCGTCGATGTACTGGATGATAGTGACTTCGCCCAGCGCTTTGAGGCTCCCGTGGCGGCGGGCTTGATCCGGCTTCACGGGAGCACGCAGACTGCCCGCCAGAATACGCGCCAACCCCGTACGGCCGACCGCCTTGGGCAGGCTGATCAGACAATCCAGGATCAGCGGTTCGATATCCGCGTCGTCCACGAGTACATGCTCCACAGAATCTGGAGCGGGTACGTCTGGACGGATGCCCGTGCAGTTGTCGCATGCTTCGCAGCTTGTACGCGGGGGGCTGCCGAAGTGGGCGCTGATGTAGCCGTGACGACAGCCATCTGAGGCGGCATAGCCGATCACCTCGTCTATGCGGCGTTGAGCGACGGCGGAAGCTTGGTTGAGGATGCGTTCAAGCCGCCGGCCCATGTCCTCCGGTTCGGGCGACAAGGTGATGAGGGGGCTGCGGCGGGAGAAACGCAGCGTCAGCATGCCTTGACGGTCGAACTCCAGCAAGTTCAAGACGGTATCGTGGAGGGGCCACTCCATGAATGAAGCGATGTCCGCCGTGTTGAATGAGGCGGACTGTCCGGGGCGCAAGGCTAGTCCCTTAAGAAGACGCCGGTATGCACTCTGCAGCGCGCCGGCGCTGAGCGACTCTGACCTCGCTTTGCGCGGCAGCGTGATCTCGGTCTCCTGCGGGAAGTCGAACGATCGTTCGAGCAAGCCGGCGCGTTCGAGCAGGCTGATGGCGACGCGCACGGATACGTCGTCGGCGTCTGTCACTTGCTGCAGGCGGCGGATATCAACCAGCCCCAATGGCCGTTGATCCTTGTCTGCCGTATGTGGGTCTTTCGCAGGCGCACCGAGCTGGCTGGCAATAGCTGCGTAGATCTGCTGTAGGAACTCGGGGCTAAGGCTGTCGGCTTTGGCCCACCGGCGCAGGTTCGCCCAATCGTTGTTGCTGTAGAAGAGGATGCCTTGGCTGGGCTTGTCGTCGCGGCCAGCGCGCCCGACCTCTTGGTAATAGGCTGCCAGGCTGCGCGACGGGTGGAAGTGCACAATGAAGCGAATGTCGGCTTTGTCAATGCCCATGCCGAAGGCGATGGTGGCGACGACCACGCGCGTCTGGTCGGACATGAATCGGTCTTGGATTTCGGCGCGATTGTCCAACCCAGCGTGGTAGGCCTCCGCCACGACGCCGCTGCGCCGCAACTCAAATGCCAGCGACTCGCATTTGTGCCGGCTGTTGACATAAATGATTCCGGGGCCGCCGGCGTTGGTGACAAACTGCAGCAGGGCGGAGAGTTTCTCGTCCTCGTTGTGAAACCGGAGGGCGGAGAGATGGATGTTGGGTCGGAAGATGTCGAGCGCCAACACGCGTGGACGTTCCCCAGGCACGCTGCTGATGTGATCGACGATCTCGTCGCGCACGCGTGGGGGAGCGGTGGCGGTCATCGCAAGCGCTGGCGGGTTGCCCAGTTCCTCGCGGGCGGCCTGCAAGAAGAGGTAGTCGGGCCGAAAGTCGTGGCCCCAGAGGCTGACGCAGTGCGCTTCGTCGACGACGAACAGGCTGATGCCTGAATCACGCAGGGCGCGCAGAAAGGCCCGGTGGCGCAGTCTTTCCGGCGCGGCATAGATCAGTTTGTAGCGGCCTGCGGATACGGATGAGAGGCGCTCCGCCATTTCTTCGTCAGAGAGGGTGCTGTTGATGAACGTAGCCACCGGGCGGGCGGCGGCGGGCAGTCCCTCTACCTGGTCCTTCATCAGGGCGATGAGCGGGCTGACCACGAGCGTAGCCTTGGGCAGGATCAGCGCGGGCAGTTGGTAGCAGAGGGACTTGCCGGCGCCGGTTGGCATGACGGCGAGGATAGACTCGCCGCGCAGGATGGCGGCGATCGTCTCGGCCTGACCATCGCGCAACTCCAGGAAGCCGAAGTGGCGCACAGCTTCGAGTTGGATTTTTCGGCGCTCGCGATCGGAGATGCTGAACGATTGCGGGCCGCTGAGCAGACGATAGAACTGCGCGGGATCGGCAAGCTGCGGACCGCCGATATCAAGGAGAGGCGCCAGCCGGTCGCGCAGGGCGTTGAAGCGAGCCTGCCGTCGTCTTGCCAACTCCAGACGGACCGTGCGTTCGCTTTCCTGATTGCCTAATACTTGATGGAGGTCGGCGAGACGTTGCGCCAGTCTGTCGTCAAGGTCGGCGGATACGCCGGAGCCTAGGCGCTCCAGTGCGAGGTCCGTCTGATCGGCATGACCGGCGGACATCTCCACGCGGGCCAAGGCCAGTGTGGCGACCGGGTCGCCAGGGCGACGACCGAGATATTCCTGGATCAGGTCTTGCGCTCGTGTAACCTGTCCCGCTTCGGCAAAGACCTCTGCTGCTGCGGAGATGGCTGCAGCGTGGCCTGAGTAGGCTTGGCTTAGGGACCGGGCGACGCCAATGGCGTGGTCGACGTAACCGGCGGCGCTGAGGGCGGCGGCTTCCAGCGTCAGGCTGCTGATGTTCGTGCTGCGGCGTTGGCGGCGCTCGATTGTGGTGAGCGCGTCATCATAAAGACCCATCGCCGCATGGGCGTGCGCTTCGTAGTCGAATAGGAAAAGCAGCGGTCCATGCGCATCGCGCAGCAGGGTTACAGCCTCGAGGAGTTCGCGGGGATCCCCCCATAGCGATAGATACTCAAGCAAATCGTCGCGTACATCGGGGGGTAGCGAAGGGACGTGTTCCTGCGTGATTCCCAGCGTCTCGAACAGCGCAGAATGCGGCTCGATGAGATCTGCCATGGTAGTGTGCAGCCTTGAAAAGACGTTGGCCGGTTCATGTGGTCCGGCAATAAGAGGGCAGCGTCGTGGTCACGATACTTGAGATGGGCGTCTGTGTCAACACAGCGGCGCGCCTGGGTCGGAAGACGCCGCTTTGGGCAGCGTATGAACGTCGGCCCTGGATTATTGACGCTCTTTGGCGCGTTTCATATAATCAAACTGTAACCTATCGTGATGTGCCGCCTTGCCAGACGAGCCTAAAACTCAGGGGGCGGCGCGGACGCCAGGGCTAGGCGGCGATAGGCGGCTAAACGCGTGACAACGCTGACGGCCGAACGCATGAACCATCGTGCCTTTGCGAGTGGCACAAGGAGAACATCACAGACATGAATCGAGTATTTGTCACCGGCTTAGGCGCGATCTCGCCCGTTGGCAATGATGTAGAGACCTATTGGCGCAATCTAGTGGCCGGTAAGTCCGGCGCGGCCAAGATCACGCAGTTCGATCCTGGCGACATGCCGTTTAACATCGCGTGCGAGGTGAAAGATTTCGACCCTGAGGAGTATATGGACCGCAAGCTGGCGCGGCGCACATCACGCGCCACCCAGTTTGCGATAGCGGCCAGTAAGCAGGCGTTGGCTGACGCGGGGCTGACCATCAGCCAGGATAACTGGAACCGGGTAGGCGTGATGATGGCGACCGGCGGCGGCGGCTTTACGGCCATTGAGTACGCCACTGTTGAGATGGTTGACAAGGGATGGCGCAGCGTTGGCCCTTTTGTGGTGCCGAATGCGATGGCGAACGCCGTGAGTTGCGTTGTGTCGATTGAGACCGGCGCCCGCGGGCCGGTGATGACGAGCACGGCGGCATGTGCAAGCGGCCACTACTCGATTTTGGAGGGATATCACTACATCAAACGTGGCGAGGCGGACGTGATGATTGCGGGCGGTGCAGAGTCCGCTATGTCGTTACTCACCATGTCCGCGTTCGGGCGGATGGGACCGCTTTCCACGCGCACCGATGAGCCTGAGCGCGCCTGTCGCCCGTTCTCGATTGATCGCGACGGTTTTGTCAGCGGGGAAGGCGCCTGTGTGGTTATCTTGGAGAGCGAGGAGTCTGCTCTGGCGCGTGGCGCACGCGTGTATGCCGAGGTATTGGGCGGACGACTGACCGCCGATGCTTTCCACATTACTGCGCCGGACCCGGACGGCGACGGCGCAGCGCGGGCTTTGACGGGCGCGGTCGAGTCGTCTGGCATCAGCGCCGAGGACATCGACGTGGTGTACGCGCACGGCACCGGTACGGCTTTGAATGATATCGGCGAGACCAAAGCCTTGAAACGCGCTTTTGGCGATCTGGTATATGGGATGAAAATCACCGCCATTAAGAGTATGCTCGGACATGGCCTGGGCGCAGCCGGCGCACAGTCCGCGGTGGCTGCGGTTTTGACGCTGCGCGATGGCTGGATACCGCCGACGATCAACTATACGCCTGATCCGGAGATCGACATTCCGATAGTCGCGAATACCGCCCAGCAGACAAAAGCGGATTGCGTGATCGTCAATGCGTTTGGCTTCGGCGGGCAGAACGTAGTGGCCGTTTTCGGGCGAGTCAACGAAACGAATTGACGCAGGCCGGGCGCGTCCCCGGCATCTGTCCAGAAACAACGGGGAACGGCGTTGCAGCCGTTCCCCGTTTTATTGGGCGATTGATTATGCGGTAACGGCGGCACGGCGTTAGCTGTCGCGCAGGGCACGCCCTGTGTGGGCGAGGAAAACGTCGGCGAGGCTGGGCCGGCTAACGCTGACCTCGCTGACATGCAGGCCGGGCTCGGCGGCAAGCGCAAGCAGGCGGGCGAGGCGTCTGTCGCCGCTGTCGACGCCGATCTGAAGCCGCCACTGGTCGCACTCGACGCCCTCATTGTCGCCAACTGCTGATTGAGTGAGGCTGTGCTCGACTGCCTGACTTACGTATGGCTCCGCCTCAAGCAGCCGCAGATAGGCGGGCGCGTCGCCATAGCCGCAGAGGGTGACGACGTCGGCGCCCATGGCGCGCTTAAGTTCGGCAGGCGCGCCTTCGACGATCAGTTGGCCGCGGTCGATGATGCCGACGCGATCGGCGAGCGCGTCGGCTTCTTCCATGTAGTGGGTGGTGAGGAGGAGCGTGAGGCCAGTCTCGCCGCGCAGGCGTTGGATATGGCGCCAGATGCCGGCGCGGTTCTGCGGGTCGAGACCTTGGGTCGGCTCATCGAGGAAAAGGATCTGCGGCCGGGTCATCAGCCCGCGCGCCAGTTCGAGGCGGCGTTTCATGCCGCCCGAATAGCCGGCTGCCTTGCGGTCGAGCACGGCTGTCAGCTCGACTAGCTCCGCCAGTTCCCCGATGCGAGCGTTTCGTTCCGGCCTGGGCTGGCCGTACAACTGCCCGTGAAAATCGAGGATCTGGCGTCCTGTCAGTTCTTGGTCGAGGATGACTTCTTGAAACGTCACGCCGATGGCGCGGCGGACCCGAGCCGGATGACGTACGACATCATGGCCCGCCACGCGTGCGCTGCCGCTGGTCGGCGCGAGCAACGTGGTGAGGATGGCGAAGGCGGTGGTTTTGCCCGCTCCGTTAGGGCCGAGCAGGGCGTAGATTTCGCCCTGTTCGATTGATAAGTCGATGCCGCGCAAGGCGTGAACCGCCTCTCCGTTGGAGAGGGGGTAGGTCTTGGCGAGTTGGCTTGTTTCTATCGCGCGCTCAGCCGCGTACTCTGCCGTCATGCAGCTACGCCGCTAGACGACGCGCGTGATGCGCGCCACGCCCAAAGCCAACAGAGCGCCGGCGATGAGATAGCCGATCGCCGCTGTACGGAACTTGTCTGCGGACTCCGTCTGCTTCTTGACGCGGCTCGACGTGACATGCGCGACGGCTGCCGTCAGGAACATCGTGACGGGATGTTCCCAGGCGGCAAGGGCATTGAAGCCCATCCACTGCTGCTGCATGATCCATACGACAATACCGAGGAGCAATTGAATGTCGATCACTATTGTTGTGATCAAGCCAAGGCGGTTGTCCAGGCCGCTCCATTCTCCCCGGCGCAGCCAGCCCCAGAGCGCGCGCAGGATGGCAAGTACGAGGACCAGGATGACGAGGTAGCGCCAACCGGAGTGGGCTTCGTAGAGGACGGTGGTCATGTTCATGTAAGAGCCTCCTGATCAGATGATCAGACGTGGTCGTTGATCTGGTTCGTTATGCCGTAGCGGACGATGCCTCAGGCGATGATACTCGTCCGAATAGTCCGCTGACATGGTACGCCAGGCGACCCGGATCGCCAAGAGCAGCCGGTTACAATTGGCGCAATCCATTATCTGTCTATTTGGGGACTGCGGCGGACCGTTCCGTACGCCAGTATTGCCATAGGACGAGCATGAGGACGCAGCTGGCCGTTATGTAGACTGCGGGCAAGCGCTGAACGGAGGCGGCAAGGGTGAACGCGGCAAGCGGTCCGAGGGCGGAGCCTGCGTCGGAGACGGTGGCAAACGCAGCGACGAATACGTGCGGGCGGTCGGAGCGTAGGGCGGCCCCACTGGCCGCGGCGCTTACCACGATGTGTAACGCTCCATCGATAAGCAGGGCGGCGAAGATGCAAAGGGTCGCCGCTACAGGCGGCAGCGAGGAGGCTGCAGCGAGCGCCGCCACCATGAGCACGCCGAGCGTCGCCAGCGTGTTGGCTTGGCCGACGTAGTCGGATAACCAGCCGACGAGCGGGCCGAGGGCAAGGTCGGCGAGCCAGCGTGCTGCGTGGATCATGCCGGTGAGCGCGGCGATGCCTAGGCCGAAGATGAATGCGCCGGAACCGGCGTCGAAACGGGCAGCCAGGAATACCGACGTGGTCGATACCACGACGCCGCTGAGGAGATAGACGAAGAAACTGCCCAATGTGAGCCAGCGGTGGACGGGTGATCGAAATGCCGCGGCGGCGAGTTGTCTCCAGGAAACCTGGGCGTTGTCCTCCTCTACAGAGGTTGGCGGGTGATTCGGTTCCTCGACGCTTGCCGGCCAGCGCACCAGGTAGGCAGTGGGAATGGCGAGCAGCCCGACCGCAACTACGGCCGTGATGGCCGCGCCATAGCCGGCGCGGTCATAGAGCAGGCCGCCGGCGAATACGCCGATGGCGCTGCCCAGCCGCACTAGCCCCCAGAGCAAGCCGGTTAGGCGACCGCGCGTGGCCGCACTGCCCGTCCACACGGCTGCGTAACCGCCCTGGCGCAGCCCTGACCAGGCGACGCCCCAGGACATGCGTGCGAGCAGAAAGACGATAAAGCCGGCGGGTATGCCGTAGAAGGCGGTGGAGAGAAGCCCGACCAGCACGGAGGCGAAGAAAGGCCATTTCGTGCCGTAACGCTCGAAAATGCCGCCCGCCCACTTGTTGGACAGCAATCGCACGAGGCGGTTGGCGCTGAGCAGGATGCCGACTAGCGGCAGAGAGATGCCGAGATGCGGCGCTTGTAGCGGGAGAATGCTGTACATCAGTGAGTCGCCCATGATGCACAGGCCGATAGCTGCGCCGATTGTGGCTACGAGGCGGGTGGCGGACCTTGTCTGCATCACGGGGGTAGGGTGGTCGGTTCGCGTCGAAGGCGGCATGATCCGGCTCGTCTCTGGCATTGTGCAGGGGACTGCCAATCAAGGGTAATGGGTCAAGGCTACCTGAGAGACCATGATCGGCGCAAGTCTGTGCATGCCGTGCGAGTTAATTCGGCGGAATATGCTCAAAAACGATTTTGCGACTAGGTCAATTGCCAGCCATCTGGTAAACTTGCGCCATGATCCGGAAGAAGCTACAGGGGCAGACGGCAATCATTTGCGGCGCGAGCCGGGGCATCGGGGCGGCCTCGGCGCGACTGCTGGCGGAGGCGGGCGCGGCGGTTGTGTTGGCCGCGCGCAGCGGCGAGCAGTTGGA
>JASGTU010000420.1 GCA_030058085.1 Chloroflexota bacterium
TTCCGCGGCGTCGACTGGGAGGCGTGGAGCCGGGAGCCGGCGCCTATCACCGAGATCGCCGGGCTCTATCCGCTGACGGATTACCGCGCTCGCAGCCTCTTGTGCCGCGAGACGCTCTACCGGCGCATTCCCGCCGAGGCGGCGGCGTCCGAGGAGACAGCGTCCGAGGCTATGAGGGATGAGGCGGCAGGTTTACCGGTTATCGCCTTTCGCGGGCAGGACCGGGGCATCAAGTTCTGCCGCGAGCCGGCCCCGGCCCATCCCTACTACCCCGAAGGCGCGGCCCTCGCCTATCTGAGCCTGGCGGCGGTCGAAAACCCCAGCGCCGACCAAGAAAAGGCGTTGGAAGAGTTGTTGACGCCGGACGCCGATGCGGGGCAGATCGCTGCGGACGCCGGCATCGCACTCCTGCCCAATGAGCGGGTGGAGGACATCGCTACACACCCGACCGTCCCCGCACTGCCCGCCAATTTGCACAGCGGCGTCTTCGCGCCGACGACGGTTGTCTGCGTCGAATTGGCGCAGCAGGCCGACCCGAAGTTCCGGCGTTGGGTTGTGCTCACGCTGCGTTACCAGCCGCCCGACCTGGAACGCGGCCTGCCGGAGCGCTGGACGGTCTCCGGGGCTGCGCAAGCGCCGTCGCCGGCAGCCTTGCCGCCTGCGACATCCTATTGCGAGTCGATACTGACCGAGCCATGAGTCGCCGTTGCCGAGGAGGATGTGCGCCATGATTTTCCGACGCCAACCATCCATCACGCAGGAGGAGTTTTTCGCCCAACTGGAGAACGGTCAGGGCGAGCGCGTCGCCTTCGCACCCGCCAAGACCGCAGCTAAGACGTTGGCCGAGACGCTGGCTGCGATGGCGAACGGCGGCGGCGGCACGGTCTTTCTAGGCGTCAACGCACGCGGGACCATCCAAAAGGACAACGATGCCGAGGCTCTGCGCAAGCTGGTGGACCAGGCCGGCCTGCTCGCCGAGCCGCCGCTGATCCTGCCGGTTCCGCAGACGTTGAGCGGTGAGCGGGGGACTGTGCTAGCTGTGCAGATTCCGCCGGGGCTGCCGCACATCTACAGCCTGCACGGCCAGTATTTGACGCGTTCGGGCGCCGAGAACCGGCAGTTGACTACGCTGGAGCTGCGCCGGCTGCTTTTGGAGCGCGGCGATACGGGCTTCGAAGCGCAGTTGGCGCCCGGCGCAACCCTGGAGGACATGGACGAGGCGCGCGTCGTGCGCTATCTGGAGTTACTCTCGTTCGTGTCCGCCGACGATGTGCCGCAGGCGCTGCTGGCGCGCGGCTGTCTCGGTTACGGCGCAACCGGGCCGCGCGGCAAAGGCGCACAGGATGTGCAGTTGGTTCCGACCGTGGCGGGCATCTTGCTCTTCGGGCGCAATCCCCAGCAGTTTTTACGCAGCGCCGAAGTCGTGTGCGTACGCTACGCCGGCAACACGATGGGCGACGAGTTTGTGCGCCAGGATATCGGCGGCTCTCTGCCCGATCAGATCCGGCAGGCGGAGGCGTTCGTGATGACAAACATGCGCCGCGGCATGCGCATCCGCGGCTTTGCGCGCGAGGACACGGACCAGTTCCCCATCGCCGTGGTGCGCGAGGCGATTGTCAACGCCATCGCCCACCGCGACTACAGCATTCGCGGCGACGGTATTCGGCTCTTTATGTTCAACGACCGGCTGGAGATCTACAGCCCGGGCCGGCTGCCGGGCCATGTGACGCTGGAGAACCTGGTGGAGGAGCGCTACAGCCGTAACGAAGCGATTGTAGCCGTGCTCAGCGATATGGGCTATATCGAGCGGCTGGGCTACGGCATCGACCGCATGATCGCGACGATGGTGGAGCAGGGGCTGCCCGAGCCGGAGTTCGCAGAGACGTCCGCCGGCTTTAAGGTGACGCTGTACGCCGCAGGGCTGGACCTGGGCGACGCAGAGACGCCGAAGCCGAAATGGGGGCATGCGTTCCTCAACGAGCGGCAGGAGCAGGCGTTGGCGTATGTGCAGGCGAATGGGCGCATCACCAACAGCGATTACCAGCGCCTAGTCCCCGATGTCAGCGCCGAGACAATCCGGCGCGACTTGGCCGACCTGGTGGAGCAGAACTTACTGCTGCGCATCGGCGAGAAACGCGCCACGTATTACATACTCAAGTAGGTTTTGGCGGGTTGTTTCGACGATACTGGGCAGTGACGTGGCCTAATTTGCCACGGATCTCTCGAATTACACGAACGATACCGTTGCATGCTACGTTAAATTCGTGTCATTCGTGCAATTCGTGGCAAAAAACTTAAGCGACCGTCCAGAGAGCAACACGCCTGCCGGACGGCAACCAACATGAAACAATTCGGCGAATGAACCGGCAAGCATGTGCCGGGTGTGGAGGAGTTATGCGCGGCGTATCGATAGTGGGGATCGGCCAATCGCCGGTCGGGGAGTTGTGGGGGCGTTCGGCGCGTCAGATCGCATACGACGCGGTGTCGGCTGCCATGTACGATGCAGGCATTGAGACAGCGGACGCGCTGTATGTGGGCAACATGCTCAGCGGCAATTTGCTGAACCAGGAGCATCTGGGCACGCTGGTGGCAGACGCCTGCGGGCTGTACGGCATCGAGACAGCCAAGGTCGAGGCGGCCTGCGCCAGCGGCGCTGCAGCGCTGCGCGTCGGCGTCATGGCCGTTGCCAGCGGCTTTCACGAAGTGGTGATCGTGGTTGGGCTGGAGAAGATGACCGACACCGTAGGCCAGGATACGACCGCAGGCCTGGCGACCGCGGCCGACGCCGAGTACGAATCGCTGCATGGCGTCAGCTTCGTCGGCCTTAACGCGCTGATCATGCAGCGCTATCTGTACGAGTATAAGGTTCCGCTGGATGCTTTCGCCGGGTTCAGCATCAATGCACACAAGAACGGCGCCAACAATCCCAACGCCATGTTCCGCAGCCCGATCTCGCGAGAAGCCTATTTACGCGCACCGGTGATCGCCACGCCGATCAACATGCTGGACAGCAGCCCGGTCTGCGACGGCGCTGCCGCCGTCGTGTTGACTTCTACGGCACGCGCCAAACAGATGAACGCCGGACACCGCTGGGGCAGCGTCGAGATTCTCGCCAGCGCCAGCGCCAACGACACCCTAGCCGTACACGACCGCCGCGATCCGTTGGTCTTGGAAGGGGCGCAGGTAAGCGCAGCCAAAGCCTATGCTCAGGCCGGCGTTTCGGCGCAGGACTTGGACCTATTTGAGGTGCATGATGCCTTTACGATCATGGCCGCACTGAGCCTGGAAGCGTCGGGTTTTGCCCGGCGCGGCGAGGGTTGGCGGCTGGCTGAGGAAGGCGCTATCGCCGTCGACGGCTCATTGCCCATCAGCACGATGGGCGGGCTGAAGAGCCGCGGTCATCCCGTCGGCGCCACCGGCGTCTACCAGATCGTGGAAGTGGTGCAGCAGTTGACGGGGCAGGCTGGCGCTAACCAGGTGCAAGGGGCGCGCCTGGGCATGGCGCAGAATATTGGCGGCAGCGGGGCGACCGTCGTTACGCATATCCTGGGCGCGTAGCCTGCGCCGTTGTCGATTTGGCGCTTAACCAGCGCCGCTGCCTGCTCAAAACCATATGCAGTGTCGAGCATTGCGCGACGCGTCAATTGACGTGCGCGCAATGCTCTTTTTGAAGATGACAGCGTGCGCATAGGGGCATAGAGTGGAATTGAGACCTTCGCCGCCGGCTTCCGGTATAAGGCCATGCGCCGCGACGCGCGTCGATGCAGAATGGTGCCTCTTGCGGTCATACCCGGAATCATAAAGTGCGCTCGGCGAGCTGTTTTTGCCTCATTTGGAACTGTCAAAACCTATCAGATGCTCGAGTGACGCCGGGTGCGAAGGCGCTCCGGCGCAACGACAGCTATAACGAGCTATCAAAATCTATCAGGCCCGACCTATCGAAGAGCAGATAGGAATTTAGAGTCCATATCTGTTAGCTTGTTGAGCATAGGATCGCCTCAATTGGTGAGAATGATCTGCACGATTGCGGCGACATTGGTTTCAGCGACAACGGTGAAGGAGAACGACTCGAACATGGCAGTTCCGATTTTCTGGCGCAATAAGAAGCAGCGCTATAGCCTGCAAGGTGATGTTTGTCCCGAATGCGGTCAGGCCATCTTCCCGCCGCGCGAGGCGTGCCCGTTCTGCCACGGCTACCACTATGCCTTGCCGAGCCAGGTTACTCAAAGCCCGGCGCAGCAGTTCGTCTTTGTGCTGCCCGAGGCCTACAGCCTGAGCGAAGCGGGAGACGACTAAGCCGTGACGGCCAGTAAACATGCTGAGTTGCCCGGTCTGCAAGAGGCGACGCTCAGCGGGCGGGGCGAAGTCTTCAGTTTTACGGTGATGTACAACGTGCCCAAGGGGTACGAGGACCAAAAGCCCTATGTGGTGGCGCTGGTCAAGCTGGATGAAGGCCCGCTGGTGACGGCCCAGTTGACCGATGTCGCGCTGGACGATGTAGAGATCGGCATGCC
>JASGTU010000421.1 GCA_030058085.1 Chloroflexota bacterium
TGTACAACTATGAGCGGCCTCACCTCGCTCTCAACTATCGAAAACCTGCTGATGTCCATTATGCCGACACTCACCCATAATGAAGCGAACCTCCTCAAAATCTGTCAACCTATTTCAGGACTTGACATGACTTCCTAAGTTCCAGGCGCAAGAAGTGCGCCGAGCACGAAATACACGGGTCGTAATTGCGGATCGCCTGCTCGCACTGCCAGGTCAGTTCGTCCTTGGGCAGATCGAGGCGTGATGGAATGAAGTTCCAGAGGTCGCGTTCGACGGTTTTCTGGTTCTGGGCCGTCGGCGGCACAATGCGGGCGCTGAGGATCGTCCCGTCCTCGTCCACCGCATAACGGTGGTAGAGCAGCCCGCGCGGGGCCTCGCTGGCGCCGTAGCCCGTCGCCGCCCGCGGCGTAACCGGCACATAAGGCCGCTCCGGCTCCTCGTAGTTCTCCAAGATGCGCAGCGCCTCGTCCACCGCATAGAGCGTCTCCACGCTGCGCACCACGATGCTCTGGAACGGGTTGTTACAGACGGGGCCTAAGCCGGCGGCCCTAGCCGTCTCCTGGGCCAGCGGCGACAGCTTGTCGAAGTTGAGTGCATAGCGGGCCAGCGGACCGACGTGATACGGCTGCCTGCCGTTCCCTGCCGTCTTGTGCACGGCGTGCAGCGCGGTGCTGCGCGCTACATGCTCCTCCTCGAAATGCCGCTCGAAGTCGCGCACCTCGATGTTTAGGCCCTTGTTCGACACAATATGGCCTTCGTTGAACGGGTACTCGTCGGGGTGGCGCAAGGCTACGAACTCGTAATCCTGCTCGAAATCCGGAAAGTCGAATTGGCCTGTCCACAGCACGGTCTCGACCGCGGCCTCGCGCGCCCACTTGAGTTCTTCGATCAGCGGCAGCCACTCCCGCTTGGCGGGCACGCGATAGAAACCGCCGACTCGCACGTTGATCGGATGAATCTCGCGCCCGCCCAACAGCGTCACGATGTCATTGCCCGCCTTCTTCAGACGCAGCCCGCGCTTCACGGCGTCGGGGTGCTTGTGCGCCATGCGGATGGCATCTTCGAAGCCGAGGAAGTCCGGTGCGTGCAGCATGTACACATGCAGTACGTGGCTCTCGATCCACTCGCCGCAGTAGATCAGCCGGCGCAGTTCGCGCAGCGGCCCCTCGACGGTCACGCCGAAGGCGTCCTCCATGGCGTGGACCGAACTCATCTGGTAGGCGACGGGGCATATGCCGCAGATGCGCGCCGTGATGTCCGGCGCCTCGGCATAACGACGGCCGCGCAGAAAGCCCTCGAAAAAGCGCGGCGGCTCGAAGATGCGAAACTGCACATCCTTCAGTTCGCCCTTGCGCACCGTCACCGTGAGCGCGCCCTCGCCCTCGACGCGCGCCAGCGCATCCACCTTGATCGTCCTAGATATGCTCATGGGCTTCGCTCTCCTTGCGGAATGGTTCGGCATAAGCGTTGAACCCGCGCCACGCGCGCACGAGATCCGCCTCGCTCACGCCCAGCCCGTTGCTCCACCACTGGCTGAGGGCAGCGGGGTTAGGCGTGTCCATCGGGCCGAAGCAGCCGTAGCATCCCCGGTTATAGGATGGGCAAAGGGCCCCGCAGCCCGCCTGCGTCACCGGGCCCAGGCACGGCGTGCCGTGCGCCACCATCACGCAGGTGATGCCGCGACGCTTACACTCCATGCACACGCTGTAGGTGGGGATGACAGGTTTGCGCCCGTTCAAAAAGGCGCATACCACCTCTATGAGCTGCCACTTGTTGATCGGACAGCCGCGCAGTTGGAAGTCGACATAGACATGCTCGCTCACCGGCGTCGACGTCGCCAGCGTGTTCACATACTCCGGGTGCGCATAGACCGCGGCGATGTACTCGTCCACATCGACGAAGTTGCGCAGCGCTTGGATGCCGCCGGCAGTAGCGCAGGCGCCGATTGTGATGAGCGTCTTGGAGACGCGGCGCACGGCGCGGATGCGCTCCGCGTCCTCGGCCGTGGTGATCGAGCCTTCCACCAGCGACAGGTCGAAGGGCCCGCGCACCGTCGCCCGCGACGCCTCCAGGAAGTAGGCGATCTCCACCTCGCCCGTCACAGCCAGCAGTTCGTCTTCGCAGTCCAGCAGGCTGAGCTGGCAGCCGTCGCACGAGGCGAATTTCCACACGGCCAACTTCGGTTTGCTCTTGGCGGTCATCCTACACCTCCCACTTGCCGAAGAAATCCTGGATTTGATCGAAGCGCATCACCGGGCCGTCCCGGCAGATAAAGAACGGGCCGAACTGGCAATGGCCGCAGAAGCCGGCGCCGCATTTCATATTGCGCTCCATCGACAGATAGATGCGGTCAGCGGTGACGCCACGGCGCTGCAACGCCTGCACGGTGAAGCGCATCATCACTTCGGGGCCGCAGACAAACGCCACAGAGTCGAGCGGGTCGAAGGGCGCGTGCGGGATCATGGTGGTGACCACGCCTACAGCCCCGTGCCACGAACCGGTGGCGCGGTCCACCGTCACGTACACCTCCAGGTCGAAGCGCGAGCGCCACTGTTCCAACTCGCGGCGATAGAGCATGTCCTCTTGGGTGCGTGCGCCGTAGAGTAGAACCACCCGGCCGAACTTCTCGCGGTTCGCCATGATGTGATAGATTGCCGGGCGCAGCGGGGCCAGCCCGATGCCGCCGCCGACCAGCACTAGGTCGCTGCCGGTCACGCTCTCCATCGGCCAATGCGAGCCGAAGGGGCCGCGCACGCCCAACCGGTCGTTCTCGCGCAGATCGGCCATGGAGCGGGTGACCGAGCCCACCGCCCGCGTGGTGTGGATCAGGCGGTAGGGCTTGCTGGGGTCGCCGCTCACCGAGATGGGGATTTCGCCCACGCCGTACACGTACAGCATATTGAATTGGCCGGCCTGAAACGCGGGCAACATTTCGCCTGCCGACGGCTCCAGTTCCAGCGTAAAGGTGTCGTCATTTTCCCTGACCCGCTGCCGCACGCTGTAGAGCAGCGGGAACATCGGGTCCGTATGAAAATCGTTCATCCCTGCCTCCCATCCAACGTGACTGGTCCTTGCCCCTATCCGTTCAGGCTGTAGATGTCCATAAACTGAAGACGGGTCGCCTGCAGCCGGTACGAGATGATTCCCGCAAAGCGCAGCATCATCTCATAGCCGAGGTCATGGTTCGCATCACATTTGCGGCGCATGCACGATGCATCGAACGCGACCGCCCGCGTCTGCTCCAATGCCCGCGCCGTGTAGCGCCACCGGTATGGGCGAACCATCCATGACCAGCCAATCACCTCCTGTTCGCCCACAGTCTGGATCGAGACCGGCCCCCGTCCCGGCACAAAGATCTCTAAAGAGACAAGCCCGCGCCGCACCAAGAAAAACCGGTCTGCAATCTCACCCTCGTGAAAGAGGTATTGGCTAGGCGCAAAGCGCACGTTGCCGGCGCACCGAGCTATCAAGGTCACATACTCTGCGCGCAATCCACGAAAAAACGGATGCTCGACGATGACCTCCTCCAACGTCTCCATGAGCCGCCTCCTGCAGGCGCGCCCGTCTTCCGTCAGGCACGGGCTCGGTCTGCCGCGCGTATCGCCTTGACCTCCTCGGTGATGTCGATGCCGACCGGACACCACGTAATGCACCGCCCGCACCCCACGCAGCCGAACGTGCCGAACTGGTCGACCCAGCTCGCCATCTTGTGCGTCAGCCATTGGCGATAGCGGGACATGGGGGTGGCGCGGATGCTGCCGCCGTAGATGTGCGAAAACTCGGTCGTAAAGCACGAATCCGCCTTGCGCCAACGCTCGGCCTGCTTACCGGTCAAGTCGGTCACATCCTGCACTGTCGTGCAGAAGCAAGTGGGGCAGACCATGGTGCAGTTGCCGCAGGCTAAACAACGCG
>JASGTU010000422.1 GCA_030058085.1 Chloroflexota bacterium
TTCCGTCTGGACGACGACGGCCCGGTTATGGCAGTCAAGGACGGCATCCCCGGTGACCGCCTGCGTTTCAGTCTGGCTCACGAACTGGGCCACCTGATGCTGGACGTCGGCGAGTCGCTCGATGCGGAAAAGGCGGCCAACCGATTTGCCGGCGCGTTCCTCGTCCCGCGCTCCGCGGTCATCCGTGAGTTGGGCCGCCGCCGGGACGCCTTGGGCAGGCAGGAGCTGCACCTCCTCAAACACAAATATGGGCTGAGCATGCAGGCGTGGGTCTTCCGAGCTCGCGACCTGGGCATCGTGGACGCAGCGACGGCAACCCGGTATTTCAGGTGGTTCCGGCAAAACGGCCTCCACCTGCAGGAGCCGGGCGATGCGCTCCCGCCGGAGACGCCGCAGCGCTTGACGCGCCTGGTGCTGCGCGCCGTGGCGGAGGACGTCATCTCGCATGGACGGGCGGCGGAACTCCTCGGCATGCCCTGGGCGGATTTCCTCGAACGTCAAGCCGAACTGCACGGGGAGGACCTGATTGCGGTGGGTGCTTGACGCCGGCGTCGTATTCGACTTTGCGGCAGGCGACCTGTTGGATGCGCTCTTTCGCCTGCCGTTCGCGTTCTGTACGCCGGACCTGCTTACTGTTGAGCTTAAGCGCCCGCCCGCTACGCTCCTGGTACAGTTGGGGCTGGAAGTGGAGACGATGCCGGGCGAGTTCCTGGTCGAAATCATCGCGCTGCGCTCAGGCTATTCGGCGTTGTCTCTGAACGATGTGGCCGCTTTTGTGCTGGCGCGCAACCTAGGCGTAGGTCTGCTGACCGGGGACCGTCGCCTGCGCGCACTGGCCGAGCAGTCCGGCGTTGAGGTGCATGGAACGCTCTGGCTGCTTGAAAGGATGATTACGCACGAGCTGATTGCCCCGTCGCAGGCCGTGGCGGCGCTGGATGCCATGCTTGGAGCCGGCAGCCGCCTGCCCGCGGCAGAGGTGCAGAAGTTCAAGCGCCGCCGTCAATGACGCGATAGACAGTTCCCGTTCCAGAGTATAGTGTATAAGGACTCCCCCATGTCCCGCATCACCGAAAAGCGCGACGTCCAAGACCAACTCATCAACTATCTGAGCGGCATCGGCTGGACCTTCATCGAGCGCGACGAGCTTCCCGCCTGGCGCGCCAATGACGAGACGCAGCCCTTCCTGGTCGACGTGCTGCGTAGCCAGCTTGCCGAGCTCAACCGCTGGCAGGAAGGCGACCCGCGCATCGACGAGGTGGTGCGCCGTCTGCGCCTGATTCCGGCCAGCCTGGAGGGCAACGAGCAGTTCCTCGCCGCGCTGCGCGGTCAGTGGAACGCCTATGACCCCGCACGCCGCCGCGAGTACGCCGTCGCCCTCATCGACTACGCCAACCCCAAGGCCAACGTCTACCACTTCAGCGAGGAAATTTGGTTCCAGGACCGCGACCGCCGCCGCCTGGACAACGTGCTCTACGTCAACGGCCTGCCCGTTGTGCTGGTCGAAAACAAGTCACCCAAGCTGCAGGACCCCGGCCTGGAAGGCTTCAACGACGTGCAGGATGTTTACACCCGCCAGATACCCGAGTTCATCAAGTACCCCATCCCGTTTGCCGTCTGCGCCACGCGGCTCGAATACGGCGCAACCTGGAACCCCAGCACCAAAGCCTTCTATAAGTGGAAGGCCAATGGCAAGGACTATGGGCTGGAGAACCTCGCCAAGTCCTTCTTCGCCAAGGAGCAGGTGCTGCGCCTGTTGCAGGACTACGCCATCTTCTACCGCATGGACGACGCGCTGCAGAAGTTCGTCCTGCGCCCGCACCAGATGCGCGTCGTCGAGAAAATCGAGGAGCGCGTCGTCGCCGCCCAGTCAGACGACGCCGCGACCGGCACCGGTCTAGAGTCGCACACGCAAGGCTCCGGCAAGACGCTGAGCATGATTGTGGCTGCGGCCAAGCTGCGCCGCCGGCACGAGCTTAGCAACCCCACGCTGTTCATCGTGGTCGACCGCGTGGAGTTGGAAACGCAGATGGCGCAGAATCTGGAGGCGTTTGGCCTGGACGCCATCGTGGCGCAGAGCAAGCATCACCTGCGCACGCTGCTGAACCACGACGCGCGCGGCGTCATCGTCACCACCATCCACAAGTTCGACGGCATGCCCAAGAACCGTACGTCCCGGCGCAATGTCGTGCTGCTGGTAGACGAGGCTCACCGCTCGCAGGAGGGCGAACTGGGCATCTACATGCGGGCGGCCCTGCCCAACGCGCTGCGTTTCGGCTTCACCGGCACGCCCATCGACCGCGGCAAGGTGGGCCGCGGCACCTACGAAATCTTCGGCAGCCCGGTCGACCCCAAAGGCGTGCATGACGAGTACACCATCAACGAGAGCATCGAGGACGGGACCACGCTGCCGCTCTGGTATACGCTGGCCCCGACCAACATCTGGGTGGACAAGCTCAAGCTGGAGGGTGAGTTTTCCGGCCTGCTGGAGGAGTTCTGGGAGACCGTGGACGAGGAAGGGGCGGGCAGCCAGGAGGCGCTCAGCCGGCTCTTGCAGCGCGCCGACAAGCTCATGGCGGTGCTCAAGGCCCCCCAGCGCATCGCCGCCATTGCAGAACACATCGCCCAACACTTCCAGGATAACGTCCTGCCGCGCCGGCTCAAGGGGCTGGTCGTCACGCCTGACCGCGAGGCGTGCGCGCTCTACAAGCAGGCCCTCGACCAGTACCTGCCGCAGGAGTGGAGCGTCGTCGTCTATTCGGAGAACGCTAAGAAGGACAGCGAGCTCATGCAGGAGCTCTATCTGGAAGAGGAAGAGGAGAAGCGCATCCGCAAGGCGTTCCGCGACCCGGACAAGGACCCCAAGCTGCTCATCGTCACCCAGAAGCTGCTGACCGGCTTCGACGCGCCGGTGGCCTATGTCATGTACCTGGACAAGCCGCTCAAGGACCACACGCTGCTGCAGGCCATCGCCCGCGTCAACCGGCCCTATCCCGGCAAGGACAGCGGTCTGGTGGTCGACTACATCGGCGTCTTCAAAGACCTGCAGCGCGCCCTCAGCTTTGACGGCGGCGGCTATGAGCGCGGCCTCATCGACCTGGAGCAGTTGAAGGTCCGCTTTGCCGACCTCATGGCCCAAGTGCAGGCTGCGCTGGAGCCGATTGACCCAGCGGGCATCTACGGCCGCACGGAGCGCATCATCGAGCACTTCTTTGAGGAGGAGCGACGCAGCGCCTTCACGGCCCTGTACAAGGACCTGCAGATGGCCTACGAGGTGCTCGCGCCGGACCCCTTCCTGGTAGATTACCTGGGCGACTACCGGCTGGTCACCGACGTCTACCAGACCATGCAGAGCTACTACGCCACCGACACAGAGAAGCTGCGCGCCGAACGGCAGTTCCTGGGCAAGACGGCGCAGCTTATCAGCGAGCACGTGGGCGTCTATGATGTGTCCGCGCCCATGCCGCTGTATCCAATCAACCGCAACATCGCCGACGTCATCGCCCAGGACCATATCCCGGAGCGGGTCAAGGTCATCAACCTGCAGCGCAGCATCACGGCCTACATCGAAGAGAACATCGAGCGCGCCCCCTACCTGACCAGCATTGGCGCAGAGGTGGAAAAGGTCATCGAGCAATTGCGCCAGAAGCAAATCAGCGTGCAAACCGCGCTGGAGCAGTTGCAGGCCACCGTAGACCGCGCGATGGACGTCGCCGACGAACGGGAGCGCAGTACGCTGGGTGACCTGGCCTTTGCGCTGCGCACCGGCCTGCGCGCCTCGCCGCTGCTGGCCGGCCTAGACGCAGCCGCGACCGATGCCCTGGCCGAAGAACTGGCGACCTACCTGCAGTCAAAGTCCGGTTGGACGTACAACGCTAACCTGGAGCGGGAGGTGCGCATGAACCTCTACGGCCGCCTGCTCAGGCACATGCCCAAGCCCGTCGACGTCCCGCAGACCAAGGCCATTGTCGAAGACCTGCTGCGCATGCACCGGATTACTTTGTGACCCGATGGATATCACGATTCGACCCCAGAAGCGCAAGACGCTGGCCTTCCAGTTGACCCAGAAGGGCGCTGTGGTCCTGATTCCGCGTGAATTGGACCCGAACAGCGCCGAGGTGCAGCAGTTCATCACCGAGGCCCTGGCGCGTCTGCCCGCCCGTGAGCCGGTCCCCGAACCGCTGGAAATGGCCGAGGTGCAGCGCATGGTTGCCGACTGGTCGCAGCGTGTGGGCGTCGGCGTTACCCGCACGCAGATTCGCACCATGCGCAACAAATGGGGCAGCATCTCCACCGCCGGCATCCTGACCCTATCCGACGACATCCTGACCCTGCCGCTCGACCTCGCCGAATACGTCGTCGTCCATGAGCTTCTGCACCTGAAGTTCCCCGACCATCGCCAGGGCTGGCAGGTGAGCATGGGCATGTACCTGCCCGACTGGCGCGAGCGCGAGAAACGGTTGGCAAGCTACACCGTGACGCCAAACTAGTGAGGCCGACGAGCCTACGCACAAGCACAGGACTCTATCGTGGCGCAACGCGATTATTGGCTAGACCTCTTCACCGGGACAACCTGGCAGGAGTTCACCCAGGCTGGGGCCACCACCAGCGGCTTTCGTGAAAACCGTTGGTCGGTGGTGCAGCAAATCAAGGTGGGCGACTACCTGCTATGCTACATGACGGGTATTTCACGCTTCATCGGCGTACTCGAAGCGACTTCCGAGCCCTATCGCGACGCTACTCCTATATGGCAGATTGATGCCTTCCCCTGCCGGCTGCGGGTGAAGCCGGTTGTCATGCTCACGCCGGAGACGGCTGTTCCGATTCTGGACATGCGCGATAGCCTGTCCATCTTCCAGAATCTGCAGAATCCGAACGCTTGGATTGGCCGCGTACGGGGCTCGCCTGCCAAGTGGAAACGAAGCGACGGGGAGAAGGTCGTCGAAACGCTGCTTGAGGCGCAGCGGAACCCTGTAGAACGGCCAGTCGATGCGCGTAAGCTGGCTAGGCGACCGCCGTCGCTGGTGGCGGGGCCCGGCGAAGTCACCGTACCGGCTCCTGATGAGCCACAGCCCACGCCTGAGCCGGCGGAGGACGTCGAGGTCTCCATTCATACGGAGATTCAGTACTTGCTGCTGCGGCTTGGCGCCGATATGGGATTCGACGTGTGGGTTGCCCGTAACGACCGCAACCGCATCCGGGGCAATCGTCCGCTGTCGGATATGTTCAAGTTCAAAGATGCGCTGCCTAGGCAGTTTGACGAAGCGACGACGAGAACGATTGAGTACATCGATGTCCTGTGGCTCAAGGGTAACGCCATCGTGGCAGCGTTTGAGATTGAGAGCACCACGTCAATATACTCTGGCCTCCTGCGCATGTCCGACCTGGTGGCGATGCAGCCCAACCTCAACATCCCTCTATACTTGGTTGCGCCCGACGAACGCAGGGACAAGGTGTTTCAGGAGGTCAACCGGCCGACGTTCGCAAGGCCACCCACGCCACTGGCGAATGTCTGCCGCTACATCTCGTTCTCTACGTTGCAGGACAAGGTGAAAGAGGTCGGCCCTTACAGCCGCTATCTGAGGGAAACGTTCCTGGACGAATTGGCTGAAGTGTGTGAGGTGTAGGGCACTCGGCCATCTCTCTGGGGAGCTGGGGATGAAGCGGCTCGGAAAGAGAGTGCGACTGGCGTTGTTCGTATCAGCGTGTCCCGACTAGAACACGTCCCCGACTCGTAAAAGGGAGATACAGACGATGAGGCGCATAACTACAACATCTCTGGCGATTGCCGTCGCCGCCATATTGTTTTCGGTGCTATCCGTGTTCGGCCAAAGCTCTCTGCCTCCGATGGAAGCTCAAGCTGTCTATCGAGCGCCCGTAGTGGTCGAGGTTGAGGTCAAGTTGCCCAATGGCGAGACATCAGTGGTCAGCACAACCTTGGTCCTGCAAATCACCTCCAAAACAGTAATCTCCGGCGACGTCCTGCTGACAGACTCATTAAGCGTAGACGTCACGGCGGCGGAAGGTGTTGCGGCAGAGGTTGGGCCGATAGTGCGCTTGTTCTCAGACCTCGTCACATCTGAGGTGGCTGCAGCATCCGCTCCCCTGCCCGCAGGGGCGGAAGGGACGGTGAACAGGAACGCCAACGTGCGCGGCGGCCCAGGGACCAACTATCAGGTAGTCGGCCAAGTCTCCAAAGGAACCGTTGTCACTCTAGTCGGGACCAACGATACGCAGGACTGGTATCAACTAGAGGACGGTACGTGGATTGCCGCATTCCTCGTCGACGGCGTGACCGGCGAAGTGCCCTCAGCCGCCGTGCAAGAGGTCGACACGCCGGAAGCAACGGCAACACAGACCCCAAAACCGACGGCCACACCGCTTCCAACTTCTACAGCTACCGCGAAGCCCGCGCCTTTGCCAGCATTCAGTTCTGGTGGTCTTGGCTTGTCCCAGTCCGTTTGGGATGAGGATCATGTGGTGACAGACGCTGATAGTCTAGGCTACATTCCCTCTGGCATTCCCTACGACAGCAATTGGGCGGTGACATTCATTGAGGGGAATGTCTATCTCATCGACCACCAATACCGTGAGCCAGTCTCACTGGCAGACGCAGAAGTCGAAAGCAGCGCGCTCATACCAGCGGACAGCGTCTTCGTGCGAAGGTACAATCCTTACGGAGATATCGGCTTGATTGCAGATGTCTATTTCAGTGAGTCTCTCAAGGGGCGGTTCTCCCCGAACTGGTGGACACATTCAGACCCGGGCACATTCGATGTAGTATACAATGTGATAGGTGACGAGGTCTACGGCATGATGATATTCCCTGATGACAATCCGTAAGTTCGGTATCGACTGAGAAGAAAGACAACACGAGGAAATGCTGTGGAAGCACGACATATCTACGGCAGAATTACGGCAGGCTGGTGAAACTGACAGCCTAGCAGCACGACTCGAAAGTTTTGCAGAGTTTGCTGGCTGAGTATCTCCACCTGCTAGCCGGTGGACAGATGAACGAAGAGAATCCACGTCGCTGGCGTCTCGTTGGGCAGGGGATGGGCATTCCCTGGGAGGAAGGCGGCGGGAACCAACTCTCGCTTGACCATCTGTTCCTGGACCAGGACGGCATTCCCACGCTGGTCGAGGTCAAGCGTAGCACCGTTACGCGCATTCGTCGCGAGGTCGTCGGTCAAATGTTCGAGTATGCTGCCTATGCCGTGAGCTATTGGCCGGTCGAGAATCTGCGTGCCCGTTTCGAAGCAAGATGCCAGATGACCGGTGCTGAGCCCGAGGAAATCCTGGCTTCGTTCCTCGGTTCTGAGACGGACGTTCGGACGGACCCCGAAGAGTATTGGCAGCAGGTCAAGACGAATCTTCAGGCCGGACGAATCCGCATGCTGTTTGTCGCCGACGAGATACCGTTCCAACTGCACCGAATCGCAGAGTTCCTCAACAAACAGATGTCGGAAACCGAGGTGCTCGCTGTGGAGGTGAAGCAGTATATTGGCGAAAGTCTGCAGACTCTGGTACCACGGGTCATCGGCCAGACTACTCAAACACAGCAGCACAAGGCAGCCGGCAAGCGTGACACTCGACAGTGGGATGAGGCGCTGTTCTTCAAGGTGCTCTCCAGCCAGGCATCTAGTGCAGAGGTGGAGATTGCGCGTAGATTGCTTGAATGGGGAAAAAGGCACAGTCTCCACATTTGGTGGGGAAGCGGAGCGCGGGACGGCGCTTTCATGCCCTTGCTCGAACTTGGCGACAGAAGGCATCAACTGTTCTGCGTCTTCACATACGCACGGGTGAGTGTGCGATTCCAGTATATGAAGTCGCGCGAGTCCCTTGATGACACACAGCGACTTGAGCTACTGCATAGAATCAACAACGCCTTAGAAACGGCTTTGCCGGACACCGATGCCGACAGGTTACCAAGCATCAAGTTGACCGACCTGACACGTGCCGGGGCACTAGAGGAGTTTCTGGAGTAGATGGAATGGACAATGGAGCAGATGAAGTACGGCGCGCAGGAGGATGCCGGCGGCCCGAGCCCAGCAGACTAAACGACACGCCAATGCGGTAGCAGCGTCCGTATCGACCTCGGAAGTGCGTTTTCTGCAGTTGGGAGACGGTGTACTCTGAGGTAAAATAGAGTTAAGAAACGCCTGCGGGGGGTGCTGACGACACCCCACGCAGGCTGGCCGTACCGATGGGTCAGCATCGGCAGGTTGGGAGCAGTATACCATGCCCTTCACGCCCATCGGGACAGACCGGTGAGCGTTTTGATTGCGTCACAGGGGCTACGTGAAAGACACACTGAGCCCTAACGGACTTCTGGATTTCACTCTTCCGAACAGAACACAACATGTAGTAGTCTGCGCCGATATGGATGCCGTATATTGCGTCATAGCCGGGACGGTGGCGGAACGGCAGACGCAGCGGACTTAAAATCCGCCGGGGTAATACCCGTGTGGGTTCGAATCCCACCCGTCCTACTTGATGCCGGATTCAGGAGATATTCTCCGCGGAACCGCTCTATCTTGGCGGACATCTCCCTTGCTCTTCGACAGACCCGCCGCTAGCCTTTGACCGCGCCGGCCGTCAGGCCGCGGATCACGTAGCGCTGGGTGATGATCGCCAGCGCCAGCACGGGCAGCGTAATCACCACCGCAGCCGCCATCAGCCCGCCCCAGTCGAT
>JASGTU010000423.1 GCA_030058085.1 Chloroflexota bacterium
TTGGTCTCTAGTACAAACCTTCCAGCGAAGTCGTGGAGAGTCCTTGATGATTGAGAGCGAAGAGCAAGCGGGGAACGGGCCCGTCCTGCGCCATGCAATTGTCGGTGTGGGGGCGAGCATCCTCAGCGCGCACCGGTTGGGATTGGACCTGCCAGCCGTACAGGTAGTTGGCGTGTGCGATGTGAACGATATCATAGGGCGGGCGCGAGCTGACGAATTCGGCTGCCCATACTATAGCGATCACCGCCGATTGTTGGAAGAAGCGGCGCCTGATGTCACGGTGGTGCTAACGCCGCACCCGTATCATGCGGCCATTACCATCGACGCATTGAACGCGGGCAGCCACGTTTTGGTGGAAAAGCCGATGGCCGTCGAAGCGGTTGAGGCTGACGCCATGATCGAGGCTGCCGAGCGCAACGGACGCATATTGGCGGTGAACTTCCAGCAGCGGTTCCGTCCGGAGATCGTGGCGGCGCGTGAACTGATTCGCAGCGGCGCGCTCGGCGAACTGCATCGCGTTGAACTGGTGGAGCCGTGGATGCGTCCGGCTGCGTATTACCGCAGCGCGGGTTGGCGTGGCACGTGGCGGGGCGAGGGCGGCGGCGTGTTGCTCAATCAGGCTCCGCACGGGCTTGACCTGCTCTGCCACTTGGCGGGCATGCCAAAACAGGTGGTGGCATGGACGAAGACGATGCGTCACGCCATCGAGACGGAGGATACGCTCCTGGCGATGGTCGAATATGAAAGCGGCGCGTTGGGGACGATCTACTTCAGCACGGCAGAAGCAGGGCCACGCCGGATGGAGATCGTCGGTACGGGCGGGCGCATCCAGATCGAAGAGAATGGGACGCTACGCTTCGACCGGTTCGAGACGGACTTGCGCGATCACATTGCGAACCACCCAGGCATGTATGCTGCGCCGGCAATGGAAGAAGTCGACGTGCGCATCCCAGAGGGCAAGGGCGATCATGCCGCGGTGTATCGCGACTTGCATAACGCCATCTGGACTGGCGTCGCGCCTCGCACCGACGGTCGAGATGGGCGCATGTCGCTGGAACTGGCAAATGCAATGATTCTCTCGGGGCATACGCTGCAGCCCGTGAGTCTACCGTTGGACCGAGGCGCGTACTCCGAGCTATTGGCCGGCCTGCGAGCAGCGGGCAAGTGAAGGAGGGGACATGACTGCAGAATTCGCGTTGAGCGCCTTTGGCGATGAGATTGCCGACGATTTGTCGGATCAGCTGGCGCTGCTGCGCAAGCTCGAGATCGGTTATCTTGAATTGCGCGGCGTATGGGGAAAGAACGTGCTTGCGCTCGACGAAGACGAGGCGCAGCGTGTAGCCCATAGCTGTCGTGAGGCAGGCATCCGCGTCAGTGCGATCGGCAGCCCTGTGGGAAAATCCGCATTGACGGATTCGATAGATAACGAGTTGGATAACCTGCTGCGGATTTTCCGAATAGCGGATACTGTCGGGACGCGGATCGTGCGCGTGTTCTCGTTCTACCCGCCGGATACGACGACGAATACGAATTATGACAGCTATGTCGGCGCTTCAGCTGAACGGTTGGCGGCGCTCGCAAAGCTGGCGGAGAGCGAAGGTTTCACGCTGCTGCTGGAGAATGAGAAGGAGATCGTCGGCGATACGATCGCTCGCTGTCAGGCTTTGCTGAAAGCGGTTGACAGTCCAAGTTTGCGCTTTGCATGGGATCCGGCTAACTTTGTCCAGGTTGATGAGGCTAACGCGACGACCCGTGGCTGGCCTTTGTTGGGAGGATATGTGGCGCATGTCCACGTCAAAGACGCCGTGCTGGACAGCGGCGACGTACGTGCGGCGGGGGAGGGCGACGGCGAGGTCGGTCTACTGCTCGCACGGCTGCGTGATGTTGGGTATCAGGGCATGCTGGCGTTGGAACCGCATCTTGCCATCGCCGGGCACAGCAGCGGCTTCAGTGGGGTAGAGGGGATGACCTATGCGGCGGAAACGCTGCGCAAACTGATGGCCGATGTGGGGTGCAAGGAATCATTACCTGAATGGTGAGCCGGCAGTGAGGCGACCTGGAATGGGCTGCTGAACAGACAGTTGTACCGATAGAAGCCTGACAGAAAAGAAGCTTCGGAGCGACGGACGCCCGAAGTTTCTTTTTGCACCCAAGATAATCTCTAATCGTTAAAGTAGTAATTTAATATAGTATGTAATCAATAATATATGAAAACGGCAATATTCTGAAATAGGATTGTCGTCAATCTGGCGCGACAGCTGCCTGAAACGAACGCTTAGTGGCTGGGTTTGGGCGCTGGGATGGAGCGAGAGGGTTATGAAGCGCGCCGGACGGAGGCCTGTCCTATGCTGGCGGCCATCGTGGCGTGTAGTTCAGATAGCATCATTCGCTCTGCTGGAGAGAGGGGTTCCAGCATTGAGACGGCGAGTGACTCGAGTTGCGCCTGGTAGGCGCCCACCGTCTTGGCCCCGCGCTCAGTGAGCTTTACGCGAAAGCTGCGCCGGTCCATTGGGTTGAGCGTGCGCGCGACCATGCCATTGGCCTCGAGCCGGTCGAGTATGCGCGTCAGGGTGCTCGGGCTGACGCCGGGGATTCTTTCCGTGATGTCCTTGACCATCATCAGCCCATTGGTTGAGAGGGTCAAGAGGACGAGCAGTTCCTGTGCGTTGAGGTCGGCAGAGACTTCGTAGGCATGTCCAACACGGCGTAACGTGTCGGACAATACCATGATGAAATCAAGCAGGTGATCGACAAGTTCGTTAGGAACAGCGGTTTTGGCTGCCATTGTCGGGCGCACCACAAAGCGGAGAAGGGTTGGCGTTCAGGACAGTTTCATCTGCGAAGTAGTTTAGCCGTCGACGCCTGGCTTGTCAAGCGCCGCGCCACGGCGCGCGGGGCGGGTGTTGCGGCGGAGGATGGTGAGAACGGCAGAGCCAAGCCGATTCCGGGAATCAACTTAGGAGTAGCCGGCGTACGTAATTGGCGGCGGAAATGTCGACGCCTCAGCCATGTGGCTGAGGCGTCCTGACGTAAGCGTTGGAAAGTAAGGGGCGGCCCGGCATTCATACGGGAAAGCGTGCGGCGCCGGTCAGCGTGCGCCGCACGCCTGCAGGCAGGCCTGCATGTGGCCGCGCGCCTCTGCTGCAATGACGATGCATTGATCCACGGCATAGTCCTTGGCGCCGATGATCTCCAAGTCCAGCGGGCCCTCGTAGCCGTTTTCATGGAGGACGCGCACGTAGCCGACAAGGTCGATATCGCCGCGGCCGTTGGCCTGCATCTCCGGTTTGCCGGGGCCTTGCTGGCGGCCTTTGCAGTCGCGAATGTGAACGTGCTTGACGCGCGAGATGACGGCTGCGATAGCCTCGACGGGGTTTTCGCCGGCGCGATAGATATGAGAAGGATCCATGTCGATGCCGAAAGCCGGGGAGGAGATGCCTTCCATTACTTTGAGCGTGGTGGGCGTGTTGTAGATGGCGCGGCCCACATGCGCCTTTACGCAGAGCGTTACGCCGTAGCGTTCGGCCATCTCAGCCAGTTCTCCCAGTTCGTCGATGGTTTGCTGCAAGCTGTCTTCATCGCCTGTCTCGCCGCCCGGGCCGCAGTTGATAACGGGAATGCCGGCCTCGACCGCGGCCTGCATCGCCTGTTCCATCTTGGCCTTGTCGCGCGAAGGCTGCTCCATTGCGAGAAGTTCAAGGCTGTAGGTTTGGGCGAGACTGCGAATCTTGGGCGCTGTCTCACGCCAGTTGTCGAGTGCGAGATGCTGACTCATGCCGTCGATGGCAGAGATTTCGATGCCGTCGTAGCCGGACATGGCGATGTACTTGAAGGCGGTTTCCAGGTCGTACCCGCCGAATAGAACTGAGTTGGCGCCGAGTTTCATGGTGTATGCTCCCGTCTGTCTAAATGTATCTGAACTCCCGCATGGCGGGCTCTAGGAAACTGAAGTCGTAGGGGCCAGGGTCGTTTTTCCAGCGTTGGATCGAATCGGGACGAACGATGATACGCCCTAGCTTGATGCCGAGGTACTCCTCCAAACGTTGCAGGGTGGTCTCTTGGTTGGTCACGAAGTCCTCGAAGCGCACTTCGATCCAATTCTGGGGCTTAGGCGTCGCTTTGACGATATCGTATTGGTACTTCCACGAGATGGCGCGACTTAATCGGATGTCGTCTGTGGGCGGGTAGGGGACGCCGAAGTCGGCTAGATCGTCCGTCTTATGGCTGGCGAGGATGGAATCGCGCGGGTCCCGAATCCAGAAGATGTACTTCATATCGGGGAACATGCGCACGATCCAAGGGTAGACGAGTGTGGTCTCCGGAATCTTCCAGCCCGCCAGCCGGTCCGGGTAGCGCTCGTGTTCGGCGAGTACGCTGCGAAGGTAGGAGCGGACGAGACGCGTGAATTCTTCGGGGATTTCCATGTCGTGCAGATTGGAGAAGTCCCACTCCAGATCACCTTTCCACTGCACATAGCGCGCCATCACGCGGCAGGCCTCGTACATATCGCCCGGCGGGATCATATCTCCGGAGCGGTTGAGGCAGGTGCCCATGAAAACGCCGCTGGCATAGAGCGTATGGGACATGGCACGGGTGCCAGAATGCCCGCGGCCAATGATGGTGAGTAACGTCATCGCAGCCTTCTATTTCCTATGAACTGAATCCGGCTCATATCGCCTCTGGCAGCGCACTAGCTGCGCGATTTGGCCTGGAGGCGCGCGGCCTGGTTGGGGTCGCCGATATGAAGCGTATCATAGGCTTGTTGCGAAGACGTAAACGAGCCAACGCCGGCATGGCCGTGCCAGTCTCCCTGATCGTAGATGGGATTGGGCAGCCCTGTCTCCGCCTCGCGCTGGGCAATCCATGCCTCCATACGGGCGCGAAGCAGCTCGACGACATCAGGCCGGCTCTCAGCCAGGTTCACCGACTCCTCCGGATCTTCGACTAGGTTGTACAACTCGACTTCGGGCTTGAAGTGGAAGTCAGGTTCGAGGGCGATGATTAGCTTCCAGTGGGGCGTGCGCCAGCCGTGTTTGCGCATCCAGGTGCATTCGGTAATGTAGAACTCGCTCTCGTGCGATGCTATTTCGTCGCGCACCATGGGCAGTAGGCTGCGCCCGTCGAACTGGATATCGCTTTCGATCTCGGCCAACTCAAGCAGGGTTGGGACAAGGTCCTTGTGTTGGTTGTAGCCGGGCACGCGTTTGCCTGCGGGAAGGCGACCTGGGTAGCGGATGATGAGCGGCACGATCAGCGTCGGCTCATAGAGTCCATGATGGTCGAAGTAGCACTCGTGGTCGTAGAGCGTCTCGCCGTGATCGCCGTTGACCACGACGATGGTGTTCTCGGCAAGGCCGAGGCTGTCGACGGCGGTGAATATGGACTGGATGGCGGCATCCATGTAGGCGACGGCGCCGTCGTACTGGGCGATGACGTAGTCCTTGTCGGTGATGCCGGGCGGCATCCAGGTGGCGAAGTAGTCGCGGAAAGGCTTGAACGACATCACCGGATCCATCGAGCGGTTCTTCGGGTCGCACTCGTTGCCGTGGTAGAACATGCGCTCATATGGTTCGGGCGGCAGGTAGGGGGAGTGGGGATCCATGTGGCGCAGGAAGAGGAAGAAGGGCTTGCGGCGCTTGGCTAGGCGCTCCAATTCAGGGATAGCGACTTCGTTGAGGTTTTGCGCTTTGGGGCTGCGTCCTTCGTTCCAGCTTCCCCACCCGGCATAGTCGAGATACTTGTCGAAACCGCGTGAGCTGGGGTTGCCGCTGAAGCCGACGCAGGTCGTATTGTAGCCTTCCTCGCTCAGCAATTCTGCCAGGGTTGTGACTTCGGAGCGCATGGGGCCCTTGTGGCGAAGGGCGACGACCTGCGTTGAGAAGACGTCCATGCCCGTGAGCATAGAGGCATAGGCGCTGGTGGTCGGGACAAAGGGGCAGAATGTCTGCTCGAAGAGAACGCCGTCCTGGGCGAAGCGGTCGATGTGAGGGGTTGTGAGTCGCTTGTAGCCGTAACAACTCATGTGGTCGCGGCGCAGCGAATCGATGCCGAGTAAGATGATGTTGGGGCGTTTCCGCCCTCTGCGTGCGGGCATATTAGGTGGGTCTCCTTGTTCGGACTATAGGGTATAGGTGCATTGGGGCGAGCCGGCCCCAGGGGCTTTGTCTTTGCGGCAGCGGCTTATGGTGTTGCTGGCAGCGGGAATTCAACGCGCCGGCCTTCGCGCGCCGACTGGTAAGCGCCAAGGACCATCTCCACCGACGTCCGCCCGTCATCGGCGGTGACGTCGGGCTCTGTGTCGTGCTTGATGCAGTCGATGAACGGTCGCGGGACGCCGGCTAGCCGGTCGCGATGGCTGTCCGGAATGGGCA
>JASGTU010000424.1 GCA_030058085.1 Chloroflexota bacterium
CGAGCGACTGGGAGATCGACCGCTGGGAGGGCACGGACGACGATACCAGCACGGCTGCCACGAACAGCCTGACCATGCCGGCCAACGCCCACACCGCCAGAGTCATCTATATGAGGACTGAACCGGCTGGCGACGATCTCTTCATCTACATGCCGATTGTCGTGCGGTGAGATCGGCGCGGTTCGCCTAAGCGATTAGGCCTAATCGCTTAGGCCTAATCACTTAGGTAGAACGAAGGCCCGTCCCCGATGTGGGGCGGGCCTTCGCTTTGTCCTGCGCAGCAAACCGCCAATCGCCTCTAGCCGGGCGTTCTCGACGTGCAAGGCGATGACACGAACCTGCGCTTACGGTTGTACGCCAATGTGCCGGCAAACAAAAGGCCGGCTCAATTAAGCGCCGGCCTCGATCATCTGAATGAACAGTGTACCGCTAAGCCGCCTGGAATACCTCTTCGAACTCATCATGGCTCAGCGTTTCTCGGTCGAGCAGCGCCCGCGCCACAGTGTGCAGCAGATCCAAATTCGTCCCCAACATCTTGCGTACACGCTGATACGCCTCGTCGACGATCTGGCGCACCTCGTCGTCGATCAGTTCGGCGACCTCTTCGCTATAATCGCGCTGCTCGGCCAGTTCACGCCCCAAAAAGACCATCTCGTCCTGCTGACCGAACTGGAGCGGCCCCATCTTCTCGCTCATGCCGAAGCGCGTCACCATCGCGCGCGCGGTGCTTGTCAACTGCTGGATGTCCTGGCTGGCGCCATTGGACACGTCGCCAAAGATCAACTCCTCCGCCACGCGCCCGCCTAGCGCCACGGCGATGCTGTCCAGGTAATAGGAGCGAGCCACCAGCACGCGGTCCCGATCCGATACGCGCCACACATAGCCGCCCGCCCCGCCTCTGGGCACAATCGTGATCTTCTGAATGGGGTCCGAGTGTTCGACCATGCGCGCCACGATGGCGTGACCCGCCTCGTGGTAGGCGATGACCTCCTTGTCGCGCGCCGAGATCAGGCGGCTACGACGTTCCGGCCCGCCCATGCCGATGCGCTCCACGGCCTCTTGCAGTTCCGCCATGCCGATGGCGCGCTTATTGCGCCGTGCGGCGAGGATGGCGGCCTCGTTGACCACGTTCTCCAGGTCGGCCCCCACAAAGCCGGGCGTCTGCTTGGCAATGGCCTCCAGGTCCACGTCCGGCGCGACGGGTTTGCCGCGCACGTGCACGTTCAGGATGGCCATGCGCCCCTTAACGTCCGGTCGGTCCATCGTCACGCGGCGGTCGAAGCGACCGGGACGCAGCAGCGCCGGGTCGAGGATGTCGGGCCGGTTGGTGGCGGCGATGAGGATGACGTTGGTATCGGTGCCGAAGCCGTCCATCTCCACGAGGATCTGGTTGAGCGTCTGCTCGCGCTCGTCGTGCGAGCCGCCCAAGCCGGTGCCGCGGTAACGTCCCACCGCATCGATCTCGTCGATGAAGATGATGCACGGGCTGTTGCGCTTGGCCTGCTCAAACAGGTCGCGCACGCGGCTGGCGCCCACGCCGACGAACATCTCCACGAACTCGGAGCCGGAGATGCTAAAGAAGGGCACGCCGGCCTCGCCGGAGACGGCTTTCGCCATGAGCGTCTTGCCGGTGCCGGGCGGGCCGACGAGCAGCACGCCTTTGGGGATGCGCGCGCCGAGCGCGGCGAACTTCTGCGGCTCCTTGAGGAACTCCACGATCTCTTCAAGCTCCTGCTTCGCCTCGTCCGAGCCGGCAACATCGTCAAATGTGACGGTGGGCTTATCGCCCGTAAAGAGGCGGGCGCGGCTCTTGCCGAACGACATAGCCTGGTTGTTGCTGCCCTGAGTCTGGCGGAAGAGGATGAAGAAAAGGCCGGCGATGAAGAGGATGGGCAGCAAGTTGACCAGCAGCGCCAGCCAATTGCCGGTGTTGCCCGGCGCCTCATAGCTGATCTTGACCCTGGCAAGCTGCGCGCTTTCGACGCCCAGCCCGATCAACGTCTCCGTGAGGGGTGTGTTCTCCTCGCGGCGTGTGACCACCGGCGGCTGCGCGGCATCCTGGATCACCTCGACCTCGGCGCCCTTGACGACGATCTCCTGAACCTGCCCCGACTTGAGCGCCGTAGCCAACTGGCTGAGGCTGATCTGCTGCGGCGCTTGGTCCGGTTTGTAGATGTTGAAAAAGAGCGCCGCGCCTGCCACCAAAATCAGCAGATAGACGAAGGCGTTCCTGCTCCAGCTTGCGTTCACCGTGGCCTCCTGAGCATTGTCGCTCGCAGTATAACAGAGGCTCGCTCGATTTGGCTAGTGGTCTGCGATACGATTATGCTGCGAAACTTGCTGATTCGTGCACAGCGACGACAACCGCCACACATACCCGGCGTCGAAGATAGCGCCGCCGAAGAGGAGAGGATCAAATGGGGATATGGGAAATGCTCATGAAGATAGTGGGAGGCGCGAGGACCGGCCCGGCGCCCGACCTCGAAGCGCATGACAACATGGCGCATCTCTATGAGCCGGAGCCGGACGTGCCGGAGATGGACACGGCTTATCTAGAGGCAGCCCTCGCCGTCGAGCCGGCGCCGCTTGTGCTGGACATCCGCGAGCCGTTCGAGTGGCGGCAGGTGCGCATGCCCGGCGCGCTGCACATCCCCATGAACTCGCTGCCCGACCGCCTCGACGATCTGCCCAAAGACCGTCCCATCGTGGTGATGTGCGCACACGGCAACCGCTCTTACGCGGTGACGGCCTACCTCAACGAGCAGGGGTTCGACGCCCATAACCTAACAGGCGGCATCACCCGCTGGCGCATGCAGGGCGGCGACACGGAAGTCGGCGAGTCCTGAGATCGCATACCCGCCGCAAGTTACGCGGATTTTCGGCGTATTCGCCATGTGTCTGTCATTCGAAAGCGAGCGTTAGCGAACTGAAGATTTTTATAGCGCCGGCTTCTCTGCCGCCGGGCCGTTACGCCCCCTACAGTACCCGCACAATTTCGAGGCCGAGACCGCGCTCCGCCGAGGCGCGGTTCACGGCCTCCTCGCCGCCCAAAACGACGATGCGACCCGCGCGCGTCCCTGCCTCCAGCACATCGGCAAAGCTGCGGATATCCGCGAGCGTCGTCCCGAGCACCTCGTCCCGGTACTGCTGGCGCTCCTCGTCCGATTCGCCCAGCAGCCGGCGCACCATCGACGTGTAGCCCTTGGCGTCGGGCAGTTGATATGCATCCAGCGCGCCGATAGCGCCGATAATGCTCTTGACCAGTTCGTCCTGGCTGAGGTCGGCGCTGCGCAAAAACGCCGCCGTCTCATCATACACGTCCAGCGTACGCAGCAGGTTCGGGTCGCGATAGGATGAGAAGCTGAAGACGCCCGAATGGCGGCCAAAGCGGCAGAATGCACCATAGGCGCCGCCCTGGGCGCGCACCTTATCCCACAGCCACCCGGTGCGCACCACGTTGGTGATTACGCTGATGGAGCCGTGCGGCGTGTAGCCCGCCCCGAATAGGTCTGCGCTCTTGCCCACGAAGTTCACCTGTGAGGGCAACGTCAGCCCTTCGTCGCGCCCGTCGAGCGGGGGGCTCCAGTCTGCGGGCGGCGCGCTCGCGCTTGGCAGCCCGGCGACGAAACTCGCCAGCGCGCCCCGGAACTCACGCCAGTTGGCCGCGTCCAGCGTCACATTGGCGACCATGCCCGCGCGGTTGACGAGGATGCTGCGCACCTGCTCCAGCCGCGCCAGCACCGCGTCCCATTCGTTGTCGATCTCGTCTATCAGCCGGCGCAGAAACTGCAAGTAGCTGACGCCGCCGATCTGCTCCGCGGCCCAGCCCGCCTTGCTGTACGCGGCTAGCATCCTGCTCTGCACCACCGAATGCCCGCCGGGAACCAGGCCGGACTCCATGCCCGCCTTGGCGCGCAGCACGATCTGGCGGAAGCGCGACGGATCGTCCAGCTTGACGGTGAGGAGGATGTCATTCAGGATGGCGAGCATCTCCTCGGCGCGGGGAACGGCGGCCTTGGCATGCACAAAGAGACGCGCCGCGCCTTCGGGATTATCGCGCATGGGCGACAGCCAGGTAGAGGGGTAGATGCCGCCCGTCGTGCGGCCAATGCGCTGCGACAGCGCCGTGTAATCCTCGGTCTCCGTGCCCATCTCCACCAAAGCGCGGCCAAAAAGCTTGGCATAGGGCAGCAGCTCCGCGGGCACGCCGTGCAGGTCGAAGCCCAAGTCAAGGTAGACGATGCCGTTGGTGAAGAGGTCATGATAGAACAGGCGGCTGTCGTGCAGCGTCTCTTCCTCGATAGGGATCGTCTTGACCTGCCGGTCCAGGTCATCCAAGCCGAGCGAAGGCAGCCGCGCCAAGTCTTCAGGCCGGTCCGGCGCTTCCTGACGGCGCTGCAACTCGCGGCTCTGCTCCATGATAGCCTGCACGGCTTCAGCGTCTAGGGTGCGGCGCACTTCCTCCAGTTTCTGCCGTTCCGCCTCCTCCATGCGCTGGTGCAGGCCGGGCTCCGGGCGCAGAATCACCGTCGCCCGGTGGGGATTTTCCGCCAGATGCACGCCAATCAACTCGCGCAAATAGGCGGGGTCTTCATCGAGATGGCGGCGCACCGCAGCCAGCGGCCCCTCGAAACCGAGCGGACGGATCGGATCGCCGAGGTAGAGCCAGCCGTGCAGCGCGCGCATCATCAGGCTAAGCCCGCGCGGGTAGGAGCCGGTGTTGTTCTCGCGCAGGCTGAACTCCAGCGTATTGTACGACGCTTCGACCATGCCGGACTCGACGCCCTCGCGGCTCAGTTCGTCCAGCGTAGCGAGGATCAGCGCCTCCACCTCATCCGCCTTGTCCGGGTCAATCCCCTTCATGCCCACGCCGAACGTCATCTGGCGCAGCGACGTGCTCAGCCCGCTGCCGGTGAGGTCCTCGCCCAGCCCCGAGTCGATCAGCCGCTTGCGCAGCGGCGAGGCCTGCGTCCCGACCAGCGCATGCGAGAGCAGGCTCAAACCCATCATCAGTTCTTCGTCCACGGCCTCGGGCAGCAGCCAGCGCATCTGCACCATGCCGCGCTTTCCGCTCGCGCCCGCGCCGTCGTCCGCCGTATCATAGCCGCGCACCACGCGCCGCGGCTGTGCGAAGCGGGACTGCAGCGTCACGCCGCTGTCCGCCGGCCCGCGGCTGAACGGTCGCAGCGCCGCGTCGACGATGCGCAGCCGTTCTTCCTCCGGGTCATCGCCATAGAAGTAGAAAAACGCGTTGGACGGGTGGTAGCGCTGCTCGTGGAAAGCCTTGAACTGCTCGTAGGTGAGTTGCGGGATGACCGCAGGGTCGCCGCCAGAATCATAGCCGTAGGCGTTGTCGGGGAAGAGCGCCTGCTGGCTGAGCCGGTAGAGCAGGTTGTCGGGCGACGAGTACGCGCCTTTCATCTCGTTGAAGACGACGCCCTTATAGACCAGCGGCGCGTCCTCACCGTCCAGATCGTAGCGCCAGCCCTCCTGCGCCAGATGCTGCGGCGTGATTAACGGGAAGAAGACCGCATCCAGGTACACGTCCACCAGATTGTAGAAGTCCTGCAAGTTCTGGCTCGCCACGGGATAGACGGTGCGGTCCGGGTAGGTCATGGCGTTGAGGAAAGTCTTGAGCGAACCCTTGAGCAGTTGCACAAACGGCTCTTTGAGCGGGTACTTGGCCGACCCGCCCAGCACGGCGTGCTCCAAGATGTGTGCGATGCCGGTCGAATCCTGCGGCGGCGTGCGGAAGGAAACGCCGAACACCTTATTCTCGTCGTCGTTTTGCAGCGAAAGCAGTTCCGCGCCGTTGCCATAGTGGCGGTAGAGGCGCGCCAGCGTGTTCAGTTCCGGCACAGACGCCTCGCGCACCAGCTCGAAGCCGTGAGTTTTCGTCATAGTATGCACCTATCGTGAACAAAATGGTTTTTTCGCCTTCTTGCCTTTCTTGGGACGCAAGTCTTGGGCTACTCAGCATGACACAGCACGTATTTGGCGATCAAACCACTAAACGATTCGGGGGACTAAAGTAACGGCGCACGG
The DNA here is from genome assembly GCA_030058085.1 of Chloroflexota bacterium. Lineage (GTDB taxonomy): Bacteria > Chloroflexota > Anaerolineae > Caldilineales > Caldilineaceae > JASGTU01. The sequence goes on from JASGTU010000424.1 coordinate 6,046, forward strand.
CACACGCACTCGCCTGCCGGGCTGACTTCATTCAGAAAGTCGGGCAACGCGGCCAACGCCGCGCCGAGCGCAGCGCGCACCTCGCCGTGCGGGTCCGGCTGGGCGCGGTCCGCGCCGATCTCGGCGACGGTCACCAAGCCGGCATAGCAGAGGCCGGCCTCCTGCGCCAGAGCCGCTTCGGGAACCAGATTATAGCCGGCGACGTCTGCTCCCCATTGGGCATACATGCGCGCCTCGGCGGCAGTTTCTCGCCGCGGGCCATCCATGCCCAAATAGACCACGTCCACCGCATCGGGCATGGCGCGGCGCAGCGCAGCGGACAGACGCGGGCAGATGACGGGGCGCTGCGCCGTCT
>JASGTU010000425.1 GCA_030058085.1 Chloroflexota bacterium
GCGGCGCCGCTGACGACGCTGGCGCGCACGCCCGCCATCGAAGAGATGTTGATGATCAACCCGTTGCGCCGGGCGCGCATGGCCGGTAGCGCGGCATGCACGAGATAGAAGGCGCCGCTGGCATTGACCTGCATGAGGCGGTCCCAGTTTTCCGGCGTGAGGGTTGCCAGGCTGCGGTCTGGAATGTTGATTCCGGCGTTGTTGACGAGAATGTCAATCGGTCCGCACTGGCTGCGCGTCCAGGCGATCAGTTTGTTGACTTGGACGCGGTCGATTATGTCGGCTACGAAGTAACGGATAGGCGGATCGGTCTTGACGGCTGCAGCCGTTTCTTCGAGCGCCTCAATACGCCGGCCGGATATGACGACCTGCGCGCCGGCGGTGGCGAGAGCGATGGCGATGGCGCGTCCGATGCCGCCGCCGCCACCGGTGACAAGCGCTACTTTGCCTTCTAGCCGCATTGTGTGCCTCCTTCGAGAGCAGGATCGGTCGCGGAAATGACGGACGATGGGATGTCTTAGCTAGGCGTTGTCGGGTAGCTCGCCGGGTCGAGCATGACTTCGATTAGGGCGGGCCGGGTGCGTGCCAGTTGATCTTGCAGCGCGGCTTCGAGTTGCGCTTCGTCCGAGACGCGTTGTGCGGGCAGACCGAAAGCCTTAGCGATATGTGTGAAGTCGGGCGGTGCAAATTCGGTGGCATAAACCGGTTTGCCGACGCGCCTCTGGTGCGAACGAATGAGGTCGATGGCCCCGTCGTTCAAGACGATAACGGTGACCGGCAGATCGCAGCGAGACAGTACGCCTAGCTCGCCCAGCGTCATCGCTAAGCCGGCGTCGCCAGTGAGACACAGCGCATGCGTTCCGGGCGCGGCCAGGGCGGCGCCGATCGCCGCAGGCAGGGCATACCCCATGCAGGACAGGCCGTTCGAGACCAAGAAGCGGTTGGACATGAATGCGGGCCATTGCAGCGAACTGAAGATCTTGTGCGAACCAACGTCGACGGCAAGGAAGGCGTCTGCGGGGGCGTACCGGCGTAGCGCGGCCAACACTGTCTGGGGCAGCAGCCTGCCCGGCGCCGGTTCGGGAAGGGGCTGCGGGCGCGTGGCGTTGTGAAAGCTCGCTACACGCGCCGAACCCCAATCCGGCGCAACGTTAAACGGTCCTTGGGCGAGTGCAGTAAGCGCATCGGGCAGGCTGCCGACGATCTCCACGGCAGCGGAGATGACCGGATCGTGATTCGGCCAAGTCGCCGCCCAGATCAGCGGCGCGGGATGCTTCCACGGCTTGACGAGTTCGACGACGTCGAAACCGACGGCGATCAGGCAGTCCGCCTCGTCGATCAGGGTGTAGATGGGATCCGTGCGGGTGAGGCCGACCGTGCCGGCGGAAAGAGCGTGGTTGTCGGGCAGGGCGCCTTTGGCCTTGGGTGTGACGGCAACCGGCGCCCGCGCCGCTTCGGCAAGAGCGTGCAGCGCGGCGTAGGGGCGTTCGGGCTCCAGGCCGAGGCCGGCGAGGATGAGCGGGCGATGGGCGCGGGCGAGGATCGAGCGGGCGCGATCAATTGCCGCTGCCGTTGTGGTTGATGCTGCCGGTTGTGAAGGCTTGACTGCAGGCGGTGGATTCTCCGCGACTGGCTCGCCGGCGTCTTCGTTGCTCAATTGAAGATGCACCGGCCCAGGCCGTTCTGACTGCACGAGATGCAGGGCATATTGGGCTGCCGACAGCACATTGCCTGCGTCTAGTTTGATCGACGCCTTGGTGATGGGTCGATAAAGCGCATGTAGGTCCAGCACCTGGTGTGTGTAGGCGGGGAGCAGCGTGTCCGGCTTCTGTGCTGTGATGATGAGAATGGGCGAGCGGTCGAGATAGGCGTGGGATAGGCCTGCGACGGCATTGGCGGCGCCAGGGCCGAGGGTCGTCAAGCAGACGCCGGGCCGTCCGGTGACGCGCGACCAGGCGTCCGCCATGAACACTGCCGCGGTCTCGTGGTGGGTCAGTATGAAGCGGATGTCGCGACGGCGGATTGCATCAAGAAACTCGACGGTCTCGCCGCCGGGGAGGCCGAAGATGGTGTCAATGCCTGCGTTGTGGAGTGAACCCGCCAGCGCGGAGGCGACTGTCTGCATGGGCAAGCGTTCCTGTTTTTCGGCAGTCCTTGATAGCGATTCGTACACCGACGCTACATACTGTCGCGCTAAGTGTGGCGAAGCATCTTCCTTCTGGGTACAACGAGATTCTTCAGTTCACTCACGCTCTCATCAGAATGACAGCGATTCAGCGAAGACCCAGTTTGCCTCTAGAACTGCGCCTGGGTGACCTCGTCGGCACGCGTACGGAAAGCCGGCATGTCGACAATTGTCCCGTGTGTGCGAGCTTCCTCGGCGGCGAAGGCGAGCAGGTGGCTTTCCAACGATGTGCGTGCGCTGGTAAGCGGCGCGATCTCACCGCGCACAGCCCTGATGAAGTCCGCCATGATGCCGTGGTCACCGCCGCCGTGTCCGCTGGTCGACGGGTCGAGCGGTATCTGTTCTATGTGATTCGTGCCGTGGTCGTGGATGGTGATCTCCGAGTGATGACCGAAGCGGGCGCGCAACGTGGCGCGTGTGCCGTCATAGCGCATAGAGCGGTGTTCTTCGTTGGAGTGACCATGCATGACGAGAACGACCGAAGTGCCGTTCTCCAATTCCATGCTGACCGTCTGGTGATCGACTACGTCATTGTCGCAGCGATAGACGCAACGGCCATAGGGGCCGGATTGTAGCTCGGCGAGGCGGGCGGCATGTGTGTTCTCTGCCGAGAGAACAGAAAGAGGCCAGGACGGTGGGTTGCCGGCAGCCATGTCCTTCTCGGACTGCCGAGCTGTCTCCGGCGGCAGGATGCGAAAGTCGAGGTAGACGCCGATGGCAGAAAACGGGCAGCTCTGCTCAACGGGACAGCCGTCAGTACAGCGGTCGGGGATCTCCGGGCCGGCGTTTTCGGGGCGGAAGTGACGCAGCGAGCCGAACGAACTCAGTCGCTGCACCGGAGAGGACAGGTTCCAGACCCGGATGTCGAGATCATGGCAGCATTTGGCGAGGATCATGGGACTGGACAGCGCGGCGTTGCGCCAGTTGCCGCGTACGAAGCTGTGCGCCATGTGCCAGAAGGCGACGTTTTCGCGGTGTTCGACGGTGATGATGTCCCCGAGCCTGCCGGATTCCAGGACTTCGTGGAGGGCCCGCCAGAACGGAGAGTAGCGCAGTACGTGACAGACCTGGAGAATTCTGCCGGTGTGTTCGGCTGTCTGCACCAACTGCACGCAACCGGCGAGGGTGTGGGCCATGGGCTTTTCGAGTAGGACGTCGTAGCCAGCCTGCATGGCGGCGACAGCGGGCGGCACATGGTCTTGGTCCTGCGTGGCGATGATAGCGCCGCGGGCGAGCTGGCTGCGGCTTGTCAGTTCGCGCCAATCGGCGAAGCACATGGCGTCGTCGATGTCGTGCTGGTCGGCGACGCGCTTACGCCGCTCCGGGTCCGGCTCGGCGACGGCGACGATGCGCGCGTCTTCGGGGCGAGCGAGGGCATAGCTGCCATAGGCAAGGGCGCCGCGCTGTCCGGCGCCGATCAGGACAAGGTCTATGGGCTGTTTCACGGTGTGTTCTCCCGGTAAACTGGTTAACGCATGGCTTATGCATCGACGGTTGCGACGAGTCCTGCGGCTGCCCCGGTGCGACAAGGGAAGATGGTTGGGACGCGGCCATGCGCGCTGAGGAAGCTATTTTGTATAACGCCGGCG
>JASGTU010000426.1 GCA_030058085.1 Chloroflexota bacterium
GGGCTGGGTGCGGGTGACCAAGCCGGCCTTCCCGTTCATGCGCGAGGTCAACGGCATCTACGTGCGCTTTGTGGACGGTGAGGTCGTCGAGTACCGGGCGGAGGATGGCCAGGAGACGCTCGACCAGTTCTTCGCGCTCGACGGGGCGCGGCGGCTGGGCGAGGTTGCCTTGGTCGACGTGCGCTCGCCCATCAACCAGGCGGGTGTGGTCTTCTATGAGACGCTGTTCGACGAGAACGCAGTCTGTCACATCGCTTTTGGGCAGGCCTACCCCGGCGGTGTCGATGGCGGCGCCGATCTGCCGCCGGACGAACTGGACGCGCTCGGCGTCAACCGCGCCGACACGCATCTAGACGTCATGATCGGCTCGGAGGCGATGGATGTGTACGGCACATGCGCCGACGGCAGCGTGGTGCAGATCATGGAACGCGGCCGGTTTGCGTCGCAAGCGCTGGAACAGGAATGACGAGCATGACAACTGCCGATGGAATCAGCCAGCCTGTGGATGTGACGATGGTGCGCGCCAATCTGGAAGGGTTCCCCGTCGTCGAACTGCCTGCGGGCTACCGGATGCGCACCTATCGAGACGGCGACCGGCAAACATGGACCGACCTGCATCTAGCCGCAGAGCGCTTCGTTCAGGTCACGCCGGAGTTGTTCGACCGGCAGTTCGGCCATGCGTTCCCCGCGCTGGCGGATCGCATGTTCTTTCTGGAGACGCTGGACGGCACGCCAGTAGGCAGCATTACGGCCTGGTGGGGCCGCCAGTACGAGGAGGCCATATCGGAGCAGGGGCGGATTCACTGGGTGGTGATTCATCCGGCCTACCAGCGCCGTGGGCTTGCCAAGCCGATGATGACCCATGCCATGCGCCGCTTGGCTCAGAGCCATGACAGCGCGCTGTTGGGCACGGCGACCGGTCGCCCCTGGGCGATCAAGGTCTATCTGGATTACGGGTTCCGGCCCGACCCTGCCGAGCTGGCGCGACCGGAGATCGTGAACGGTTGGCGCCAGGTGCAGCGCATCATCGCCCACCCGGCGCTGGCGAAAGCCGTCGACGGAGCGGGCTAAACTACATGATCGAGGTGCGCGGCCTCTCCTATACCTATGCAGGCGCATCGCACCCCGCGGTGGACGACATTTCGTTCGCGGTGGCGCCGGGCGAGATCTTCGGCTTCTTGGGGCCAAGCGGCGCGGGCAAGAGTACGACGCAGAAGATTCTCACCGGCCTGCTGCGACAATATCGCGGCGAGGTCACGCTGCTTGGGCGTGACCTGCGGGCGTGGGGCAGCGACCTCTACGCGCACATCGGCGTCTCGTTTGAACTGCCGCATCACTACGCCAAGCTGACCGGGCTGGAAAACTTGCGTTTCTTCCGGTCGCTGTATGACGGGGCTACGCGCGAGCCTTCCGAACTCCTGGCCCTTGTCGGCCTGGACGATTCCGGCGATGTGTATGCGGGCGCATATTCCAAGGGCATGCAGATGCGACTGAACTTCGTGCGCGCGCTGTTGCATGACCCGGCGCTTCTGTTCTTGGACGAGCCGACCGCCGGCCTGGACCCCGTGAACGGCCGTAAGATCAAGGACATCGTGCTGGACCTGCAGCGCGCAGGCAAGACCGTCTTCCTGACGACGCATGATATGCACGTGGCGGACGAGCTGTGCGACCGCGTGGCCTTTATCGTCGACGGGCGGCTGGCCGCGGTGGACGCGCCGCGCACGCTGAAGCTGAACTATGGCGTGCCGCGCGTGCGCGTGGAATACCCGTCGAACGGCGCCGCCAGCGCAGCGGAGTTTCCGCTCGAAGGGTTGGGGGCCAATGAGGAGTTCCTGACGCTGATCCGCGGGCGCGAGATCGAGACGATCCACACGCTGGAAGCTACGCTCGAAGATGTCTTCATCCGCTTGACGGGCAGGAGGCTGGTGTGAATCGCATCTTGCCGCTGGCGGCCTGGGAGGTGCGCATTCAGTTCCGGCAGGGCATCTACTATGCCGCCGCTTTTGTCGTCGTGGTCATGGCGGTTGTCCTGGCTCAGCTGCCGCGCGCGGTCGTGGATCTTTTGGCGCCGGTGGTGGTATTTATGGACCTGTCCGCAATTGGCGTCTACTTCATGGCGGGGATGTTGTACCTGGAAAGGCAAGAAGGGTCGCTACAGGCGTTGATCACCTCGCCTCTAGAGCCGAGCCAATACCTTGCCGTCAAAGCGCTGTCGCTGACGCTGTTGGCGGTGTTGTCTACAGCGGGCGTGGTTCTGATCGCGTATGGGCCTGGCGCCAACTGGCTGCCGTTGCTGATCGGCGTGGCGCTGAATTCCTGGATGATGACGCTGTATGGATTCTGGCTGGCGGCGCGCTATGCGTCGATCAGCGAGTTCGTGGCCCCGTCGCTCCTCTACTTCGTGCCTACGCAGCTTCCGCTGCTGGCGCATTTCGGCATTTGGACAGGCTGGCCGCTCTATCTGATGCCGACGCAAGCGACGATGCTGCTGATCGAGGCCGGGTTCCGGCCTATTGCGCCGTGGCAGTGGGGATACGCCGTCGTTTACTTGGCGCTGGCAGGCGCGGTGACGTGGCGCATGGCCCGTCGCGCGTTCGACCGCTTTGTCTTGGGCGAGGAGGCGGCGAGATGAACTTTCGCTCGGCTGCGGCGTTGGCGGGTGTAGACCGGCGCGCTATTCGCCGCGACTCACTGCTGCGGCTGTTCGTGCTTTTCCCGTTTCTGATCGGGCTGCTGATGCGCTGGCTTGTGCCGGCAGCGCAGGAGATCTACGGCCATCTTTTCGACCTCGAGCCGTATTTCGAGTTGATCGCCGCCTTTTTCGGGCTGATTCTCATGCCGGGGCTAGCCGGCACGATGATCGGGCTGCTTCTGTTGGATGAGAAGGATGCGGGCACGCTGACGGCGCTGCGCGTCACGCCGCTCCGCATGGAGCATTACCTGGCATACCGGCTTGCCGTGCCGACGGTTATCGGCGTGATTTCGACGTATATCGTGCTGGCGCTGCTCGATCTGGTTGCGGTTCCATATATCGAAATGCTTCCTTTGGCGATTGTCGCCGCGTTGGGGGCGCCGATCTATGCGCTGTTGTTGGCCGCGGTTGCCAATAACAAGGTGCAGGGGCTGGCGCTGATGAAGGGGATGGGCGTCTTCTACATCGCGCCGATTGCGGCGTGGTTCGTGCCCGAGCCGTGGCAATGGCTGTTGGGCGTCATGCCCACCTACTGGCCGGTGAAGGCGTTCTGGCAACTGTTGGCTGGGCAGCCCTATTGGCCGGCCCTGGCGCTGGGGACAGCCGTGTCCGCCGTGTACCTATGGGCGCTGCTGCGGCGTTTTCGCTGGGCAGCCGGTTAGCGTCATTGAACTGTACTGAGAGGCAGATGAGTAGACAATTCGGCGCGAGTCAACGCAACCCAATCGCCAAGGCGCTGGCCGAACAGGACTGTCTGGTGCTGGACGGCGCGCTGGCGACCGAGTTGGAGCGCCGCGGCGCGGACCTGCGCGATGCGCTGTGGTCGGCCAAGCTGCTGATCGAGGCGCCGGAGATGATCCGCCGGTTGCACTATGATTATCTGGTCGCGGGCGCGGACGTGGTGACCACGGCCTCGTATCAGGCGACGTTCGAGGGCTTTGCCCGCCGCGGTCTGAGCCGCAGCGACGCCGCGGACCTGATGCGGCTTAGCGTGCAGTTGGCTGCCGAGGCGCGCGACGAGTTCTGGGCAGACGAGGGGCGGCGTCGCGGGCGCGTGCGTCCGCTGGTGGCCGCGTCGATCGGCCCGTATGGCGCATTCCTGGCTGACGGCTCGGAATACCGCGGCGACTACGGGCTGAGCGAGGCGGAGTTGATGGATTTTCATCGTCCGCGCATGGCTGTGCTGGCCGGCGCCGGGGCTGACCTGTTGGCCTGCGAGACGATCCCCTGTCTGGCCGAGGGCAGGGCGCTGGCGCGGCTACTGCCTGAATTCCCGGACATGACCGCCTGGCTGTCGTTTAGCTGTAGCGACGGCGAGCATGTGTGCCACGGCGAGCGCTTTGCCGAGGTTGTGGCTGCGGTGGCGGGCGGTGATCAGGCGGCGGCGGTGGGGGTGAACTGCACGCCGCCGCAGTATGTCGAGTCGCTCATCCGCGCGGCGCGCACCGCCACGGACAAGCCGATCGTCGTTTACCCCAACAGCGGCGAGGCGTGGGATGCCGGTGCGGGCTGCTGGGTCCCCGGCACGGGCGGAACCAACTTCGGCGCGGCGGCGTGTGTGTGGCGCGCGGCAGGGGCCCAGTTGATCGGCGGGTGCTGCCGATCCG
>JASGTU010000427.1 GCA_030058085.1 Chloroflexota bacterium
TACACAGTATAGGCTGACCCTTGTTCGGAGTGAAATGCAACGAGGCGTCGACGCGTGGCGGTTTGGCGGAAGTGGCCTACACGCCGCCATCAGAATCCTTCATGTAAGTCTTAGGGCGGGTTAATGCACGCTTAATGTGCCGGCGGCATAGTATAGGTGCGCTGTTGTTCAGACGCCGAAGAACCCCTCCTCGGAGGCGTCTAGTGAAGGGCCCGGAGCGATTCCCATCAAACCGGGCTCTTCTATATTTTCGGGTGGGTGAGCCGCGTCTACAGCAAGGATGCGATTGATCAAACTCAACAGCGGCCCGCGTTGCTCGTACCCGCTTTCACTAAAGTTCGATAAGGCTAAAAACACTTGACGCCGCGTACGACGGAGCAGGCCGAGTGTTAAGCGGCGCATATTCGCCTGGCGAGTGGTGAATTCGTCGAAGTCGGTCCACGGCTGATTGGGCGGCCAGTTGTGAGACATGACGTGAGGGTGGGTGAGCGGCTGGTAGAGCCGTTCCCACCAGCCCGACGAGCCTATGTCCAGCCAGAACTGATAATCGACGGCGCGGTTGCGCATCAGGAAGGTGTAGGCCGGCGCAATGAGAACTGCATCGCCGGCTTCACGCCAGCCGGGCGAGTAGAGCGCACCCACGGCGCCGCTGGTCAGTAGGTGTACGTATTCGCGACCCATTTGCGACGTGCGTTCACTCCCTTGCCCAGACGATTCGAGCGCCCAACGGAAGTTGCGCGCCGATGTCACGAGCTGGTGCGCAACTCGTGCAGCGTCGAGGTCATGGTGGAATCCGAAACCGGGTTGGCTGAGAAGCTCGCTAAACAGGCGCGCCCAGAACTGGTCAAGGGGCTGTATCTCGTCGCCTGCGCGGTAGTCCGCCAGCCAGTTGAACAGCCGCTCGTAGGCCTCTCCCAAGCGGTAGGTGATGCGTTGCTGGATCGCGGATTGCAGGCCCTCGAAACTCTGAAACTCGGCGGCGGCGCCGCGGCTTCTGTAGGCGTGTTGTGCCAGGAGATTGGCGCGTACCGGATCGAGGCCATCGACGACAACTGAGAGGGCTAGCGCCACGTCTGTAGGTGACTGAGCGATGCCCCAGAGGGGATGGGCTAGCGCGGCCAGCGTCGTCAGGCTGCGCGCTGCGGGTTCGGCGTGGAGGGCGCGGCTTGGGCGGTGAGTCGTCGACAGGATGCCGTATTTGTCCAACTCGGTCTGAAGGCTGAAGCGAAGCGCATCGCTTACGTAGGGGGCAAGGATTGCGATAGCGCCAGGCGCAACGCCCTGATCCAGGACCAGCGAGCGGATCTGTTCGGTCACCCAGGCAAGCATCTGCGGATAGAAGCGAAAGCCGGCAACGGGCAGCCGGATCTTGCTGGCGGCTTCATCATCCGCCGACGCAGCATCAGGCGGCGCTGGCTGGGGCGTATGTGCGCTTGCCCGGCGCGCGGCGGGCAGCAGCTGGTCGACGAGACGCTCCAACCGGCGGATGTGTGGCGGCATGACCCAGGACTGGTCGAGATGGACTGCTTCATCGCACAGCTCCGCCAGGCGAGACACGCCGCTCGGCGCAGCGCCAAGAAAGACGCGCACGCCTCCATCGTCATCGGACAGGATGAGAGCGCTTTCGAGATGCGGAAGCCACTGGGCGATCAATGTCTGCGCGGCATACGTGTCCTCTTCGGCGTTGTCAAAGATCAGGTGACGCCGGGACCGGAAGAAATGCGTCCGGCTCCACTCATTCGCCAGCACATGCCGGCTAAGCAACTCGATCTGCAAGCTGAAGTCAACCAGTGATGAAGTTAGGCATAGATTGCGAAACTCGTGGCTGATGCGACAGGCGGCGCGCAGCGCGTTCAGGCGGGCCGTACGTGAATCGCCGGGTGGAACAGAAAGCTCTAGGCGGGCATAGGCCTCGTCGATGGAAAAACCATTGAGCGCGGACTTGTTTAGGTTGTCCAGAATCTGGCTGATGACGCGGCTGCGCTCGACGCGAATGCCTGCGAACTCCGCCTGATCTAGGGCGTGATCGACGAACGGCCCCATGTGGTACTGGCTTGTTTCCAGGTCGAGAAAGACGGGCTCGCGGTCCGGTTCGGCAAAGCCTGCAGCAGTGGCGAGCAGCGGCCAATAGAGCTCGACTGCTTGGCGCGCCATGCTGGCGATCGTCGTTACTGCGACGGGCGAGCCGGGCGGAATGTCAGGCCGGCGGATGGCCGCAGCGTAGGGCTGCCCCAAGGAGCGCTGCGGGACGAGCACGAGGATGTCGTCGCCGCGGATGCGTTCCTGTTCCAATAGGTAACGCAGCCGCTCGACGGCCAACGTCGTCTTGCCTGCGCCGAAAGGTCCTGAAAGATAGAGCTTGTTGCGTGACCGTAGGCCGGGTACAATTGTGTTTGCCATTAACGGAAGTTTGACTGAATTACTCCCAACTTGTCAAGGTGGAGGTTCCCATGGAAAAGTATCCGGTTCCGCTTGTACCTGGGCCGGTCTCGATACCGCAGGAGGTCTTGGCGGCTTATGCCGTCGATTACGGCAGCGCGGACATGGAGTCCGAGTTTTTCGAGCTATACGAGAGTTGTGAGCGCAGTCTGCAACAGATGCTGGCGACCAAGAGCCAGGTAGCGATTCTGTCGGGTGAAGGGATGTTGGCGCTATGGGGCGCGCTCAAGAGTGCCGTGCAGCCAGACGACCGGGTGTTGGCAGTAGCGACAGGCGTCTTCGGCTATGGCGTAGGCGATATGGCGCGGCGTATCGGCGCGCAGGTGGAGGAGGCCGGCTTCGGTTATGCGTCTGCGCTTGACCCGCAGCAGGTCGCTGATATTGCACGCCGCTTCAGGCCGAAGCTGATCACAGCGGTTCACTGCGAGACGCCGAGCGGAACGCTCAACCCGCTTGCCGAATTGGGGGAGATTGCGCGCGAGGTCGATGCGCTGCTGTATGTGGACTTCGTAGCGAGCGCCGGCGGCACGCCGGTGGGGGTCGACGAGTGGGGCATCGATCTTGGACTACTCGGCAGCCAGAAGGCGCTGAGCTGCATGGCTGACCTGAGCATGGTCACCGTCAGCGAGCGCGCCTGGGCGGCGATCGAGGCGGCGGACTACGTCGGTTACGATGCGCTGGCGCCGTGGCGCACGGGCGTGGCAGACCGCTACCTGCCGTATACGCATAACTGGCAGGCGATGGCCGGGCTTCGCGTCGCGCTCGATCTGTTCGAGGCGGAAGGGCAAGAAGCCGCCTACCGTCGCCATGCGGATGTCGCATCGTATTGCCGGGATCGACTGCGCGAGATAGGCGTCGAACTGTGGCCGGATAGTGAAGAGATCAGTTCTCCGACCGTTACGGCGGCTGTCGTGCCAGACGGCTGGACGTGGGAACGACTGGACGGCGAACTGCGCAAGCGCGGCGTAGCCGTTGGCGGCAGCTACGGACCCTTGGCCGGCAAGGTATTCCGTATCGGTCACATGGGGTCGCAGGCCAACCATGACCTTGTCGAGCGGGGTATGGACGCCCTCGCCGAGGTCTTGGGAATGGCGTGATCTAGCTGGTTCGCTGCGAACAGGTAGGCTGCATTTGCCTGTGGCCGGGCAAGACACATAGAATGGAGCGCGTGCGCGAATGTGCTGACGCGAGGATGGGCGCTGTCCCGAAGACGCCGCGTTGAACCACTGCCACACCCGCGTTCACCGGCGCAAGCCGCCCGTAGAGAGTACATAACAGATTTCGTCGAGCACCTAGAAAGCGCACTGTGGAACTCCCAGATTATCCAACTGCATTTTGGATCACGGCGTCATTGGCGGTCGTGTTGGTCGGCATTGCGAAGGCCGGCTTTGGCGGCGGCGTTGGCGCCGTGGCAACGCCGCTCATGGCGCTGACGATTTCGGTCACGGACGCGGCCGCGATTCTGCTGCCTCTTTTGATCGTGGCGGACATCTTTTCCGTCCGGCATTACTACAACATCTTCGATAAGCGCAGCCTGCTCTATATGATTCCAGGCGCGGTAATCGGCATCGCCTTGGGCGCGTTGTTCTTTGGCTATTTCGATGACAACGAGCGCATCCTCAAGATAGGGCTGGGGGTGTTGGCCCTAGCGTTCGTCGCCTACCAGCTAGGCCGTTCGCTTCTGACCGGCGTCATGGCGAAAAGCCGCCCATCGGGGACGCTGGGCGTGATCATGGGCGCGGCGGCGGGCTTCACGTCCACGCTGGCGCATGCCGGCGGCCCTCCGGCGACAATCTATCTGCTGCCGCAGAAACTGCCCCGCGACATCTTTGTGGGCACGAATGTGATCTTTTTCGCGACGATCAACCTTGTTAAGCTTGTGCCCTATTCCTACTTGGGTTTGTTGCGCGTCGGGAATCTGACGACAATTCTGATCCTGGCCCCGCTGGCTGTGGTCGGTGTGTGGCTTGGGGTGCGCCTTAACCGGCGCTTTTCGGAGAAATGGTTTAACCGCCTGGTCTATACGCTCCTGTGCTTAACCGGCATTGAACTCGTAAGCGGCGCCAGTGTGATCAACCTGTTCTTTTGATGCGCAGAAAGACGGCGCCGGCGATCCCGCGCAAGCCAAGCGACAGGAGGTAATGAATGGCGAATATGACGGCCGAGCAGGTTGCGGCTTTTATCGAAGGGCGCAAGAACGCCGTACTGGCGACGCTTAACCCCGACGGCTCGACTCAACTTAGCCCGGTCTGGTATGTCATGGACGGCGGAAAGATGTACATCAGCACGAGCAGCCGCTCCGTCAAGATGCGCAATCTGCGCCGCGATCCGCGCATCAGCGTATGCGTGGAGGGCGGGCATGGCGATTACCGCTATGTTACGCTCAGCGGGCGGGCAGAGATCGTGGAACACGGTGAGGAACTACAGATACGGATGCGATGGCGCATTATTCGCAGTTACCACGACAGTGATGCGAGTGCACAGGCCTACGCCGATTCGACTGATGACGATACACAGGTGTTAATCGTCCTGGCGCCGGAACGGACGGTTGCCAGGGATTATAACTAGACATAGCGGCTGGCGCGATGGCGCCGCGCCGTTTCAGTTTGAGAGGAACTGCACCGATGAGCCAACTGCCTTTTGACCTGCCGGGAAGCTTCTGGAAAGGCAATCTGCACACACATTCGACGCGCTCCGATGGCGTGTATGAGCCGGAAGAGGTGTGCCGCCTCTATCGCGATGCCGGCTACCATTTCATCGCCTTGACAGACCATTTCCTCGACGTGTACGGCTACCCGCTAGTCGACACGACGCCGTGGCGAGGCGACGGCTTCACCACGTTGATCGGGGCGGAACTGCACGCCGGAGCAACCGAGGTGGGAGGCATTTGGCACATCGTGGCTGCGGGGCTGCCGCTCGACTTTGCGCCGCCTGATGGGGAAACAGGGCCGGAACTGGCGCAGCGCGCACGCACTGCGGGCGCTTTTGTGGCGGCGGCGCACCCGCAATGGTACAGCCTGACGGAGCAGGATGTTGTCTCGCTGGGAGAAATCGACGCCATCGAGGTGTACAACGCCACGGCGGTCGACCTCAACGACCGCGCCGACGGGTGGCACCTGGCGGATGTGTTGTTGGGCAAGGGCAAGCGTTATGACGCCTATGCAGCCGACGATTTCCACGGCGACGCCGGACGCTACGAGTTCGGGCGCGGCTGGGTATGGGTAAAGAGTGAGGAACTGACGCCAGAGGCGCTGCTGCAAGCGCTCAAAGCCGGTCACTTCTATTCCAGCACCGGCCCGCAGATCTACGATGTGGAGTTTGACGGACGGCGCCAAGTGCGCGTGCGCTGCTCACCGGCAGAGCGAGTGTTTGTGAGCGGGAAAGGGCCTGAGGCGGCTTCCGTCGCGGGGCAGGGGCTGATGGACGTTACGCTTGACCTTGGTCGCTTTTCCGGCCCGTACGCACGGATCACAGTGCGCGATCACCAGGGCGGGCGCGCCTGGACCAATCCGGTTTGGTTTGAGTAGGGTACGGCCTCGCTAAGGGTTGACGGAGATCGTGTCGATGCCGAGTGCGTCTCCTAACGGCTGACCGTCCGGCGTGAAGACGTCCAGCCGGTCTTCATCGACGTCGTAGAGGCCGATGAGCAGGGTGTAGTCTCCCGTGGGCGCGTCGTCATCGATCATGATGGCGTAGCGGTCCACGATGACGTCGCCCGGCAGCCAAGTGCTGGTGCGGAACTTTTCGCAGCCGGGCACGCCGTCGCGCTGGCCCGCCTTATGGTAATCCGTCATGTCGATGATCTGCGTGAAGACTTTGTAGTTCTCTGCAGACGTTGCATCGGCCTGCCAGTAGAGCGTCAGGTCGACGCGATCGCCGGGGCTGACGTTGTTGGCGGCGAGGCTGTATCCCTTCAGCCAGATCGAATCCCCAAAGCGATAATCGAGAGCGTGCTCGATCTTCGGATTAGCCGCGGGGCCGTCCGGCTCGAAGCGCGGGCTCGTAAGTGTTGCGTCGAAGAGCTTCTCGTAGTCCTCGACGTTATGGACAACCGGTGCTGACGGCGGAATTCTCCCACGCTCGTAGATCTCCAGCCGCGGTTCGCCGTTGACCTGGATCAGGTGGATCAGTTGATAGCCTTCCTCAGCGGTCGGACGGCGCGGCGGGGCGAGGAGCCCTTTGTTGACCGGTTCGTTCCAGGGGGTGAATACGTAGTAGCGGGCATCGCGCGCGCAGTCACCGACGCCTCTTGTGTACCAGTTGGCTACGCCGCGCTTGCCGTTGCGCGCGTAGGGGCCATCCAATTCGCCGGATGCATACAGCGCACCTACCACCTTCCAGCCGTTCTTGAAGGGGAAGCCAAACATAGCATTCTGATGCGGTTCTGCGTAGGGCGTCCAGTAGCCGGCGGGACGGTTGTCCTGCCAGGTGCGCAGGACTTCGGCTCCGTTGTAAGTGAAGAGCCAGTAGACATAATTCCCGAAGAGCAGAATGAGTGCGGCGGCTGCGGGCAATCCGACGGCGAGCGCTTTGTCGCGTCCAAGACGCCCGTCGACGGCGCGCCACGTTTGGGCGCAGACATAACCGACGAGCAAAGCCCAGGGTATGAAGAAGTTGTAGACGTGCGTGCGCGGCTTCTGAACAAAGAAGAGGGCTAGAATAAGGGCTGCGGCGAACCAGAGCCATACGGCCCGTTGTTTGGCGGGAAGATTGCGCGTTAGTAGGGGCGGGGCCAGGGCGGCTGCGAAGAAGAGCCAGATGTGGTCGCGCCCGCCTAGGGTGAACCACTCCGGGCGGTAAAACGTCAAGACAAGCCCGCCTACAAGCACGGCAATGGCCGGCCACACAGCCCAGCGCGGCAAGGCGCGACGGTATATGCCGGCTAGTGCGATCACCACGCCGAGTGTGATTGCCAGGAGGTAGTAGGTAGAGCTGTAGATGATCGTGCGCGTGAAGAAGTCGACTAGGTTGTTGTAGGGGAAGCCGGCGCCGATACGGTTTTGCGTTATTTCACTGAAAGTGCGGGCAAAGCGCGGGTGGAGGCTGAACGGTGCGTAGAAAGCGGCGAGGATAGCGGCCCCGAGCAGCGCCGCCAAGACGAGATGTCGGTATCGACGCAGCGTGCTGTCGCCGTGACGCATCGAGATAAGAGCAAAGACGCCTGCAGGCACGAGGACGAGCGCAGCTTCGTAGTGCGCCAGGATTCCTGTCGCCGTGAAGAGCGCGGCGAAATACAGGTAGACCGGGCGAGTCGCCGGCCGTTCGGCGTATTTGAGCATGATGCCGGCGACCAGTACGACCATCAGCAGAACGATGCTTTGGTACTGGACGATGCGTGCGAAGCCGACGAAATAGCCGTCAACGGCGAGAAGTATGGCTGCGCTCCAGCCGGCGAGCGGGCTGAACAGCCGCCAACCCAGCCAGTAAAGCGCCAGCAACCCGACGATGCCGGCGATGGCGAAGGAGAAACGCGCGGCTGCCTCGTTGAGACGGTCAACGTATGAGTAAACGGCCGTTGTGAGCAGAATCTCTGCCGGCCCCTTGTCGTGGATGAAGAGTGCGTCGCCTCGCCCCTGGATCGCCTCGGCGCTGTGCCAGATGACGCTGACCTCGTCATCCTGAAACTCGGCGTAGTCGAGGCCGGGTAGGCGCAAGATACCGGCGACGATGACCAGGGCTGCGGCTCCGAGCAACGGCCAGGGAACGCCGCTTGCGGCGCAACGTTCTTTTGTTTCGGGCTGCATAGCTGGCGGCTGGCGCAGCGACAGAAGGAGCAACAGCACGGCGAGCACGTTGAAAGCGGCGAGCGTCTGCCACAACTGGAGTCCGTCCGGCAGATAGACGAGCGCAAGCGTGACTAGGATGGACACGCTGTAGCCCGCTCCCACAGCGACGAGGGCCTGTTCCGGCCAAGGCGAGCGCCGATGCAGCCCCGATGCGACGGTGAACAGATACCCGATGACGGGAACATAGAGCAGGTAAGCGGCTATGCCGCGCGCGTAGACCGGTAGCGGCAGAAAGATCGCTATGTTGAGCGCTATGATTAGGAGCAGAAATACGGCAGCGATTCTAGACTTCAAGGGAATTCGGACCTAAGTGGGTAGTAATCCATGCCGAGCGTCGATTGCGTGCAGTGTACCAAGCGCGAGTCCTGGCGGCAAAATGCGCCCGTTGCATTAGCTTGTCACATATGACGGGCGCCCAGTTCCCCCAAAAGCGATTCCCGCGCTATAATGTGCGCAGACTTCCGGCGCGATGCAGCGTGATCGCTGTGCAACCCTCACCATTGAAGCAGCCCCTATGATCAGTCCATTCAACTCGGTATATTCTCATGGCTTTATCCGTGCATCGGTTTGCATTCCGCGACTGCGCGTGGCCGATCCGGTGTTCAACGCAGAACGCACGTTGGCGATGGCAGAGCGCGCATCGGCAGAAGGCGCAGCGCTCGCGGTATTCCCGGAGTTAGGGCTATCCGCCTACTCCAACGAGGATCTGTTCCAGCAAGACGCGCTGCAGGAGGCGACGTTGGCGGCGCTGGAGACGGTGGTTCAGAGCAGTGCGAACTGGACGCCGATCGTGCTGGTTGGGTCGCCGCTGCGCGTGGAAGACAAGCTGTTTAACTGCGCTGTCGTGGTCTACCGCGGCAGCGTGCTGGGCGTTGTGCCTAAGAGTTATCTGCCCAATTATCGTGAGTTCTATGAGAAGCGGCAGTTCGCGGCGGCGCGTGACGCCATCGGCTCCGAGATGACGCTATTCGGCATGCGTACGCCCTTCGGCAATGACCTGATCTTCGATGCAGAGAACCTGCCCGCCTTCCGGCTGCACGTCGAGGTGTGTGAGGACGTCTGGACACCCATCCCACCCAGCACGTACGCGGCGCTAGCCGGGGCTACTGTACTGGCAAACCTGTCGGCGAGCAACATCACCGTCGCCAAGGCGGACTACCGGCGACAGCTTTGCAGTTCGCAGTCGGCTAAATGCATGGCTGCGTACCTCTATTCGGGCGCCGGGCCGGGCGAGTCGACTACGGATCTGGCGTGGGACGGGCATGGGCTGATCTACGCTGACGGCGCGCTATTGGCCGAGTCGGAGCGCTTTGCGGGCGAGGAGCAGTTTGTCGCGGCCGATATAGACCTGGAGCGGCTGGTGCAGGACCGCAGCCGCATGACCGCTTTCACCGATTCGGCGACGGATCACAAGGACAAACTGCGTACGCTGCGCCACGTCGCGTTCGACTTCGAGAGGCCGGGCGGCGAGATGCCGCCGCTGCGCAAGTTCTACCGCTTCCCCTACGTGCCTAGCGATCCGGCTTCACTGGACGAACGCTGCTACGAGGTGTACAACATCCAGGTGCACGGCCTGATGAAGCGGCTGGAGGCGACCGGCATCAAGCGCGTGGTGATCGGCGTGTCGGGCGGGCTGGATTCGACGCAGGCGCTGCTGGTGGCAGCGCAGACGATGGACCGGCTAGGGCTGCCGCGCACGAACATCCTGGCGTATACCATGCCCGGCTTCGCCACCAGCCAGTCCACCAAAAGCAATGCGCACCGGCTGATGACGGCTCTGGGGGTGCAGGCCCACGAGATAGACATCCGCCCGTCGGCGCAGCAGATGTTGGCGGACATTGGGCATCCGTACGCAGATGGCGAGGCGGTATACGACGTGACGTTCGAGAACGTGCAGGCCGGCGAGCGCACGTCACACCTGTTCCGGTTAGCGAATTACCACGGCGGCATGGTTTTGGGTACGGGCGATTTGAGCGAACTGGCGTTGGGCTGGGCGACCTACGGCGTGGGCGATCATATGTCGCATTACAACGTCAATGGATCTGTGCCCAAGACGCTCATCCAGTACTTGATCCGGTGGGTGGCGGCCAAAGATCTGTTCGGACCGGAGACATCTGCCGTTCTGGAAGCCATCGTGGAGACGGAGATCTCGCCAGAGTTGGTACCGGACGCAGCGGGCAACAACGATCAGCCAAGCCAGAGCACCGAGGCGACGATCGGACCGTATGAGCTGCAGGATTTCAATCTGTACTACATCTCGCGCTTCGGATTCCGGCCGAGCAAGGTAGCTTTCATGAGCTGCCACGCGTGGGGTGACAAGAACGAGGGAGCATGGCCGCACTTGTTGCCGGAAGCCAGACGGCATGAATACACGCTGAGCGAGATCAAGCGATGGCTGGATGTATTCCTGTACCGGTTCTTCCAGATCAGCCAGTTCAAGCGATCGGCATTGCCGAACGGGCCTAAGGTCGGGTCGGGCGGCTCGCTGTCGCCGCGCGGCGATTGGCGCGCGCCGAGCGATTCCGAGGCTGTGGTGTGGCTGGCGGAACTGCGGGAAAACGTACCAGATTGAGAGGAGGCGAATTGATGCAAACGCGAGTGTTGGGACGAAGCGGCATAACGGTCAGCGCGCTAGGCATGGGTTGTTGGGCGATCGGCGGGCCGTTCTGGCGCGGCGAAACGCCGGTCGGCTGGGGCGATGTCAACGACGAGGAGTCGAGAAGGTCGCTGGAGCGGGCGCTGGATTTGGGTGTCACGTTCTTTGATACGGCGGATGTGTATGGCTGCGGGCACAGTGAGCGTATTGTGGGCGAGGTGCTGGCTGGTCTCCGCAATGACGTGGTGATCGCCACCAAGTTCGGCAACGTGTTTGACGAGCAGACCAAGCGCATCACGGGATTCAGCGCTGAACCGGCATTCATCCGTAATGCCTGTGAGGCAAGCTTGCGCAGGTTGAACACGGACTACATCGACCTGTATCAGTTCCACAAGGGCGACTACGATCTGGACCGTGCGGACGAGGTGGTGGAAACGTTGGAACGGCTCGTCGAGGAAGGGAAGATACGCGCATACGGCTGGAGCACAGACGATCCGGAACGGGCCAGAGCGTTTGCGCGTGGCGAGAACTGCGCCGCCATTCAGCAGCGGTTGAACATCTTCGAGGGTAGCGAGGAGACGCTCGCCCTGTGTGAGGCCGAGAACCTGGCGAGCATCAACCGCGGCCCGCTGGCGATGGGGTTGTTAACGGGCAAGTTCAACCCAGAATCGACGCTGCCCGCCAACGACGTGCGCAGAGACTGGGACTTCCGCAGCGGTCCGCAAGCCAAGCGGCTGCGCATGTTGGAAGAACTGCGCGAGGTTCTTACGGCAGGTGGGCGGACGTTGGCGCAGGGCGCGCTGGGCTGGCTGTGGGCGCGCAGCGAGGTCACCGTCCCGATCCCCGGCTTCAAGACTGTGGCGCAGGTGGAGGAGAACGCCGGGGCGCTGGCGTTTGACCCCCTTTCGGATACGCAGATGGCGGATATCGAGGAGCTTGTCTCCTCCACTAATGATGCACGCTAGCGAAATCTACCTGATCAACGTGACCGGGCGCGACCGTCCCGGCTTGGTGTCGGCGGTGACCAATGTGCTGGCGCAATTCCATGTAAATGTGCTGGACATCGGGCAAGCCGTGATCCACGACCACATCTCGTTTGGCATCCTGGCGGAGATTCCGCCCGGACAGACCGCGTCGACAATCATGAAGGAATTGCTCTATTTGGCGCATGACCTGGACATTCAGGCGCGATTTACGCCAGTTTCGCTGGAGCAATACGAGAAATGGGTGGCCGAACAGGGCAAGGAACGGCGCATCATTACGATGATCGGGCGAACCTTGACCGCGGCGCAGACATCGGCGGTGGCCGCGGTGTGCGCCCATTATGGCCTGAATATCGACGTGATCACGCGCCTGTCGGGCCGGGTGTCGTTGGCGAATCCGGAGATTCACCCGGCGGCGAGCGTGCAGTTTTCCATTAGCGGCAATCTGTACGATGAGCACGGAATGCGGCGCAGGCTGATGGACATCGCGCAGCAGATGGGCATCGACATCTCGTTCCACATGGACGATATCTACCGGCGCAACCGGCGCTTGGTCGTGTTCGACATGGATTCGACGCTGATTCAGGCCGAGGTGATCGATGTGCTGGCGCAGAGGGCCGGTGTAGGAGCCGAGGTAGCGGCGATTACCGAGGCCGCCATGCGCGGCGAACTGGATTTTACCCAGAGCCTGAAGCGACGCGTCGCTTTGCTTGTGGGGCTGGAGGAGGCCGTTTTAGCCGACGTGGCGGAGAATCTACCCTTGACGGAAGGGGCTGAGCGCGTGGTCGGAACGCTTAAGCGCCTCGGCTACAAGACCGGAATCCTGTCGGGCGGGTTCGATTACTTTGGGCGGCGTATTCAGGAGAAACTGGGCATCGACTTTGTACACGCCAATAAGTTGGAGATCGCCGATGGGCGATTGACGGGGCGCTTGGTCGGGGAGATCGTAGACGGTGCGCGCAAGGCTGCTCTTCTAAGGCAGATTGCCGAAGAGGAAGGGCTCCTGCTCGAACAGACGATCGCGGTGGGTGACGGCGCCAACGACCTGCCAATGCTGTCGGTGGCGGGTCTTGGGGTGGCGTTTCATGCTAAGCCGGTCGTGCGCGAGCGGGCTGAGCGCGCGATTTCGAACGTCGGGCTGGACGGCCTGTTGTTTCTGATTGGCGTGCGCGAACGAGAGGTGCGCCAGACGTTGGTTTCGGAAGAGACCTCGCCGTCGCGCTGATCGGGCGGACAAAGAGCAGGCAAATCGGAGTCATCTAAGCGGAGGATAAACAGCGATGGGGAACAGCCGTACGCGCTACGCAATCGTCGGCACTGGCGGGAGGGCCGGCATGTTTATTGATGCCATCACAGATACGTACAGCGAGTGGTCGGAATTGGTCGGCATGTGTGATCTCAGCCAGGTGCGGATGGACTGGTACAACGCTCAGATCGCCGAACGAACCGACGGGGCTGTCGTGCCAACTTATGTTGCCGCCGACTTCGACAAGATGGTGCGCGAGACCAAGCCGGACGTGGTGATCGTGACGACAATGGACTGTTGGCATCACCACTACATCATTCGCGCCATGGAGTTGGGCTGCGACGCAATCACCGAGAAGCCGATGACGATCGACGGCGATAAGGCGCACGCCATCATGGACGCGCTGGAGCGTACAGGCCGAAATCTACGCGTGACCTTCAATTATCGCTATGCGCCGTTGAGCACGAAAGTGCGCGAGCTCATCATGCAGGGAGTCGTCGGCAGGCCGCTGCATATCAATTTCCAGTGGGTGCTGGACACCTACCACGGCGCGGATTACTTCCGTCGCTGGCATCGCGAAAAGGACATGTCAGGCGGACTGCTAGTGCACAAGGCGACGCACCACTTTGACCTGGTGAACTGGTGGATCGCGTCGCAACCGGAGATGGTGTTCGCCATGGGCGATCTGCACTTCTACGGCAAGGAGAACGCGGCCGCTCGCGGCGAGTCCTATGCGTATGAACGGTATACAGGCGTGCCCGAAGCGGAGGACGATCCCTTTGCCCTGCGGCTGGACCAGAACGAAACGCTACGTTCGCTTTACCTGAACGCCGAGGCGGAGACGGGTTATTTGCGCGATCGCAACGTCTTCGGCGAACCGGTCACAATTGAAGATACGATGAGCGTTACGGCGCGCTATCGCAACGGGGCGCTTCTCACTTATTCGCTGATCTGTTACAGCCCGTGGGAAGGGTATCGCATCGCCATCACCGGCGATAAGGGCCGGTTGGAGGTGGAACTCGTCGAGCAAGTAGGCCGCACGTTCGTCGCCGGGCAAGAGGAGACCGTGCTGCCCGATGAAGATACGCTCGACCGTTTCGGCGGCAAGCACATCCGCGTCTATCCGATATTCGGCAAGCCGTATGAAGTCGCCATACCGGAGACGACGGGCGGCGGGCATGGCGGCGGCGATCAGGTGATGCTAGAGCAAATCTTCTCACCTACGCCGCCGCCCGACCCATTTGCGCGAGCGGCATCGCACATCGACGGCGCGGCGTCGATTCTCCTGGGCATTGCCGCCAACATTTCGATGGCCGAAAATCGACCGGTGTCCGTCGATGAAATCCTGAAGGTTGATCGGTCCTAGCGAGGTATTAAGCTGACCAGACGGCGGTCGATCATGCCGAGAGGTAAGACGAGGCGTTAGCGGACTGGTTGCTGCGCGCGCGTCTCCATACATAAGCTCAATTCCTACGGAAAGAAGAAGGTTGTATCAATGCGAACAAGGACTGGCGGGTACCCAATCGGCTTTCGTCGGGGTGGTGGAGAGTGGCAGGCTGACCTTGGGGAGTTAGTTAAGTGGGCTGCGGCAAATGACCTTGAGGTGATCGATCTGCGCAAAGACGCGCCTGATGTCGGACAGATTGCCATCGACGCAGGCCTGCGCATCGGTTCGGTGGATCTAATGGACAACAAGGGAATGATCTCGGCGGACAAGGGCAAGCGCGCTGAAGCCGTCGCTGCCAACGCCGAGTACGTCAAGCAGTGCGCCAAGTTCGGCGCGGTCAACCACTTCCTGGTGATGCTGCCGGACGATCCCGCGCTGCCGCGTGCCGAGAACTTCCGCTACATGGTCGAGAGTTTTGGCGAGTTGGCTCCTGTTCTGGAGCAGCACAATGCCCGGCTTGCAATCGAGGGATGGCCTGGCCCCGGGGCGCTATGCTGTACGCCCGAAGGCTATCGCGCGCTCTTCCGCGAGATACCGTCGCCGGCTATGGGCATCAACTATGACCCGTCGCACCTGATCCGGATGGACATCGATTACCTGCGCTTCCTGGAGGAATTCGTGGACCGGGTATATCATGTTCACGGAAAAGACACGCAGAACCTGGAGGAGGCTTACTACGAGTTTGGCCGTGAGCAGCCGCCTACTTTCGCCAAGCCGGAGCCGTACAGCGGCATGACATGGCGCTACACCATTCCGGGACACGGTGTGGCCCGCTGGGTCGAGATTTTCCGCATGCTAGAAGCCAACAGCTATGGCGGATGCGTGTCGATTGAACTGGAGGATCGCAACTTCCATCGCGATCCGGAAGCCGAACGCGAGGGCATTCTGCAGGGAGCGCGATTCCTGACGGGCTGCTAAAGTAAGCGAGCGAATGCGTTGACGCAGTCGCTCGCTGTCGTTTCAAAGGGCGGGCGTCTGGTCGAAACCGCTTGCGCCTGCCCTTTGTACCGCAGCACGTCTGGTGTTACTATTCAGATACCCGCGAATGTAGAATCAATACAGCCGCCACATCTCGGTTACTCAACTCGCAAACCACAATCAAATACCGCTTAGGTTCGATATATCAGACCAATTGGAGGAATGAAGCGATGGACGATATTCTGACTGCCATCCGAACAGCCGTCATACAGGGCAATGCGGGTGAGGTCGAGTCACAGGTTAAGGCGGCGTTGGAAGGCGGCATGGCCCCAAAGTCGATTCTGGATCATGCGTTGATCGATGGAATGCGAGAGGTCGGCGCTAAATTCGAGGAGGGGGAGTTCTTCGTGCCCGAGATGCTCGTCGCCGCGCGGGCGATGAAGGGCGGCCTGACGCTGTTGCGTCCTCGCCTGATCGAAGAAGCAGTCGAGCCGCTAGGCCGCGTTGTGATCGGCACCGTGCGGGGCGATATGCACGACATCGGCAAGAACCTGGTGGGCATGATGATGGAAGGCGCCGGCTTTGAGGTCAAGGACCTAGGCGTGAACGTGGCGCCGGAGCAGTTCGTGGATGCGGCCAAGGCCGGCGATGTGGACATCATTGCCCTCTCGGCGCTGCTGACAACCACCATGCCGAATATGGCAGATGTGATTAAGAAGCTGGACGACGCCGGCGCTCGCCAAAAGGTGAAGGTGCTGGTGGGCGGCGCGCCTGTCACCGAGGCGTTCGCCCAACGCATCGGCGCGGACGGATTTGCCCCCGATGCCAGCCAGGCGGCGACGCTCGCCAAATCGCTGGTGGCGTAGGGATAGACGGCATGGCTGGAGACAGCATGACGCCAAAGGAGCGCTGGCTCGCCGTACTGGCGGGCCAGTCTCCTGATCGCGTGCCTATGGACTACTGGGGGACGCCCGAGGCTACTCGCAAAGTGCGGGCGCACCTGGGTTGTCGCACGCGCTGGGACATGATCGAGCGGCTCCGGATCGATGCAGTCGTCGGGGTCGGCCCGGAGTACGTTGGCCCGAAACTGCCGCGTAACACAGACATGTATGGCCGGCGCTATAGAAGCGTCGACTATGGCAGCGGCAGGTACGTGGAGTGCATCAGCGGGCCGCTCGAAAACTATCACTCTGTGGACGAGATCGAGGCCAACTATACGTGGCCCAGTGTAGATTGGTTCGATTATTCGGTTATACCCGGCCAGATCCGCGGCAGAAAACGAAACTACCCAATCCGTGGCGGCGGTTCAGAGCCGTTCTTGATCTATGCAGAATTACGCGGTCGGGAGCAGGCCTATATCGACTTGGTTGAACACCCCGACATTGTTCACTACTGCCTGGATAAGCTGTTCGACTTGTGTTATGAGAATACCGTCCGCATCTACGAGCAGATTCCCGGCCAAGTTAACCTTTCTTATGTGGCGGAGGACTTCGGCGGGCAAGAGAGCCTGTTGTTCTCTCCGGCGATCATCCGCGAGTTCTTCTTGCCGCGAATGAAGCGCATGGTCGACCTGGCGCATCAGGCAGGCGCATATGCCTTCTTCCACAGCGATGGCGCAATCCGGCGCATCATCCCTGACATGATCGGGATCGGCATCGACGTTCTGAACCCGCTACAGTGGCGATCGCCGGGCATGGACCGGGCCAGCCTGAAGAAGGACTTTGGCGATAGCGTGGTCCTGCACGGGGGCGTGGACAATCAGTATACGCTGCCGTTCGGCACTGTCGACGAGGTGCAATCCGAGGTACGCGACAATATCGAAATGATGGGACAGGGGGGAGGCTACATCCTGGCGCCTTGTCACAACATCCAGGCTGTCAGTCCGCCCGAAAATGTGGTAGCCATGTATGAGGCGGGCTGGGAATACGGCCGGATCTATTAATGCGCGAGAAGGAGCGTTCGCGATTATGACAGAAAGCAATCCGGACGTATTTTGGGTGTTTGCCGGCGCCTATACTCGCCGCGAACCGCATGTGGATGGCAAGAGCAAGGGCATTCATGTGCTGCGTTTCGACACGGCTTTAGGCGAGCTTCGCCCGTTGTTCGACATACCTGGCCTGGACAACCCCTCCTACGTGGCGCTTCATCCCCAAGGCCAATTTCTGTACGCCGTGAACGAGATCAGCGACTATCAGGGCAAGGCAGCAGGGGCTGTGTCGGCCTACCGCGTCGACCCGGCAGCGGGCAGCTTTGAACTGCTCAACGAGCAGTCTACACATGGCGGATCGCCTAGTTACATTACGGTGGATAGGGAGGGCCGCCATGTATTGGTGTCGAATTATGGCGGCGGCAGCGCCGCGGTGCTGCCGGTGAGATCTGACGGTTCGCTGGGAAGCGTAAGCGACCTCGTACACCATCAGGGATCAAGCGTACATCTGCCACGGCAGGATGCCCCGCATCCGCACTCGATCAACCTGGACCCCGAAGAACGATATGCGTTTGTTCCCGATCTTGGGATCGATAAGGTGATGATTTACCGTTATGATGGAGAGAATGGCAAGTTGCTTGCCAATAACGAACAGCCGTGGGCAAGGGTGAAGTCGGGGGCGGGACCGCGCCACTTGGCCTTCCACCCGCGGGCCGGCTTCGCATATGTGATCAACGAGTTGGACTCCACCATCAGCGCGTACCGGCGCGATTCCGAAAAAGGGACATTGACCGAGCTTCAGACGGTGTCGACGCTGCCCGAAGGCTTTCAGGGTCGGAACACCTGCGCCGATATCCATGTGCATCCGTCGGGTCGTTTCGTCTATGGATCGAATCGCGGACACGACAGCATTGCCGTCTTTGCCTTTGATGAGAAGAGCGGCCATCTGTCGCTGCGCGAGCACGTTTCGACCCAGGGAAGCTGTCCACGCGGTTTTGCGTTGGATCCATCGGGACGCTATTTGCTGGCGGCAAACCAGAACAGCGACACGATTGTCGTGTTCAGCATTGACGCCAAGAGCGGCGCTGTGCGCCCGACAGGCGTACGCGCTGAGGCGTCGACTCCGGTTTGTATCAAATTGTTGGCGGCACATCGAGACTAGAGATAACCTCAGCGCCCGTATCGTACCACCTGACGATCCATTTCAAATCTGAACCAGAATAGCGGTCGCGCAGTGCGTAGCGTTTGTGCACGTTTTCTGCCGGCGGGAGACTGGCATGGCGCGCGGGCCGTGCGATGTTGGCGTCTGCGACATGAGCCCTTACGTTCTTCTCTTCTTTGCGCGCCCACAACGAAAGACGCCCTTGTGCAAGGTATGCTGTGCCGCGGGAATACCTGCGCGGCGCAAGACAATGGCGCCGCGCAGAAAGCGCCAGGCCGATTGTGCACCGGGGCGCAGATGACTTCACTGAGGAGAGGCGATGATGTGGCTGTATTTGGTACTAGTGGCAGGCATGGTTCTGTGCGGCATACAGGCAGCACGGGCGCGGCGTTTGATCGTGTCCGTGCTGTGGCTGGCTGGCGTGAGCGTGCTTGTGGCTGTCATCCTCTATGCCATGAACGCACCACTGGTATCGGCTATTGAACTGAGCGTAGGGGCTGGTCTAGTTACGGTCATCTTTGTCTTCGCGATTGGCCTTGCCGGTGAGCTGACACGCGATTTACCGTCGCTCATCCCGCGCCCCTTGGCGGTGGCGGTGAGCATAATCGCTGCCGGTTGGCTGGGTTGGCTGCTGTGGCCTGCTATGCCGGCTGCGGAGCCCGCTGAGACCGCCTCCTTTCAGACCGTCTTGTGGGAGATGCGGGCGGTCGATGTATGGGTGCAAATCGCTCTCATTCTTGCCGGCGTGCTGGGTATCTTGAATCTGGTTGTCGACGCTCCGGCGGGCATTGAAGTTGTGCAGGCAGATCACGCCGCGACAGCGGAAGAAGAGGTTGCCGCATGATGTCTGAGCTTTCGGCGCAATCTGTGCAGATCGTGTTTGCCGGGATCATCCTGCTGTTTGGCATCGGGCTTATTGGCCTGATGATCACCCGTAACCTGATAAAAATCGTCATTCTGTTGCAACTCATGGCGAAAGCCGCAATCCTCGGTATGGCGCTGGCGGGCAACGTCGCGGGCAAGCCCGGACTTGGTCAAAGCCTCGCCGTTACGGTGATTGTCGTGGATACAGTTGTCGCCGTCATTGCGCTTGCTCTGGCTGTGCAGGTGCAAAAGACGTGGGGCACGCTTGATCTAAAGGATCTGTCCACCCTGCGGAGATAATGGTTTATGCTTGCTATATTGATTTGGCTGGCAATTGGTCTGCCGGTCGTGGGCGGGTTAGTTGTGGCGTTTGTCGGCGATAGCCGGGAAAAGCTCCAGCATGTTGTGGCAGTTGGCTTCTCGGCGGCTGCAGCGGTCGCGGCACTGGCGATACTGCCGCAGGCTGGCGCAGATGCCGCTGTCAGCGTCTCGTTTGGCCCCATGTTCGGCGACTTGACTTTTGTCCCCGACGGGCTTGGCGCGTTTCTTGCAGCCGTAGCGACCGTGGTCGGCTGTCTGGCTGTCGTGTTCTCGGTAGACTACATGGCGGGCGAGGCCGAGTTGGGGCGCTATTACTCGCTAGTCCTGTACTTCATCGGCGCGATGGCTGCGCTGGCATTGACAAGCAATCTCTTCTTCCTGTTCCTCTTCTGGGAGATCACGGCGCTCTGTTCATATGCGCTCATATCGTTCTATAACGATGATCCGAAAGCGGTGGCTGGGGGCATCAAGGCGCTCATCATCACCCAGTTTGGCGGAGTCGGGCTGCTGGCGTTGGCGTTGGCGGCCTACGCTCAGACAGGCAGTTTTGAGATCTCGACCTTTTTGGCCGCCGCGCCGAGCATTCCAGCAGTAGTTTTGAGCGTAATGGCGTATGGGGCGCTGCTGGCGGCGGCCGCCAAGTCGGCACAGTTCCCGTTTCACACGTGGCTGCCGGACGCAATGGAAGCGCCGACGCCGGTCAGCGCGTTGATCCATGCCGCCACCATGGTGAACGCAGGGATCTACCTGCTGGCGCGGCTCTACCCGGCCTTCGCGGACGTGCCGGGCTGGCGCACCGCGGTGGTGCTTGTCGGCGTCGTCTCGGCGCTGATTGCGGCGCTCATGGCCGTCGTGGCGACGGATCTGAAGCGGCTGCTCGCCTATTCGACGGTCAGCCAGCTAGGCTATATGGTCTATGCGGTGGGCGCGGGCGGCGTCTTTGCCAGCCAATTTCACCTGTTGAGCCATGCCGTATTTAAGGCGTTGTTGTTCCTTGCAGCCGGTTCGATCATCCACTCGTTGGGCACGCGTGATATGCGCAAAATGGGCGGCGTGGGCCGGCAGATGCCGTTTGTGCGCAACGTGTTTATCATCGGCGCGATTGCCCTGATTGGGTTGCCGCCGCTGAATGGCTTCTGGAGCAAGGAGCTCATCCTCGAAGAGGGCTTGTTGCATGGGCCAGGTTGGGCGTACGCGCTGATGCTGGCTGGTGTGGCGTTGACAGCGTTGTACACGTTGCGCGGCGTGTCGATGGTCTTCTTCAGTGAAGACGCCGGACCACACGGTCACGACGCCGGACGGGCGATGAAGACGTCTCTTGGCATTCTGGCTGTGGGGACGTTTGTGACATGGCTACTCGTGGGAAGCTTCAGCCGGATGATGGCGGAGACTTTGCCCCTGCATGGATTGCATGAATTGACGATAGCTCAGTTGGCATCTGAGATTTCCGGCGCGCCGGCTACCTACCTAGCGTTAGGCGCAGCTTTGATCGGGCTGGCTGCATGGCAGTGGCGTAGACGCATACCTGGGGCTCAACAGAGTCCGGGCTGGCTGTTGGCTGCCACGGAGAGCAGTTTTGGCTTGGAAACGGCCAACCGATTGATTGTGACGGCAGTACAGAAAGCAGGGGCGTTCCTGCAACGGACGCAGACAGGCCAGCTCAACTGGAATGTTGCCGGTTTAGCGTTTGGCCTGATCGCAGTCCTAATCATCTTGGCCTGGAGCGTCTAGCATGAGCGTGAATTCAGCGGTAGTGATGATCTTTCTGCCACTAATCATGGCGCCGGTGATCTACTTGTTCGGTCGCGCGGTCGAAAAGACTCGCCCGGAATGGATCACAACCGCTGTTAACTCGGCGGCGCTGCTGGTGATGGCTGTGATGTGGATCCCCTACGTTCTGACCGTGCGCCAATTCGCCGTAAACGGCCCTATCGAACTCGTCTACGGAGAGGTATCGCTGGTCGTGGACGGTGTGAGCCTCTTGTTGGCGGCAGTGGCGTTGGCGTTGGGCACGTTGGTCGTGTTCTATTCTAAGGCCCAGATGTCGGGCAAGCTGGGCGACGAGAAGTACTATTCTTCCGTCATCGCGATGACGGGGATGATCATTGGGCTTGGATGCGCCAACGACCTGTTTAACCTGTGGGTCTGGTTCGAGGGTATGGCCGTTTCGTCCTATTTGCTCGTCGTATTCTACCGAGATCGTCCATCGGCGCTGGAGGCGGGCGTTAAGTACCTGGTCCAGAGCGCTATCGGTTCAGTAACGGTCCTGATTGGCATTGCGCTGGTCTTCGCTTATACGGGTGAAGTTGGCTTCGAGGCGCTGGCCGCGGCAAACCTGGCGACGCCGGTCCTGCTGGGGGTAGGGGCGCTGTTCACCATCGGCTTCGGGGTGAAGATTGCCTTAGTGCCTATGCACACCTGGCTGCCCGACGCGCATGCGCAAGCGCCAAGCGGGATCAGCGCGCTGCTATCCGGCGTGGTGATTGAAGCCGGGCTGATAGCGCTGCTGCGCGTGCTTGGCGTTCTGTCGGGCGACGTAATGCCGTCCTGGGGCGTGCTGTTGATGGTCCTCGCCGCGGTGAATATGCTTCTGGGCAATCTCATGGCGTTACGGCAGAAGCAGGTTAAGCGGCTGCTTGCCTATTCGAGCTTAAGCCATGTGGGCTATATGTTGCTCGGCATCGGCATTGCCATCTATGCCGGGCAGCCGGGCGGCGCCCAAGGCGGCCTGTTCCATCTGGTCAGCCACGGCATGATGAAGGGCTTGGCGTTCCTTGCCGCCGGCGCGTTGATCTATGCCGCCAGCGGCGCTAGTCACGATACTAGCCAAGACCACGGCCTAACTCTCTCTGACCTGGACGGTGCGGCGCGGCGGTATCCATTTACGGCGTTGGCGTTGAGCATCGCCGTACTAGGGCTCGGCGGTTTACCGCCGCTTGTAGGCTTTATGTCCAAGTGGCAGATTTTTGTGGCAGGATTCGAGGCGCAGAGCGTCGCCGTCGCAGCCCTGGTGGTCTTTGCGGCGTTGAACAGCGTCCTGTCGCTGGCGTACTATGCGCCGATGGTCAACGCGGTATACCGACGCCAGCCATCCGCGGCCATTGCGGGGGGCGTCGACTTGCCGGTTTCAATGCAGATACCGATGGCTGTGTTAACGCTCGCCGTGATTGCGGTTGGCTTCTGGCCGCGCCTGGTATACTGGCTCATCGTTCCGGCGGGCAGCGCACTGAGCGCAGCATTCGGCGGCTAAGGCGCGAACTCAGCAACAAGGGACTCGAATCAATGGACAAGATTATCCTCAGCCCACCAATTGCCTTCCTGATCAACTTCGGTTTGGTAGCCTTGTTGAGCGGACTTGGAGGATACGCAGCGTTTCGAGGCAAGCAATCGGCGGAAAAATCCAGCACCTATTCGAGCGGCGAGGCTGCGCCGGTGAGTTTCGGCGCTCCAGGCTATCGCCCGTTTTTCGTGATTGCGCTGTTTTTTGCCGTGCTACATTTGGGCGTCTTGGTGCTAGGCACAAGTACGCCTTCGATGACGAGTTTTGCGTTTCTCGCGGGGCTGATCGTCGCTCTGTGGGCGTTGATCTTGGGATAAGGAAAGGGCAGAATGAGCGTTCAACTGGACAAGCCTTGGCAGAGGATTCTGGATGAAGTAGCGACGTGGGCGCGCAAGAACTCGCCCTGGGCCATTCACTACAACAGCGGTTCGTGCAACGGCTGTGACATCGAGATTCTCGCCGCCCTGACGCCGCGTTACGACGTGGAGCGGTTGGGCGTGACGCTGCACGGCAGCCCGCGCCATGCCGATGTGCTGATCTGTACGGGGCCGGTGACGCGTCAGTCAGCCGATCGCTTGCGGCGCATCTACGAGCAGATGCCGGAACCGAAGTTTGTGGTCGCCGTCGGTTCGTGCGCCCTCACTGGCGGCGTGTTCCATGACGGCTACAATTGCCTGGGCGGGATCGAGAAGGTGATTCCGGTTGATGTGTTTGTGCCGGGTTGCCCGCCGCGCCCGGAGGCGATCATTGACGGAGTGGTTAAGCTGTTGCAGAAGGTTGACCCTGACCGTACTCCTGCGAGAGCCGGCTCGGAAATCGTTTCAGAAAAGGAAGACACACATGGAAGCTACGACAGAAACCCTGCAACGGACTGAAGCGCTTCTGGAGCCTTGGCGCGAGCGAATGCAAACGCCGGAACCGGATCGCATCTACCTGTCCATTGGCCCTGATGAGCTGTTGGACGTGGTGCGTACTCTGCATGATGCGCGCTGGGGGTATTTGTCGACGATTTCCGGCATCGACCCGTCGGCTGAAGACAGCGAGATGGAAGTGCTCTATCACTTCTGTTCCGGGCCGATCGTGGTCACGCTGCGCGTGGCCCTGTCGCGCGAGCATCCGACGACGCCCAGCGTATGCAGCATCATTCCGTCTGCGAGCATCCAGGAACGCGAACTGATCGAGATGTTGGGGATCGACGTTGTGAATACCCCCGACCAGAGCTTGCTATACTTGCCCGACGACTGGCCGGAGGATCTGTATCCGCTGCGCCGCGATTTTGATCCGGCTGAGATCGCCAAACGTGAGCCGCGCAAGCACAGCAAGGCGCATACGGATAGTGATAAGTTCGTTGTCCCAATTGGACCGCAGCATCCTGCACTCAAGGAACCGGCGCATTTTGAGTTCACGCTCGACGGCGAGATCGTAACCGGGGCATCGGTGCGTCTGGGGTATGCACATCGCGGGATCGAACGAGCGACGCAGAATATGAACTGGACGCAGAACCTCTACCTGCTGGAGCGGGTGTGCGGGATCTGTTCTCACATTCACGCTGAGGCGTACTGTCTCGGCGTAGAGCATCTGGCGGGAGTCGAAGTTCCGGCGCGGGCGCGCGTGATTCGCGAGATCGTAGCCGGTCTTGAGCGCATCCACAGCCATCTGCTCTGGTTCGGCGTGGCGGCACACGAGGCCGGTTTTGACACGCTGTTCATGTACTCCTGGCGCGACCGTGAGACGGTATTGGATCTGCTCGAGGGGATCAGCGGCAATCGCATCAATTACTCGATCAACGTTCTTGGCGGCGTGAAATATGACATTACGCCCGAACTGACAGAGAAAATCTATAAGGGCATCGAATTCCTGGACGAGCGCGTACGTCATTACTTGAACGTGTCAACCAAAGATACGATGTTCTTGCAGCGAACTCGCGGGATCGGCGTTATGACGAAAGAGCAGGCCGAAGCACTCGGGGCGCTCGGTCCGACGGCACGCGCATCCGGTGTGCTGCGGGACATCCGGGTGGACGCGCCATATGGCGCGTATCTCGACTTCCCGGTCGAGCCGGTTGTGGAGACGGCTGGAGACTTGGAGGCGCGTTTCATCGTCCGCCTTGAAGAGATTCTGTCTACAGTCGTGATGATACGCGAGATGCTGGACAAATTGCCGGAAGGCGAGTTGACCACGCGCATGCCGCGGCGGGTGAAGGCAGGCGAGACGATCAGCCGCGTCGAGGCGCCGCGTGGCGAACTGTTCTACTACATTCGCAGCGCAGGCGGCGAGACGCCGGAGCGCATCAAGATTCGCACCCCGACCATTTTGAACTTGGGAACGGTAATCGTTTCGGCGGTAGGCCACCAGTTTGCCGATATGCCGATGATCCTGGCGGGCGTCGACCCGTGCTTCTCCTGTAATGACCGCGCTGTGGAAGTGCGGTCTGCGGGAAGTGACCCCGAACCTTGGAGTTGGGAAAAGTTGCGACAATATGGGATAGAACACTATCGATGAACACGATATTGAGCCTTGGCGCCATCCTTCTCTTTCCCAGCGGCCTGTTTCTGCTGTTCAATGGGATCGTGTATGAATGGATCGACAAGAAGATCCTGGCGCGCCAGCAGAACCGCATGGGGCCGCGCTGGTTTCAGCCATTGGCGGATGTTACGAAGCTGATGGTCAAGGAGGAGATCGTCCCCGCAGGCGTCAATGCGACCCTCTTCAATCTCCTGCCGATTTTTGCCTTAGCCGGCCCGCTGACTGCGGCGCTGTACATGCCGGTGGGCGGGATACGGCCGCTCCTAAGTTTCAAGGGCGATCTGATCGTGACGGTGTATCTCCTAAGCGTCTTGACGATCGCGACGGGCTTGGCTGGAGCGAACACGGCTAGTCGCTTCTCGCTTCTCGGCGCGACGCGAACGCTGACGCAGTTGTTCTCGTATGAGGCGCCCTTCATGCTGGCATTGCTTGGGCCGGCGATCGCCGCCGGAAGCTGGCAGATCGCCGAGATCAACGACTACGCCGGTAACCACCTCCTCCTGCTGCGCGAGCCAATCGGCTTTGTTATTGCCATCATCGGGCTGGCGGGGAAGTTGGAACTGCCGCCATTCGATGCGCCGGAAGCCGAGACCGAGATTGTGGCGGGCGCTATGACTGAGTACGGCGGGCGCGGCCTGGCTTTGTTCCATTTGGGTCGAAGCGCCGAGCTTGTGCTGGGGCTTACGCTCATCGCATCGTTCTACCTGGGCGGCGTCGCGTCGCCGCTGGCATATCTTCTCAAGACGCTGGCTTTGTTGCTTGGTCTAGCGGGTTTCCAGGCCTTGATGACGCGATTGCGGATCGACCAGACTGTCGGCCTGTGGTGGCGGTATGGTTCACTGATTGTGCTGGTACAATGGCTGGCGCTGTTTGTGCTGGATATGTCGAGGGGAGGAGGCATCTTCTCATGAGAATCGGTACGATGGTGGGCGACACGCTTCGCTCTTTGTTCAAGAAGCCGGCAACGGAGGTCTATCCGTTCGAAAGGCGTCCGACGCCGGAACGCACCCGCGGGCGCTTGACGTGGTCGCCGGACGCTTGTTCGGGCTGTAACCTCTGTGTCAAGGACTGCCCGGCCAATGCGCTGGAGCTGATCGTGGTGGACAGAAAGGCCAAGCGCTTTGTGATGCGCTGGCACGAGGACGCCTGCATCTACTGCGGTCAATGCGTCCAGGTGTGCCGCTTCGATGCGATTCATCTGCCGCCGGACGAGTGGGAACTTGCCGCCACCGGGCGAGAGGGCTTTACAAAGACTTTCGGGAACGAAGATGACATTAAGCAAGCCATGGACGCATTGGCTGAACGCAACGATTGAGCGCATACGCCAAGCCAAAACACGTAATAGACGCCCCATCCGCCTCACGGTGATGGGCATCGGCCAGGAGATGTTCGGCGACGATGCCGCCGGTGTTGAAGTCGCGCGACGACTGCAGCCTCTTTTTAGCGATCACCTACAGGTGATTGAGGCATGTTACGTGCCGGAGAACTTCACCGGGGCGGTGCGCCGTCATGAGCCGGACATCGTGTTGCTCGTGGATGCAGCGCATATGGGCGCGGAGCCTGGCGCGGTTCGTTGGCTTGATTGGCGCGACGTGACCGGCTTTAGCGCATCGTCGCATACCGGGCCGCTTTCGTCGCTGGCGCAGTTCATCTCTGTGACGATGGACTGCGAAGTTTGGATCATCGGCATTGAGCCGGCGGACCTGACGATGAATGCGCCGTTGAGCGCGTCAGTGAAGCTCGCCGTCGATCAGGTCGCTGCCGGCATAACGAATGCAGCGCAGCCGATTATCTTGGAGACGGCAGCCGATCATCGGAATTAGGCGGCTGCAAGCGAACATAATAGCGATAGATCTGGCGGGCTTCACACTGGTGGAGCCCGTCGTGGTTGTTTTGCGGAAAGGCAGCCGTAAGACATACTGGTTATAGGCGCACATGGGTTTTCGCTATTGCTCGCCCTGCACGCGCGGCAATCATACGCATTCACGATTCGCTTGACCCGTTAGGAGGCTCAGCAAGCATGTACATCGACGATCTGGACACGCCCGTCTTGGTGATCGACCTGGACGCACTAGAGCACAACTTGGAGCGGTACCAGCGCTACTTTGACAGCCACGGCATCGGCCTGCGTCCACATATCAAGACGCACAAAACGCTGGCTATCGCTGCCCGGCAGTTGGCTGGCGGGGCTGCCGGGTTAACATGCCAAAAAGTGGGCGAGGCGGAGACGATGGTCTGGGGCGGACTGCAGACGGACATCATGATTCCGTACAACATATTGGGCAAGCCGAAGCTTGACCGGCTGATGGCGTTGGCGCGGCAGACACGCATCACGGCATCGGCGGATTCTGCGCACACCGTGCGCGGCTATTCGACCGCGGCCCTAGAATGGGGCGTCACGCTGGGCGTCGTCGTCGAACTCGAATGCGGCCACAATCGCACCGGCGTCGCCACAGCCGCGGATGCGCTGGCGCTGGGCAAGTTGATCGACTCGTTGCCGGGTCTTGAGTTGCGCGGGATCATGGGCTTTCCAACGCCGCCGGCGGTGCGCCCATTTCTGCAGGAGACGATCCACGCATTTGAACGGGCCGGGCTTCCGTGTCCCATTGTCAGCGGCGGCGGTACGCCCTACGCGCTCGAAGCGCACCTTATCCCAGAGTTGACCGAGTACCGTGTGGGCGAGTACATCGTCGGCGGAGAGGGCCATCTGCGTGCGGGCCGCCATACGGTGGAGGAATGCGCGCTGCGGGTGCTCGCCACGGTGGTTAGCAGGCCAACCGAGGGACGGGCGATTCTGGACAGCGGCAGCAAGACGATGAGTGCATCGACGATACCGGTTGGCGATGGTCAGAGTATGGGGTTTATCGTGGAGTATCCCGACGCGCGCTTTTATGGGGCGTCTGAAGAACACGGCCACGTCGACGTGACGGCGTGTGTGCGCAAGCCGCAGATCGGCGAGAGAGTGCAAGTGCTGCCGGTTCACCTTTGTCCCTGCGTGAACGAGCACAATGAGATCGTGGCTCACCGCGCGGGGCGAGTGGAAGCTGTCTGGCCTGTGCTTGCACGAGGCAAGGTTCGGTAAGCCCTTGGCGCAATGGCGCGAGATATGACCCGGATAGGCGCGGCTACGATTTGTTGCACTCCGCAACCGCGCCGATTTGATGATCTACCGCCATGTTCGCTAGACGGCTGGAAGCGCGACGCCGAGCTCTGCGGCGGCCTCGCTGATCGCGTCCCAGGTGGCTTCCTCGACGGGCACGCCCTCGGCAAGGCGACGATGCCGTGATTCCTCTTCTACTTCACCAGGCACGTAGATCTTCTTGACGCCCGGCATCAGCGGCGATGATTTCACCCAGTCAGCCAGCTTCTGAATCTCGCGCTTGTATTCATCCGGGTCGATGAAGCTGTCGATCTTGATGGCGAGGGCGAGATAACCGCTGCCGCCGCGCGTCGGTTCCTCGGCACTGCAGCCGGCCCAAGATAGGCCGCCGGCGATGGCGTCGATCATCATCGCAAGGCCGTAGCCTTTGTGGCCCAGCGGCCCGCCCAGGGGCAGCATGGCGACATCGCTGCCGCGGAATCGCTCCGGATCGGTGACGGGGTTGCCGCCGGCATCGATCAGCCAACCTTCGGGCAGCGGCTGGCGGCGCGCCAGCTGTACGTCCACCTTGCCGCCCGCCGCCACGCTGGTCGTCATGTCCAGCATGAGGGGCGAGCCGTCCGCACTGGGGACGGCGATGGCGATGGGATTGGGCGGCAATCGCCGCGCCGTCCCGCCGAACGGGGCCATAAACTGGGCGCCGCCGTTGAGTAAGATCACGCCGATGCAGTCCTGCTCTGCGGCGAGGACAGGATAGGCGCCAAGCCGGCCGATATGGCCTGAGCGGTGGACTGCTACAGCGCCGAAGGAGTAGATCTGGGCGCGCTTGACCGCCTCTCGCATAGCGTCGTAGGCGAGTACGATGCCGAAACTGTGATTGGCGTCGAGCACCAGCGTGGACGGGGTCTCTCGCACAACCTTCTGGTTTCCGACCGGCGCCAGTTCGCCGCTACGCAGCCCTTTAACATAGTAGGGGATGCGGATCACGCCGTGAGAGTCGTGACCAACCAGGTTTGATTCGACGAGATGATCGGTAGCGACGACTGCTTGCTTGGCGGGCAGTCCGGCTGCACTTAGCAGCGAGACTCCGGCGGCGGTCAATACATCGGCGGGGATGGTCAGCACGAGATAGCTCCTCTGGCTGGATGCGGTTGGAAAGGGTAGCCTACGCCACAATTGGCGAGCTATTGTTCTTGGGCGATGAAATCGACGCGGACGGTGAACTCATCCTGAACTGTGAGCGTGTTGGCGAAGTTGGGCGGTTCGATGTCAAAGTCGCTCATGCGCAGCGATGCGACAGCCGAACCGCTGAGGGTCGTTCCGTCCAGCGTTGCCGACACCTCGAAGGTAGCCGGCTGAGTTATCTCACGGATAGTCAGGTCCCCCAAGAGGCGAAAGCTCACCTCTTCGCCCTCCGTGTAGCTAGACGGCGCACCCTCTATCGCGTTTGCTATGAACACGGCGTCGGGGTAGACGCCGAACTGCGGCCCGTTCTCACGGATCCACTGGTCGCGCAACGCTTGGTCGCTCTCCAACAGACTGAGGTCGGCGTGGAATCGATTATCGCCAAGCGCCGCTGCTAAATCGTCGAGGTTCAGTTGGATCTGCCCATCGACTGCGGGGGTGACGCCGACGGTGTCTTGGCGGCCAATGTTGATGCCGTATTTTGGCAGCATATCGGGCAGGAACTCTTCGTCGACGATGTAGGATGCGCTCGACTGATCGGGGGTAATAACAAAAGTGCGCAATCCGCTAGCCGCTGCCGATTCTGGCTCGAGGACGGGCACTGTAGGCGGCGCTGCAGGCTCCGGACTTGGCTCCGGTGTGGGCGCTGGGGGGGCGCTACACGCAGCGAGCAGGGCCGCGACAAGCGCTACGGCTAACACTGATGTACGGCGTTTGGTTGACATAACTCCACCTCCGGTTGAACAGTCAGTCGGTTTCGACTGCATCCTCGATCACGGACGGCACGCCCTCGGGGAGGTACGCGGGCAGATCTGAGCCTTCTATGCCGTAACCGGCGGCTAGAAGGTAGCGCAGCAGCGAATACAATCCTTCGTGTTTCATGCCGGACTCTTCGACGGGTACGACCAGACCATCATGGAAGCCAAGGGCGCCTAGTTCGGCGGCGATGCGCGGGTTGCGCGTGAGGATGTGGATGGGGGTGTCGAAGGAGTCATTGCGCCGGGAGACGCGCGGCGGCTGGTGATCGCCGACAAAGACGAACAGTGCTGTCTCATCCTCGCTGTCGAGGACAGATTGGGTCAGGAAGCGCAACTCGTATTCGATGGCGTTCATGTAGGCTATGCGCAAAGCCTGGTGCGGTACATCCTCGGCGTCATCCCGTTCCTGTCCATCTGGGTCGAGTTCCAGCAGTGCGCGCCAATTCTCGACCAGCGGCGGCGTCTGCCAGGGGAAGTGCGAATTCTGCGTGATGAAGAAGAGAAAGGCGGGTCTGGGGTCCGTCTTGACGACGTTGGCGCGCGTATACTCCAGCACATACTGATCCGGTGGGGCTGGTCCCCAGCCGTACTGCGCGCCGTCGTAGGCCAGTTCGCTGTGACGCAGCCAGGTCTCGATGCCGAAAAAGTCGCGGTACTGTTGCCAGAGCGCATCAGTGATTTCCTCGGCGATGGAGGAGATCCATATGGTGTGATAGCCCTGGGCTTGTAGCAGGCGGGCGAGACTTGGATAGGGATTTTCAGCATTCCCGAAGCGGTCGAGCAGGGCGAGATACTGGGGGTGCGCCTCAATCGGCATGCCAAATAGCGCGCTCGTGTAGGCCAGCCAAGAGCCGCCGCCCCATGTCGTCGATTCGCTGAGGGTCGAGGCGACGTGCCAGCCGCCAGCGGTGAGCTCCGACTCAAGCTCGAGAAGCAGCGCCGAATAGGCCAACTCGAAATCGGGCCGGCGGTAGAGCACGCTGCCATAGGACTCGACGAAGATCAGGTAGATGTTCGGCGTTTCGGCTAGCGTCAGCGCATCCAGCGCATAGGCGCGCCGGAAGGTCTCGTCGTCGAACGCACTGACGTCGCGATAGAGCCGAATCGACTCGTCGATGTTCGCTCTGAGCTTAAGGAGCAGACTGTTGACCACGGATTCGGGTTGGGCGAAGGCTTGTTGTGCGGTAGCGCCGGAGAATATGAGGGCCAGGGCTAGGGCTGCGAGCGTGACGCGTGAACCTCTGCTCAAGTCATCGACTGCGATCCCTCGGAATAGCGTCTTGAGCAACGATGAAACCACCCCTAGCGCTGCTGCGAAGATGATCGCGCCGAGCATCATAGCCGGAATCGAGATGCTGAGATGTCGCACAAGGAAGCCGACGCCATCTCGTGCGAGGAAGAACTGGTTGTAGAAGGCCGGGTCTGCCTTATACAAGGAGACCGTCACGCCTTCGTAGACCTGGTAGACAAGGATGACAATGTAGGCGACGACGATGGCCGAACGGAGCGCCGGTCCGCGCAATCGCCGGACATTGGCATAGAGGGAGACCAGGAGCAGCAATTCTGCGCTGAGCCGGAAGATATCGGCGTTCTCGCGGCGGACAAACAGCTCCGCCATGGCTTGGACTGGATGGCCCGGCTGAAGTGAGATTTTGGGGAGAAAGGTTGAAGATTCCAGGTCTAGGAGATAGAGAGGGAGGAACAGGAGCGCGTTGAGAAGCAGAAAGCTCAGCCAGAAGACGAGTTCTCGATTGCGCGCCTTCCAGCTGGTAAACGCGTTGCTTGCCGGCCAAGCGCGCCATCTGTCCGTGCGAATGTTCATATCTCCAACCTAAGGTTGATCAAAGCGGCCAGTCAGCGCCGTCAGTATAGCGCGTGCCCTGGTGACCCTGTTTGGGGAGCGGTAAGGGCAAACGCTCTCCCGGAGCCGCGACGTAGATCAACGTGCGCGGCTTTCCTGACTTGGGGTTGACCGCACCGGGTTCGATGCGCGTGATGCGCAGCCGGCCCACGAGTTGGTTCTGGTAGATCGTATACACGTAGTCGCCGACCTTGAGACGCGTGGGCGTACCGGCCATGTGAAACTCGTGTTCTCTCACAGAACCGTCATAAAGGGCGTCGACACGTTCCTGCCCCTCGCTTGCCGGTAGAGTCTTGGTGATGCCGAAACTCATGGACGCCTTCCTTCCTGTGGCAGCGGCGGGACTTGTCTAGTTCAGGAGCCGGTTATGGCTGGGTGATTAGCCGGCATGGCTGCCGGCGGATGCCCGGACCTGTGTTGGCGCTGCCAGATCCCCTCTCCTGTGTATAGAGCCAGAGCGATCCAGATGAGCACGAAACCGACCTGGCTGTCGCGTGTGAACGGTTCGTTGTACATCAAGACGCCGATGAGCAATTGTATCGTAGGTGCGATATATTGCAAGAGGCCCACAACCGACAAGGGGATACGCCGTGCGCCTGCGCCAAACATCAGAAGCGGTGCAACGGTGAAGACGCCGGTCAGCAGCAACAGCACCGCCGTCCGCAGCGATGTGAAGCCGGTCACGGCGTCCGTTTGGCTATAGCGATAGGCGAGGAAGAAGAGAACAGGCGCAAATAGGATCCCCATCTCCAGCGTCAAGCCTTCTAGCGATTCGAGGCTGGACTTCTTCTTGAGCAGGCCGTAGATGCCGAACGTGAACGCCAGCGTGAGCGCGATCCACGGCAGGCTGCCATAGCGCACGGTTAGCCATAGCACGCCGCATGCCGCCACCGCAATTGAGAGCCATTGGAATGAGCGCAGCCGCTCGCGTAGGAACAACACACCGAGCAGCACGTTGACCAGCGGATTGATGAAGTATCCGAGGCTGGTTTCCACGATTTGCCCGGCGTTGATGGCCCAG
This sequence comes from Chloroflexota bacterium, assembly GCA_030058085.1. Lineage (GTDB taxonomy): Bacteria > Chloroflexota > Anaerolineae > Caldilineales > Caldilineaceae > JASGTU01. The sequence goes on from JASGTU010000427.1 coordinate 33,421, forward strand.
ATGTAGACCATCCAGTTGAGGAACAGAATCGCCGCGATGATGGCGAAAGTCGCTAGCGTGCGCGGTTTGCGTACAGCTCGGCGGATTGCCTCCCATTTTTGGGCGAACGAGACAATGACGGCTAGGAGCGCAAAGGACCAGATGATACGGTGTGCGGCTACGTCGAAAGCCGGGAGGTCTTGGAGTTGTTTCCAGAAGATAGGCAGCACGCCCCACATGAGGTAAGCGCTAAACCCATACAGTATTCCGCGATTCATGCTTCGTTCGATCTCAGTCTAGTGGTTGTCATGGAGTCGGGGGCGAGTCCCCGGCCTTGTGGTAATCATACTAGATGTCCGGAGGGAAGCGGCAATCGCCGGTGACATGGATGCCCGAGCCGGCGCCTCCTTTGACAAGCTTGCCGCGCGGTTCTTTGGCCGATGCCGTGGCGAGAAGTATACTCGATGTCATGTGCGTCCGCGGCATGCGCAGAATTGCGAGCCGGCGCGTCACGCTGCGCGGCTTGCTGCGGGCAGCCACGGCGAGAATGACCATACACGATTGGGGAGAAGTAGGCTGAAGATGACGGCAGAGAGAATTGAGCCAAACGAGGACGCAAGCAGGGTGATGGTTATCGCTGCACATCCTGACGATCCAGAATTCGGGTGCGGCGCCACGATCGCGAAATGGGCGAATGAAGGCAAGCATATCACCTATGTCTTGCTGACGAGCGGAGATAAGGGTAGCCACGATCCGGCGATACGGCCGGGCCAGTTGGCGGCTATGCGCGAGCGAGAACAACGCGATGCCGCCGATGCGTTGGGCGTCGAGAATGTGGTTTTCCTGCGCTATGCTGACGGCGTTCTCGAAAATACGCTGGCGCTGCGCGGCCAACTAGCCGGCATCATTCGACATCACAAGCCGCATATTGTGCTGGCTATCGATCCGTGGAAGACGTATCAACTCCACCCCGACCACCGCGCCGCGGGCTATGCAGCGCTGGATGCGATCTGGGCGGCGCGCGAGTGGAACTTGTTTGCAGAGCAGTTGGTTGGCGATGAAGACCCGTGGCGCGTAAGCGAGGTCTACCTGTTCTGGACGGATTGTGCCGACCATTGGGAAGACGTTGCTTCGACGATCGACGCAAGAATCAAGGCTCTGTCGTGCCACGTCAGCCAGGTTGGGACGGACGTGGAAAAGCTCGATGAGCGAATCCGGGAGCGGGCGCGTGCGACGGGCAAGGAACACGGTCTCGAATACGCGGAAGATTTCAAGCGGATCAAGCTGTGACGGATCGAACCAACACTGAACTACCGGCTGTACCGATCCCGAGCTCGTATTGGGTGATCGCGAACAGGTTGCTCGCCGGGGAATACGCCGGCGCACCTACCCAGGCGGAGACGCGCGCCAAACTCGGCGCGTTTTTGGATGCCGGGATCGATGTCTTTATCGATCTCACCGAAGAAGACGTCGAGGGGCTGAGGCCGTACGCCGCGGACCTTCTTGCCTTGGCGCAAGATGCAGGCCGGCGCGTGGCGCACCACCGTATGCCAATCCCTGATGTTTCCGTGCCGGCGAGACGAACGATGACGAACATTTTGGACGTGATCGACCGCGCACTGACAGAGGGGAAGCGGGTGTACGTGCATTGTTGGGGCGGCATCGGCCGCACCGGAACGGTTGTGGGCTGTTATCTGGCGCGGCATGGATTGGCATCGCGCCAGGAGTTGCTGCCGGTGATAGAGTCATTGCGCGAAAAAACGCCTGATGCCGCGCGATCTTCGCCTGAGACTGGGCAGCAGCGTGCTATGGTCCTGTCGTGGCGGCTGGGTGAGTAAGCGTCTAGAGTTCAACCATTTGGCTTGGCCGATGGTTGGCTATCGAAACCAGGTTGCACTATACTCGAGAAAGACGGGCGTGCGGGGTGTGCTCTTAGGCCAAGGACCTCATCGGTAGATGAATCGTATGTGGAAAATCGTTGCCGGCTTAGTCGTCCTCATGATGGTTGCATCTGCGTCATTGGGTGTCGGTGTGGTCATTGGCGGCAGCGGGCTGCTGCCTTTGTGGGGGGCAAACGCCGACGATGCGCCGGATGAGTTTGCCGTGTTCTGGCAAGCCTGGGACATCGTGCATAGGAACTTCGTCGACCGTTCGGCCCTGGATCCGCAGTCGTTGACCTACGGCGCGATTCGCGGGATGGTAGCAGCGCTGGGGGACGAAGGCCACACAGCATTCCTGACGCCAGAGGAGATCGAGCGACAGCAATCGAATCTGTCGGGGACGTTTACCGGGATCGGCGCACAGCTTGGAGTGCGCGATGCGCTGCCGGTCATCATCGCGCCGTTCGACGGCTCGCCCGCGTACGAGGCAGGGGTTCGGGCTGGCGATATCATCATGAAAGTGGACGGCGAAGACGTTACCACCATGCAGCTTAATGATATCGTTGCCAAGATTCGCGGTCCCGAGGGCACGGTCGTCGTGCTGTCGCTGCTCAGGCCGGACGAAAATCGAAGCCTGGATGTGTCGATCACACGCGGCGAGATCAAGATTCCGGCGGCAAGTTGGGCGATGATACCCGGCACGGACGTTGCGCTAATCCGCCTGAGCCAATTTAGCGCCAACGCGCTCGACGACGTGAAGGAGTCGATTGAGGGCGCCAAGGATGCCGGCGCTGAGGTATTGATCGTGGACGTGCGCAACAACCCCGGCGGATTGCTCGAACAGGCTGTAAGCGTTACCAGCCAGTTCCTTTCTGACGGCGATGTGCTGCTGGAGGAGGACGCGTCCGGCGCACGTAAGGCATACGCGGTCGAACGCGGCGGATTGGCGACTGACCTGCCGCTTGTGGTGCTGATCAACCCCGGCTCCGCCAGTTCCGCCGAGATCTTCGCCGGCGCCATTGAGGATCATGAACGCGGGCATGTGGTAGGTGAAACGACCTTTGGCACAGGGACCGTGTTGCAGCCGTACTCGCTGCGCGACGGTTCCGCTCTATTGTTGGGCACGAAGCAGTGGCTCACGCCCAAAGGGCGGCTGATTCGCAAACAGGGCATTGAACCGGACGTAGAGGTGATCTTGCCTATCGAAGCAGACCTGTTGACGCCGTTGGAGCTGGAGACGATGACCGTCGAAGAACTGCTGGACAGTGAAGATGCTCAGTTGCTGAAGGCGCTGGAGGTGCTGGGCCAGCTTCCCGGCGGAGAATGACAGTTCCCTGTATCGACAAGCTTTGGCGTCTCTCTTCAATTGTGGCTAAAGGCGCTCACGGCAACCATCGCACTACTTCACTAGACTGGTAGCGTCGCCATTGCCTCACGCACACGATAACCCGCGGCCGGAACCTCAGCATGACCCCTATGCCGCATTTCGCATACCAGCCTATCGGGTGTTTGTCATCGGCTGGTTTCTGGCGATGGTAGGGACCCGCATCCAAAGTGTTGCGATTGGATGGGAGATGTATTCGCGGACGGGCGACGCGCTGTCGCTCGGGCTGGTAGGGCTGGCTCAGGCGTTGCCGACCATGCTTCTGGCGCTCCCTGCCGGCTATCTAGCCGACCGATTCAGCCGCGTCAAACTGAATATCATAAGCTTGGCGGCGATGACGCTGACATCGCTGTCTTTGGCCGTAATCTCCTATCGCGCCGGCTCGGTGAACCTGATGTACTTGATCTTGTTCCTGGATGCGTCGGCCGTCATGCTCGGGCGTCCGGCGCGGTCGGCGTTGATACCGCAGCTCGTGCCACGAGAGGCGTTCCCCAACGCCGTGACGTGGAACACGAGCCTGTCGCAGATTTCAGGCGTATTGGGTCCTGCGATCGGAGGTGTGATCGTCGCGTTCAGCGTCCCGTTCGCCTATGTAATGGCGGCGACGAGCTCGTTGATCTTCATCGTCTTTCTAGCCATCATTCCGATACGCGTGAGCAAGCGTCCAGTCGGCGCGGCTAGCTTCACAGAGTTGGTTGCCGGGATCCGGTTCGTGTGGAATACACGCATCATCCTGACCATGATCACGCTCGACCTGTTTGCCGTGTTGCTTGGCGGCGCAGTCTACTTGCTCCCGATCTTTGCCCAAGACATTCTGAAGGTAGGCGCAACCGGTTTTGGCTGGCTGCGGGCTGCGCCGGCTGTAGGCGCGTTTTTCATGGCCTTGTTGCTGATCTACATGCCGCCGATGAAGAACGCGGGCCGTGCACTGCTGCTTAACGTGGCCGGATTCGGCGTCGCCACGATCATTTTCGGCTTCTCACAGTCGTTTTGGCTCTCATTCGTTATGCTTTTCTTGACCGGCGCGTTCGACAACGTAAGCATGGTCATTCGCGGTACGTTGCAGCAGCTTCTCACGCCGGACCACATGCGCGGCCGCGTGTCAGCTGTCAGCAGCATTTTTGTTGGCGCGTCGAATGAACTGGGCGGTTTGGAGTCGGGCGTCGTCGCCCACTGGCTTGGGCCGGTATTCTCGGTCGTCAGCGGCGGGATCGGAACGTTGTTGGTGGTTCTGGCAGCGTCCTACATGTCGCCCCAACTGCGCAGATTTGGCTCGCTGACCGATACCCCGCCCAGTGAGGAAATAACGACCCCAACACCTCCTTATGGAATCGAATCTCGTCCGGTCGCAGGACAATCCGGCACGGCTGATGATTGATCGAACCGACAACTACGGAGGAATGATGGTGAACTGGCAAGAGGGCGATGTACTGACTAACGGCATCCGGCTCCACTATTACCGATCCGGCGGGGACAAGCCGCCGCTGGTGTTGGCGCACGGCATCACCGACAGCGGCATGTGTTGGCCGCTGCTGTCTGAAGAACTTGCGCCCGACTACGACCTGATTGCGATAGACGCCAGAGGACACGGTAAATCGGAGAAGCCTGAAGAAGGCTATGGGCGCGAGACGCATGCCGCCGATCTGGCCGGTCTGATCGAGGCGCTTGGCCTTGCGAAGCCGGCTGTCCTGGGGCATTCGATGGGGGCTGGTTCGGCTACCGTACTGGCCGCGCGCTACCCGCAGGCGGTTGGTTGTCTGCTACTCGAGGACCCGCCTATCCGAGACCTGGGCAAGTCGGTGGCGGACCCCACCGCCGCGGCCGAGTGGTCGGAACGGATTCAGCAGAGACGCGAAAAGAGTGTCGACGAACTGATCGCCGAGGGGCGCGCCGAGAATCCTAAGTGGCCGGTCG
>JASGTU010000428.1 GCA_030058085.1 Chloroflexota bacterium
ATCGTGCGTCGTGCCCGCGTGCGGCGTCACCGCCACCAGGGGCTCATACCAGCGGTAGGTCGTCATGTTGTCGTAGTGCATGCGCACCACCCGGTTGAGCGCATCCACCACCATCCCCGCCAGCGTAGTCGACGTCGCCGCAGCCAGTTGGCTCCATTCCCGGTTGAAGACGCCATACCAGTTGTGGTCGCCGGTGATTGCCTGGTAGATGTCGCGGATGCTGCGCAGCGAAGGCGGCGGCGGATCGACGTTGCGCACGCCGAAGAGCCAGTCGACGGCGTGTTGCAGCCGGTCCTGCGGGGTCTGCATATCCCCTGCGGTGATGGGCCGGATGCCCCGCACGAGCGAGCGGTCGAGCGTCGCCGCCTGGGCTTGGCGCTGGGCCAGGATCAAGGCTGCAGTCTCCGCCGGCGACCTGCCCGCGCACGCCAGCCGCATCACGGTCTGCGCCGCCGCCGGCAGGCCGGACGCTGCGATCATCTCCTCCACGCGCGTGGCGTCGCGGTGAGCCTCAGAGTTTTCACCCGCCGGCTCTCCTAGGCGCGGCGCGGTTGCGCCGCCTCCCTCCTGCGCGACCGGGGTTACGGGTTTCATCGTGCCGTCCGGCAGCCAAATCGCGTCAGAAATCGGCTCACTGTGTCGGTTATTCATGGGGCGGTTCTCCTTTAGCTTTACGAGTTCGCGTAGTACGTAGGTGTCCGGCACGGCCGGCGTATTGACGGCCGATGTCTCCTTGCCGCGCGGGTGAATGAAGATCAGTTCACACGTTGCCTGGCGTCCTCCTATCCGATAGGTGCGGCCTGCCTGGTGCGGGCATGCCAGCCAGTCCTCGCCGCACACCGAACACTCGATTGCCTCCCAGTACCAACCGATGCTGAAGCGGTCGATGATGCCTGTGAGGAAGTCGCGCATACCGCGCGGCGTGGTGAGCCGGATCGTCTGGCGCATGGCAGCCCCCTCGCCGCCCCCCTGCATAGAGGATGCGATCACCGTACCGTCGCGGCTGCCGATGTCCGCCGTGTCGTGGTTGCGCAGGAAAGGCGCGCCCACGAAGCTCGCCGCAAACGCCTCCATGTCCTGCTCGCGAAAGCGCACATGATTGGCGTTCTTGCCCTGGCGGTAGACCACGGCGTCGAACGTCAGTTCCGCCAGTTCTCCGGCCTCCAGCTTGCGCAGCAGTGCGCGCCGCCGTTCCGCGGGCCAGGCGGCGAGTACACCGCTCCCCGCCGCGGGCGTCGCCAACCGCATCAGCGCCGGTCGCGTCGTCGAAGACTCGATTTCACCCATTTGCCGACCCTTTCTCCTGAAGCGTTCTACCCGCCCTGCGTTGTTGCAGTTCCTCTGGCATGGCAATCTCACAACCTTGCTCACTGCGCCGTCTCACCCTCCTTCAATATCTGTTCTATCTCCTGCTCGGACAGCGTCTCGCCGGCGAACTTGGCGAACATGCGCAGAGCGGCTTTGCGCAGCGCCGGGCCGTTGCCCGTGAGTTGCACCAACTGCGCCAGCCCTGCGCTGAGTTGTTGCGCGGCGGCAGCCAGGTCCCGGTTGTCCTCCGGGCTGATGTCGGGCGTGATAGCCTGGATGTCCGCCGCAGTGGCTCGCAGTGATGTTTCAGCAGAACCGGCTGCCCTGTAAGGACGCTCCTGCCGCACGTTCTGGCTGCGCTCCCATGCCTCCAGCGTGATCTGCGTCAGCATGTGAACCAGATACGCCTGCCTTCGTCGCAGAAAGCGCCGCCGCTGCTCCGCCATCACCTTGCCAGTCGCCAGGTTGCTGTCTTCCCCCTCGCCGATGTCCAGCAACGCCGTTCCCGGCCCGCCCGCCACAATCATCCAGCGGATGGCGCGGCCATCCTGCTCGGCGTCGGCGGCGTGCAGCGTGGGCGTCACTGCCTGCCACGTCTCCGCATCCTGCTCGGCGATGATCACGCTGCCGGGGTCGGGCGGCGTGCGGTAACGCTCCTGCAGTTCGGCGCGCAGCCGCTGCGGTGCATGCACGATCCACAGAAAGGAGCGCACAGCGGCGTTCAGTCGCACGCGATCCTCCAGCCAGCGGTTGTAGCGGCGCAGCCAGGGCAAGATCGGCGCCAGGTCCGATTCGCCGCGCACGGCGCCGATCGGCCGGTTCACGGCGAAGTGCAGCATCACCGGCGCCGGGTCGGCGCCCGCGGTCGCCTTTGCATCCGCATGATGCGGCGCAAACCACCACTTTTCGGCCATCCCAACCGGCGTGGTCTCGCGGTAGCGCAGTTCTGTCTCATAGTCCTCCGGATCGACCTCGACGGACTCGATGCGACAGGCCGGCACTGTACGCACCGTGCTCATGCCAGAGATCGGGTTGGTGAACAACACAGGGAATAATTCGCCGGAGCGGGCGAGCTCGTCACTCCACTCGCCGATGCGCTGCTCCATGCCGTTATGCTGCCAGAATTCGTCGATGAATTGCTGCAGGGGTCTGCAGGGGGATCGCAGGGTGATGCCGTGGCCCACCGTGTACGAGGTGGTCAGGCCGATCATGCGCCGCGCCAACGGGTTTTGCTGCCAGGCCGTGCGCGCATCGGTCAATTCCTGCAATAAATCGCCCCAGTTCTTATCAAGTGGCGTGCCGGACGGCCGCGCCACCAGGCCGTCGCCCGCCGCCCCAACCGGTACGGCGCTCACCGCAGCCAGCCCGCGACTGCGCAGCGACCCCATGTCCAGCCAAGCGAACGCCCGCCGGATCAGATTGTGGTTATCTTTTGCCTTCCTCACGATTGCCCGTACCTCCCTCTGGGATTGCGCCGTCATGACTAGCGGCAGTACCGTTCAAATCAAAAAGAGGCCGAATCGATCCCGGCAAGCGGATCGGCCGCGGGCACAATGTGCGCCGGTGTAACCCGGTTGTCCCGGTTCGCCGCTACAATCGCCAGCGCGAAGCTGTCCGCCCGGTCGTCATGCAACCCCTGTGGCGCGCGCAGCGTCGACGCTTCGATGCTGGCGATTTGACCAGCCGTCTCCGCCGTGTGGATGATGCATGCGCCGTCGCGTATCGCATCCGCCAGGGCGTTGTAGAGCAGCGTCTTGCCCTTGGCGTTCGACAGCCAGCCGGGTTTGCCGTCGTGCCCGCACAACACGCGCGACCCGCCTGTCGCGGCCAGCGCTGCCAGTACCGTATGGCCGTGGTTGTTGCGCTCGGACAGGATAGCGGCATCGTTATACCAGCGCGCCAGTTGCCCCAGATAGCCGGCGAAAACCGTCGGCTCTATCTGCCCTGCCAGCGCGGCGACCTCTTCGCCCGTCGACGAGTCGAGCGCCGTCGCCGCCGACTCGTCCGAGTTCGGGTTGCCTTCCGCCGGGTCCGCGCCGATGACGTAGGCGCGGTCGGGTTGTGGCGTCACATACACGGCAAGCCCCGGCAGCGAAGGCGCCTTTCCGTGTGACGGATGACGCCCGATCGCAGCTCGAGCCGCGGCGGCTTGCGGCGCGGAAGCGCGTGGCACGAAGACGGGTTCGATCCACATATACGGAATGCGCCGGTCGAATTGCAGAGGCGCCAGCGCTTCTTCGGGCGTGGCGGGATACTCGGCATAGAAGTCGTCGTCCGTGCCGCGCTGGGCGAACATCTCCGCCTTGGTGCGCGCATACCAGGCAGCGTCGCGGTCTGGCCGCGCCTGCCAGGGCAGGAAAATCGCCTCGTACGCGCCAGCCCCGCCCACTGCTGGTGCGCAGCCGGTCGCGGCGCGGAACAGGTTCTTGAAGGGTGACACAGGTCGCCGCTTGTCGCTGGTGCTGATCAGGAAGAGCTGTCCGCCCCCGTCGACGGTGGGCTTTACGGCGTTGAGGAACTGCCCCAAATCGGGGATGAAGTCGGCCTCGTCCACGATCGCCAGCGAACCGGTGTAGCTGCGCCCGCCCTTCGTACTGAAGGCCAACGCCCGCGAATCGGTCGTCAGCTCAAAACGCGTGACGCTGTCCTGCACTGGCACGCGCGCCCGCAGCCAGTGCGGCAGCCGCGCATACATGCCCTTCAACCGGCCTAGCAGTTCAACTGCTTCGGCTTCCTTCAGGCTGAAGAGCAGCACCGTCGCCGGCGCCCGAAAGGTCATCAGCCACAGCGCATAGGCCAAGGCGAGCCACGACAGGCCAAGTTGCCGCGCCTTGAGGACGACCAGACGCGAGGCGCGCGCCATCCGCCGCAGGGTGCGAACCTGGGCGGGCCACAGGTCGAAGGGCGCCCACGCCGGCAAATCATCCACGCCGGAACTTGAGGCGCGATAGATCCACACGTAGCGAGTCGTGAAGTAGGCAGGGCTGGCGGCGCACTTCAGCCATTCGACGGGGATTTGCGATCGGGGGATCGGGCGTTCGGGTTGCATGGACGTTGCCGCCCGCGTTTCTCGCTGTCTTTTCACTATGCGATAATCACTCATTCCAACGCTCCAACTCACGCTGGGCAGCCATCAGATCGTCCGCCGTGAGGCGTACCGTCTCCGCGCCCGCTTCCTGCCCCGCGGTGGGCAGCCCTAGCTCCGCTCGCTGTGCGCCGATCAGGTCCTTAAAGAGCAGGCGCAGCGTAGGCAAGCGCGTGCGCGCCTCCTCCGAATCCAGCTTGTCCATCTCTGCGCGCAGCAGTACGTCGAAAACCGTCTCCAGCAACCGGTCAATCATCTGCAGGCGACGCTCACGCGCATCAAAGCGCCGGTCCTCCTCGCCGGCGCGCAGCCTTTCACGCTGCGCCTGGTCCCAGGCCTCGGCGCGCGCCGTCCAGTCCCAACGCCGCGCAGCTTCGCTCCAACCTTGACCTGCTCGCTTACCGCGCAGACCCTCCAGCTTGGCTG
>JASGTU010000429.1 GCA_030058085.1 Chloroflexota bacterium
AGGCGGCTGAAGGCGGCAAAGGGGCGATGCTGCTGCTGGGCAACTACGCCGGCGATGTGATGAACTTCGATATGGCGGCAGAGCTTGCCCAAGACGAGGGCATCGAGGTGGAGCAGGCCATTGCCACAGACGATGTGGGCGCCGGTTTTGTCGACGAACCGGAGAAGCGGCGCGGCGTCTCCGGAGAGCTCCTGATCTGGAAATGCTGCGGCGCGGCGGCTGAGCGAGGCGACTCATTAGCCGACGTGAAGCGCATCGCCGAGAAGGTCAACTCGCGCACCCGTACGATGGGCGTCGCCAGCGGCCCGTGCATTGTGCCCGCGGCCGGCAAGCCCACGTTTGTTCTGGCCGACAACGAGATAGAAGTCGGCGTGGGTCATCACGGCGAAGCAGGCGTATCGCGTGAGTTGATGCGCCCCGTGGACGAGATCGTTGACTTGCTGGCGGAGAAAGTGATTAGCGACCTGCCCTTCGGCGAAGGCGATGAGGTTGTGACGCTCATCAACGGCCTCGGCGCCACGCCGCTGTTGGAGTTGTACATCGCCCAGCGCCGTCTCCAGCAAAATCTCGCCGGGCGCGGCATCCGCATTGGCAGGTCGCTGGTGGGTGAATTCTTCACGGCTTTGGAAATGGCCGGCTTCTCCATTACGGTAATGCGGCTGGACGAGGAATTGCGCCAACTGCTTGCAGCGCCGGCTGAAACGCCGTACTGGACACAAGTGTAGGACAGCTAGCGGAGGAACGATGCAAAACGGAAGCGCTGCCCAAACGATTGCGGTCTTGGGCGCAATCTGTGACGAGATCGAGCGCAGCAAGGATTATCTCTGTGAACTGGACGCGGCGCTAGGCGACGGCGATCATGGCGTGAGCATGGCAAAGAGCTTTAACGCCGTGAAAGCCAAGCTTCCCGACCTGGCAGGTGGGGACGTGAGCGCCATTCTGCATAGCGTCGGCATGACGCTCATTTCCGAGGTGGGCGGCGCCATGGGGCCGCTGTTCGGCACGGCCTTTTTGCGCGCAGGCAAAGCTGCGGACGGCAAATCCGCCATTTCCCCCGCCGATGTGGCCGAAATGCTCGCCGCGGCCGAGGCAGGCGTGATCCAGCGCGGCAAGGCCCAGCCGGGCGACAAGACCATGCTCGACGCGATCCATCCCGCAGTCGAGGCGGCGCGGCAAGCCGAAGCCGCCGGCGCCGGCACAGCCGGCGTGCTCGCCGCCGCAGCCGAAGCGGCGCAGGCCGGCGCAGTCTCGACAAAAGAACTCGTGGCCAAGGTCGGACGGGCAAGCCGGCTGGGCGAGCGGACGCTGGGGCATCAGGACCCGGGGGCGACGTCGGTGTCCATTATTCTGCGCGTGGCTGCAGACGCACTGGCGGACGCCAACGCGCCGGCAGCCAATGCCGATACAGGGAGATAGACGCATGAAACTGGCAATCGGTTGTGACGAAGCTGGGCTGGAGCTAAAAAACGTCTTGGTGAAGTTCTTGCAGGAGCAGACGTCCGTGCCGGTCGAGATTACCGACTTCGGCGTAAACTCCCCGGATCCCGTGGACTATCCGGATATTGCCGTGGCCGTCGCCGAAGCGGTCAGCAACCACCAGGCGGATCGAGCCATCCTCATCTGCGGCACAGGGATCGGCATGTCCATCACGGCCAACAAGGTGCCGGGCGTGCGCGCCGCGCAGGCGCATGATGTGTATTCCGCCGAGCGAGCGCGCAAGAGCAATGACGCCCAGGTCCTGACAATGGGCGCGCGGGTGATCGGGCCTGAGTTAGCCAAGAAAATCGTCGAGGCCTGGCTGCCGTCCGAGTTTGCCGGCGGAGGCTCGACGCGCAAGGTGCAGAAGATGGCGGAAGTAGAAGCGCGTTATCGGCGCGGCTCCGCCTAACGCAGCCCAACACCCACCCCGCCAGGGGGCAACCACGAGGGTTGCCCCCTGGCGGTTGCACGGCGTCCGTTGTCCCCTCCATCCTAACGCCTAGAACGAAACATCTCTCCGCCCCCGGAAATCACCTCCGCACATGCTGACAAGCAGAGCGTAAGCAGGCGATCGTCTCCGGCGTCTTTTTCCCATCGGACAGCGCCCAAGCGAGCGCCGTTTCCAGATTGTGCTGCTCCTGTTGCAGCCGCGCGCGCCAAGCCTCGCCCTGCGGCCCGTCCCACCCGACTAGAGCGCGATCCGACAAGGCCGCGTAGTAGTCCGCATATCTTTGGCAGGCCGTCTTCTGAGCATAGGCGTCCAGAGCCAGTTTCTCTTCGGCAAATTGGCGCAACAGGCTGTGCAGACGGAACCGCCCCGGCGACGTCTTGCCCAACAGCGCCTTTTCTACGAGCCTCCGAAACAGACACCCGGCGCCCAACACAGGCCGGTCCTCGTCTACGCCGTGCCGGCAATGCGCCGTGCATGGGTTCCCCACTACCGCCCGCGCCGCGGCATGGCCGAATTCGCCGCGGAACACCGACAAGCATGCAAACGCAGCCTGCTCCTGCGGGCTGAGCAGGCTCCAGCTGTGGTCGAAGGTTGCGCGCATGCTGCGCTGCCGGCCCGGAAGGTCCCGCCACGCAGTCGCCAGGAAGTCCGGACTGGTATCGATGGCGTCTGCGATCTCCGCGCACGACAACAGGCCGGTCCACGACGCGGCCAGTTCCAGCGCCAGCGGCAGCCCCTCCACCTGCCGGCAGATGCGCGCAACGTGCAAGGCGTTCTCTTCCGTCAGACTGAAGCCGGCCTGGGCTTGGGCGGCGCGCAGAACGAAGAGCCGTACGGCCGGGTAACGCAGGGCGTCTAGGCTGGAGATTGCGCGGTCAGGCTCCGGATAGGCCAGGCCATGCACCTCAATACACCATTCGCCGTGGATGTCCAGCCTGTGCAGCGAGGCGGCAAGGATCACGATCTGCGGCGCGTCGCGCAGCAGTTGCGCCACCCAGTTCGTATCGGGCAGGCGTTCCAGGTTGTCGAAGACGAGCAGCATCTCCCTGTCGCGCAGGAACTGGCGCACTCGGCTCTGCGCATCCTGTGCTCCCGAATAGTCGAGACCAAGCGCCTGGGCTAGGGTGGATGCCGGCGGGTCCGCCGCACCGAGCAGATCAAACGAGCAGAAACATGCGCCGTCTCGAAACGCCGGGGCGTGTTCCGCCGCAGCGTGCAGGGCTAGGCTGGTCTTGCCGCACCCGCCTAGCCCCACCAGCGTCAGCACACGGCAGTCCGGGTTCTCCAGGGTATCCCCGATCAGGGCTATTTCTTGCTCTCGGCCCACCAAAGACGCCGGTTGCTGCGGCGCATTGACAAGGCGACCCCGCTGTGGGAGAGCATTGGGCTGCCCGCTGCGAATAGCCTCGAAGAGGGCGGTCGTGGCCCGTTCAGGCGCGATCCCCAACTGCTCCATCAAGGCCCGGCGGCACTGCACATACTGAACTGCAGCCAGGCTGCGCCGCCCGCTTGCGGCGTAGAGACGCATCAACTGCTGGTGGGCCGGCTCGCACCACGGCTCCATCGCCGCCTGTCGCTGCAGGTAGAACTCGGCGTCCGTTGCATTGCCTGCCTGCTGGTAATGCGCAGCCAGATGCTGCAGCGCTTCCATTGCCGCGCGATGCATAGCCTCCTGTCGCACAAGGCTCCAGTCTGCAAAGCCTGGGCTGTCTTTGAGGCTCAGCCCGGCTAAGAACTCCCCGCCAACTAGCGCCGCCGCCTGAGCGAGCCGGCCCGCGCAGCTCGAACAGCCTTCCAAGCTGCGGTGGCGATGCGCGTGGCAAGCCGCCAGGAGCCTGTTGAACTCCAGCACATCCACCCAGTAGTCGCCGGCCGGGTTGAGTTGGATGGTCTCTGTCGTCGCCAGCAGAAGGGGAGTGGCCTGTTCGTTCTCGCGCAGCGCATCGCGCAGCCGGCACAGGGACTGGCGCAGGTTGGCGCGCGCCGCCTCGTCGGATCCGTCCGGCCACAGCAAGGTCGCCAGCGCATCGCGGCGATGGGCGCGGTCGTTTTCGACGGCCAGATAGGCCAACAGCGCCCGGACCTTATCAGTCTTGAACGCAGTTACCGTCTGGCTGTCGAGGGTTGCGTCGAATCGGCCAAGCAGAAACAGCGCAAGCCGTGCCATAAACACCTGTGCCGGCAATGAGGAGCAAGCGATGCCGGAGTATCGCGCCGAACGCAAGCAGTGTCAATCGTTTTGTAACGCTTTTGTCATGCCCATGCATCAAACTAGGACTGCTTTACTGCCAGGCATGCGGCATCACCGGCATCCCTGGGAGCGCCGGCATCCTTGCCGGCAAACAGGGCCGCGCCACGATCGCGGCGTTTTCAAAGGAGAAACACCCATGTCCCAACGAGTCCTATGGATCAACTACAAGTTCAGCGGCAGCGCTGCCGCCCTGCACGAGTCCCTTGCGCCCGTCGTGCAGCCCATCGCCGACCTTCCCGGCATGCACTGGAAGATCTGGCTCATCAACGAGGCGGGACACGAAGCGGCCTGTGTTCATCTGTTTGAGGATGAGGCGTCAATCCAGGCGTTTCTGGCTGGGCCGATCATGGCGGCAGCCGCCCAGGATCCCGCCCTGAGCGACATCGTCGTCCAGACGTTCGACGTTGTGGAGGGCTTCACCCGCGCCACCCGCGGGCCGGTCGGCCAGTTCGTGGCTGAGTGAAGGGAGAAGGCTCCCTTTGTGGGACACGCGCCCATAGTCTTTCTCTTTCGGTCGGGCAGAGATTGGCTGTCTATGCCCGCCCGATTTCTGCTATCGCGAGGCGATGATTCTTGTGACAGGACAGACGCCCTAGGCCCGCAGTCGGCCAGCGAAGCGGTAATGGCGAATACCGTAGGTCGTATTCGCCGTAACACATTACCCATTCACACGGGCAGGGCCGTCGGACCGGCAGCCCTGCCCCAGCGTAGAGGAAACCCCGCCATGACATACGAAACGCAGACATGGAGCGATACCCTCACCCGCCTGCTGGCCCTGGCCGCCAAGCCCATGCGCGCAGCCCAACACCCACCCCGCCCCGTAGGGGCAACCCTTGTGGTTGCCCTTCAACCCTTGTGGTTGCCCTCCATGAATCATCCGTCACGAGTCACCCGTCATCCGTCATTTCTGACTCGTGACGCCTGACGCGTAAGAGTGCATTTCATCTTTGGGGCGCGCACGCTGTCACCCTGACTCGACTTTGTACGAATTAGGTTGAATAACACAGGATATCCCAGAAAGGAGCAAGGTCAAGGTCAGAGAATAGGAGCCTGTGGTCTGGCCGCCCACGATGAGCAGAAAGAGCGGCACATCCGGTGCGCCGCGACAGACCACAGGCCCCTCCAAGCGGTAACGCAACTGGCGCATCCGCCCGCGAATCAGCAGGCGGCAGGTGGTGTAGCCCTTGCGCTGGACAAACCAGTCCGCCGGTCTCGCCACGCGCAGCCCATAGAGGCGACGACGCTTGCGTTGGCTGGGCGGCAGATAGGCGTACAAGGCGCGGTTGCGCGCCGTGCGCAGCGCCGCCGTCACGTGCGGGGGAAGCGCTTTCCACAATTCAGCCGTTTCATAGCTGCTGTCAGCCAGATAGAGGACCGGTTGGGCTTCACGGCCAAGACAGTCGAGTTGCATCCGCAGCCATTGCACAAAGGCTATCCCCGCCTCCCACTCCTTGCAGGCCGCCACAAGCCCCGCCTTGGCTTTAGCCGGAAAGGCCGGCACAAAGCGTAAAGGGATCGCCCGACTATACCCGTTGGCCATCGGCGTAAACCAACAACCATGCACGAAGCGTTGCGCCCGATGAATGCCAGGCGAGAAGACCGGCGTGCGCGGCGACTTGAGCCAACTCACTCCAGGCATCCGGCCACTCGTACGGGGAATCTGCGTCCCGTCCGTGCCAATCACATAGTACTCCTCACTCGATACATGGACCAGGCTTTCGCACACAAGCTGTTGCGCCAGCCGCTCCTCCTCCACCCGCGGCTTGCTCCACAACCGGCGCCAACTGCTCCAGTCCCCCTCCGTCACCCCTAACACCTGTAACAACTGTGTCACCGTATGCCGTCCAAACGCCATTACTTCCGCCAGCACCAACGCCACCCCTCGCATATAGACCCGCTCCTGCTTGAACACCGCACGATGGGCCTGCAGCAGTCTCAGCAGATTGACCAGCAACAATGGCTTTCTGCCCGCATTTGTGCTATCTTCCATTGGGGATGCTCCTTTCAGTAGCGGTTGCTCCTAACTCCATTCTACTGATCGGGCATCCCTTTTCAACCCCTTACGCAAAAGAGCCAAACTACAGGGGGCAACCCTTGTGGTTGCCCCCTGTAGTTTGGCGTCACCCGCGCCGGGAACGCCGCCATCTCTGGCGGCACAGACGCAGGCGAGAATGCCGGCAAGGATGCCGGCCATCCCAGGGATGCCGCCCGCATCAGAACGACAGACGCTCGACGCACGAACCACCTAGCCCAACCAGATCGGCCCTATCATGAACAAACAACCCAACATCCTCTTCCTCTTCAGCGACCAGCAGCGCCTCGACACCCTGGGCTGTTACGGCAACGCCGTGTGCCGCACGCCCCACATCGACCGCCTCGCCGCCGAGGGCGTGCGCTTCACCCAAGCCTACACGCCCACCTCCATCTGCACGCCGGCGCGCGGCTCCATCCTCACCGGCCTCATGCCGCACCGCCACCGCCTGCTCGCCAACTTCGAGCGCAACGTCGGCTACCTCACCGAACTGCCCGACGACCTCGTCCCCTACTCCGCCTACCTGCGCCAGGCCGGCTACAACACCGGCTCCTTCGGCAAATGGCATGTCGGCCAAGAGCGCGGCCCCGAGGAGTACGCCTTCGACGGCCCCCACTTCCCCGGCTGGGCCCCGCCCGTCCAGCACCCCGAATACCAGGCCTATCTGCAAGAAAAGGGCCTGCCCCCCTTCGAGGTGCGCGACCTCGTGCGCGGCCGCTTTCCCAACGGACAGCCCGCCAACGTCATCGCCGGCCTCTACGGCGGCCCGCCCGAGGGCCTTTTCGACTCCTTCATCACCGAGCGCACCATCCGCCAGATGCGCGCCTACGCCGCCGAGGACAAGCCCTTCTTCCTCGCCTGCCACTGGTTCGGCCCGCACCTGCCCTACTTCCTGCCGCCCGAGGTCTTCTCCCGCTACGCGCCGCAGGACATCCCCCTGCCGCCCACGATGGCCGACACCCTGGAGGGCAAGCCGCAAGTGCAGCGCCGCTACGCCGCGCACTGGGCCTTCGACAGCTTCACGCCCGACGACTGGCGCCGCATCATCGCCGCCTACTGGGGCTATGTCTCCCTGCTGGATGAACAGGTCGGACGCCTGCTCGCCGCCCTGCGCGAGTTGGGCCTAGCCGATGATACCGTCGTCGTCTACGGCAGCGACCACGGCGCCTTCGCCGGCAGCCATCGCATGCAGGACAAGGGCCCGGCCATGTACGACGACACCTATCACGTGCCCCTGATCATGCGCCTGCCCGGCGGGCGCCGCGCCGATGAAGAGCGCTTCGTCAACCTCGTCGACCTGCCCGCCACCTTCCTGGACCTGGCCGGCCTCCCCGTCCCCGAGCACTTCGACGGGCGCAGCCTCGTCCCCCTGCTGCGCGGCGAAGATCCGCCCGGCTGGCGCGACCACGTCATCGCCGAGTTCCACGGCCATCACTTCCCCTATCCGCAGCGCATGATCCGCACGGCTACGCACAAGCTGGTCGTCAACCCGCCCGACATCGACGAACTCTACGACCTGGTCGACGACCCGCTGGAGATGGTGAACCGCATAGACGACCCGGCCTACGACGCCGTGCGCCGCGAGCTGTACGGCCGCCTCTACGACGACCTGCGCGCCGCCGGCGACAACTTCTACCACTGGATGACGAGCATGTACCCCGTCGGCGCGGCCGCCGGCGATGCCTCGCTCAGCCAATACAAGGTGTAGGCGGCGGGCGTCACACGTCATGCGTCAGGCGTCATTTCTGTCACCCTGAGCGTAGCGAAGGGTCTCTGCCTCGGGTGCGCCGAGATTCTTCGGCTCGCTACCGCTCGCTTCAGAATGACAGGGGCATGACGCCTCTGGCAAGCGTATCCACCCTAACCAGCGAGGAAGCCCGCTATGATCCACATCTTGCCTGCCGAGGTCACAGACGCCGCCGAAATTCTCGCCCTGCAGAGGCTCGCCTACCAGAGTGAAGCCGAGCTATACCAGGACTACGGCATCCCGCCCCTGCGCCAGACCCTGGCCGAGATGGAGGACGATTGCCGCACCCAGACCGTGCTCAAGGCCGTGGACGGCGACGCCATCGTCGGCTCCGTGCGCGCCTACGCCGCCGGCGGCGTCTGCACCATCGGGCGCCTCGTCGTCCACCCCGACCGGCAGCGCCAGGGCATCGGCACGGCGCTGATGGCGCGCATCGAGGCCCTCTTCCCGCAGGTCGAGCGCTACGAACTGTTCAC
>JASGTU010000430.1 GCA_030058085.1 Chloroflexota bacterium
CGGGACAAAACTCACCTGCTGAAGGTAGGCGTGCAGGTCGTGCCTGGCGCGCGCAGCATAGGCGGCGTAGCGCTCGACCTTCGAGCGGATGCGTTCCGACATCTCCGGCAGCAGCCCCATATTGGCCTTCATGGGCTGGAAGTCCTTCGGCTCGGCGTGGGTGATGTAGTGGAGCAAAGCCCCGCTCATGCACGTAGGCGGCAGGGTGAGCGGGGCTTTGCCGTCGAGCAGACGGGTGCAGTTGATGCCCGCCACCAGCCCGCCCATGGCGCTGCCGACGTAGCCTTCCGTGCCGGTGATCTGGCCGGCGAAAAAGAGATCGGCGCGGTCGCGGAATTGCAAGGTCGGGCGCAGCAGCGTGGGGCTGTTGATGAAGGTGTTGCGGTGCATCTGCCCCAGGCGCACGAACTCGGCCTCTGCCAGGCCGGGTATCATGCGCAAGATCTCCTCTTGGGCGCCCCAGCGGATATTGGTCTGGAAGCCCACCATGTTGTACAGGGTCGCGGCGACGTTGTCCTGGCGCAGTTGAACCACGGCATGGGGGCGGCGACCGGTGCGCGGGTCGCGCAGACCGACCGGGCGCAGCGGTCCATAGGCGAGCGCGTTGAGGTCGCGCCCGGCAAGGACCTCGACGGGCATGCAGCCTTCAAAGTAACGCTCTAGCTCTTGTTCAAACTCCTTGAGTGGGATGCGCGGGGCCGCCAGCAGCGCGGCGACGAAGGCTTCGTACTCGGCACGGCTGAGCGGGCAGTTAATGTAGTCGCCTTGCTCCTGTCCGGGTTCGCTGTTGCGGTCGTAGCGGCTCTGTCGAAAGGCGATGGACATGTCGATGCTATCCGCGGCGACGATGGGCGCCATAGCGTCGTAGAAGTAGAGGTGCTGTTGGCCGGTCAGCGCCTGGATGCGGCTCGTCAGTTGGTCGCTGGTGAGCGGGCCGGTGGCGATGATGGCGGGGCCGTCGGGAATGTCGCCGGCCTCGGCGCGCACGACCGTGATGTTGGGGTGTCCGCTGACGGCTGCGGTGATCTCGGCGGCGAAGTCGTCGCGGCTGACAGCCAGGGCGCTGCCCGCGGGCAACGCATGGCGGAAGGCGGTGCGAATGATGAGGCTGCCCATGTCGAGCATCTCTTGCTTGAGGATGCCCAGGGCGCGGTCGGGCAGCGTACTGCCCATCGAGTTGCTGCACACCAGTTCGGCCAGGCGATCGGAAGTGTGAGCCGGCGTTGGCCGGCTGGGGCGCATCTCGTACAGGCTGACGGCATAGCCCCGCCCGGCAAGTTGCCAAGCGGCTTCGGAACCGGCGAGGCCGCCGCCGATCACGGTTACAGTCTTCGTCATACTCTGCTCGCTTTCTAGCGCATGGCGGCTTGGTCCGCCGCGCAAGTGAGGGATTGTACCAGAGCCGTCCTGATCTTGCCAACGGCTTTGGCGCGCAACCGCGGCATGTTATACTGAACATAACGACCGCGAAGGACTGCCGGCGGGGCGCATCACGCCGGCGTTGCGCCAATTTCTTTCTGCCTGATCGATGGGACGGACCGCAGCTATGAACCCAGTGGACATCATCATCAAGAAGCGCGATGGTCACGAGTTGACGCCGCAGGAACTGCACTACTTCGTCGACGGGATCGTTTCCGGGCATATCCCCGATTACCAGGCGGCTGCATGGGCGATGGCCGTCTACTTCCGGGGCATGACCGAAGCCGAGACGACCGCCATGACGATTGCGATGGCGGAGAGCGGCGAGCAGCTTGATCTGCATGACAGCGTGCCGCCCGGCGCCGTCATCGTCGATAAGCATTCCAGCGGCGGCGTGGGCGACAAAACGACGCTAGTCGTGGGGCCGGTGGCAGCGGCTTGCGGCCTGCCCGTGGGCAAGATGAGCGGCCGCGGGCTGAGCTTTACGGGCGGCACCATAGACAAGCTGGAGAGCTTCACGGGGTGGACTGCGGAGCTGGATGAGGAGCGCTTCCGCCGCCAACTGCAGAAGGCCGGCTTGGTGGTGGCGGCGCAGACAGCCAACTTGGCCCCGGCGGATAAGATCCTCTACGCGCTGCGTGATGTGACGGGCACGGTGCCCAGCTTGCCGTTGATCGCGGCCAGCATTATGAGCAAGAAATTGGCCGCAGGGGCGGACGCCATTGTGCTGGACGTCAAGTGCGGGGCCGGCGCGTTTATGCGCACGCTCGACGAGGCGCGCGCGCTGGCCCGCCTGATGGTCGCCATCGGCGAGCGCGCCGGACGCCGGATGACCGCGCTGATTACGCAGATGGAGCAGCCATTGGGCCGGGCGGTCGGCCATGCATTGGAAGTGCGCGAGGCGATTGAGACGCTGCGCGGGGACGGGCCTGAGGACTTCAGGTTGCTGTCGGAGGCCGTGGCGAGCGAAATGGTCCTGCTGGGCGGCGGCAATCTCTCGCGCGAGGAGGCGGCGGAAAAGGTGCGCAAGGCCGTGGCAAGCGGGGCAGCGTTCGAGAAGTTTCGCGCCTTTGTGGCTGAACAGGGCGGAGACGTCCGGCAAGTGGATGATCCCGGCTTGCTTCCTGCGGCGCCAGTCCGGCTGGAAGCGGTCAGCGAGCAGGCAGGCTATGTGCAGGCGATAGACAGCCGCGCCGTCGGCCTAGCCGTCGTCGACTTGGGCGGGGGCCGGCGCAAGAAGGGCGATGCCATTGACCTCCGTGTCGGCGCGGTGCTGCACGCCAAGACCGGCGACCAAGTGACACATGGGATGTCGCTGTGCACGGTCTATGCTGCGAACGAGGAGGCAGGGCGATCTGCGGCGGCGCGGATCCGGGATGCCTTCACGCTGGCGGACGAGCCGGTTGCGCCGTTGCCTGTGGTGTACGAACGCATCACTGCCGATGAGCGCACCGAGGAGTGACCTACCAGTTGGTGACGAGCCGCTCTAGGGCAATAGTCTCGAAAAGCTGAGCCGTCTGCTGGGCGATGCCGGGCCAGCTATAGCGTTCGGTCACTTCTGCGCACCCGGTTTTGCGGCGCTGCGCCGCGGCCGCCGGATTCGTGAACAACTCATGCACTGCCCAGGCAATGCTCTCGGCGTTGTCCGGAAAGACGGTGAGGCCGTTGCGCATGTGGCGCACGACCTCGCCCAGACCACCCACATCGCTGGCAATCACATTACAGCCGAGCGCCATAGCCTCTAGCGCTACGATGCCGAACGGCTCGTAGATGCTGGGGAATACGGCCGCGTCCACCGTCTGGTAAAGAAGATCGCGCTGGCGGTTTGGGATGAAGCCGAGAAACTGCACGGCGTGTTCGACGCCGAGGGCGTGCACCAACGGCGCCAGGCTGCGCCCGTTCTTGCCGGCTACGAGCAGCCGCGCGTTGGGGAATTCGGCCAGGATGGCGGGCATGGCGTTGATGAGGACATGCACGCCTTTTTCGTGCACGATGCGCCCGACATAGAAGAGCAGGCGTTCGCCGTTGGGCGCGTAGCGGCGGCGCAGATCGGCGACTTCGGTCTCCGTGGCGACCGTCAGCCCGTCGATGTCGATGCCGTTGGGAATGACGACGATTTTGTCGGCGGGCGTGCCGAAGTAGGCGCTCAATTCGGAAGCCATGTAGGCGCTGCAGACGACGACCTTCCAGGCTTCGTGGCAGATGCGCCGCTCCAGATCGTCGATCTGTTGGCTGGCGGCGGTGACGGGATAGCCCTGCTGGCGGCCGCGCTCGGTGGCGTGGATGGTTACCGCCAACGGCAGCTTGAATTGGTTCTTGAGCGCAATGCCCGCCGCGCCGACCAGCCAGTCGTGGATGTGGATGAGGTGGAACGGTTCGCGGCGGATCTGTTCGGCGGCGAATTCGATCAAGGCGTCGTTACAGGCGATAACGTGATTGTAATGGTTATTTGTGTCGAGAGGCGGCAGGTCGATGCGGTGAACGGTGAGGTTATCGCCGGCCTGCTCTAGCGCAGGGCCGTTGGCATAGCGCGTGGTGATGACTTCCACCTGAAGCGGGCCAAAGGCTGTCTGTCGTCCGCCGAGGTTGCGGATAAGGCCGGTTACATGCTGGCCCATGCCGCCGACAATGTAGGGCGGGTATTCCCAACTGAGCTCTAGAATGCGCATAGGCGATTGGTCAACGTTTCGTTCAGATACTTATGACTGTTCCGGAAATCGATGTGGGCTGGTGCGCCCGAGCATTGCCTATCGCCCGCCGGCTTCATGGTCGAGCGGCACGCTCTCCCCGCCTTGTGTGATGCGATACGAGTGTAGCAGCCGCGCTTGCGGCGGCGACGACCTGCCGGACATGCCCTCAAGGGCGGCGCACGCGGCCTCGAACGTTAGCCAGGCGGCGGGTTGTGAGACGGCATTATACTGCGCGCCGGCCCAAGTCGCCCAATAGACCGGTCCTTGCACGGTCGCAAGGGCGACGAAAACGGGATCGCCGCCTTGCGGTCCCAGCCAGAAAGGCGCATCCGGGCGCAGTGTGCGCACGTCCGATAAGGCCCGCGCGCCGCTGTGGGCGTCGCCCAGCCACAGAAGGGCGCCGTGCGCGCCGGGATCGACGGCATCGCCTGCGTCAGGATCGAGCAGGCGAACTGGAATTGGGGCTGAGACTTCGGCTAGGCGGGCGGCGAGCGGTGCATGCCATTCCTGGGGGAGACCGGCGACGGCGAGCTGTTGTGCGCCTTCACTCTCCGCGGCGACGGTGATGGCGGCGATCAGCTCTGCCAGCCAGCCTAAGTCGCCGTCAGGGGCGGCGAAGCGACCGTCTGCACCGAGCATTAAGGGCGCGAGCCAGTTGACGCGGCTGGCAGAGAGTTCTTGGCTGGCGGCGATTGTCGTATCGTAGCCGTAGGGGCCGATGACCGCGGCTGTGGTCGGGTCGAGCAGCAGCTTGGCCGCGGCACGGCGGGCGTTGTCGGGGCGGTTGGAGTCGTCGAGGGCCAGGGGCAGAACGTCTACACCGGCGGGCGCGCACGCCTCGATGGCGGCGCGCAACGCATCCAGGGCCTCGTAGCCTGTCTCGCGGTACAACCCCTCAAAGGGGGCGATTAGGCCGATCTTGGCGACGGGGCGCACAGCCGTACAGCTCGCGCCGGCGAACAGCATGACCAGCAGCGCCGTCGCGATCCGGCCTAATCGACGCGTGCGGCGCCGATCAATAGCCGTAGATGCGCAAGTTCTGTTCATGCTCTGCCAGGGTGCGGGCAAAGACATGGCGTCCGTCGTCGCCGGTCGCCAGGAAGAAGCAGTAATCGCTGGCTGCTGGGTTGCGCGTGGCCTCGATGGCGCTGAGGCCAGGGCTGGCAATCGGGCCGGGCGGCAGCCCCGGATTCAGATAGGTGTTGTAGGGGCTGGTGACCGTGGCATACTCCTCGATGCGCTGCGGTTTCCACCACCAGTTGCCGACCGTGCCGCGCGCATACTGCACCGTGGGGTCGGCCTGCAGGTAGTTGCCGCCGACCTCAGCGGCGCAGGAGCCGTTGAGCCGGTTCAGGTAAACGCCGGCGATGAGGGGCCTTTCGTCGGCCTGGACTGCCTCGCGCTCGACAATGCTGGCGAGGGTGATCAGGTTGCGTCCGCTCAGGCCGCTACCGCCGCCGACGAGGCCGTCGCGGCCGACCTTGTTCTCGAAGTTGTCGAGGAAGGGGGCCAGCACGATTTCCGGTTGCGCGGCGAAGACGGGGAAGCGGTAGGTATCCGGAAAGAGATAGCCCTCTAGCCCGGCGTCGGGCGGCAGGTCTTGCAGGAAGTCGTAGTCGTCCATGATAGTCAGGCTACGCGGCTGGCGGACTGCCGCCAGGAAGCGGTCCGGCTCGATCACGTTGTTTTCGGCCAGACGTTCGGCGATCTCTTCGACGCGGAAGCCTTCGGGGATGGTGACGAGCACTTCTTCGAACAGGGCTGTCTGCAACGCCGTAGCAAGCTCGGGGATCGTCATGGTCTCGGCTAGCATAAAATTGCCGGCTTCGATGCGCCGTTCGAGGCCGGTGACGCGCAGATAGAGGTTAAAGAGGTCGGCGTCGCGGACAAGGCCCTCTGCGGCGAGGCGGGCGGCGATGAAGCGCGCCGGTTCGCCAGGGACGATGACGAAGGGGCGCGGGCGCGGGTTGTCGCCCGCGGGGATGTTGAGCTCCTGCTCGCGCAGTCGCAGGCTGAAGGCCAGGATCTGCTGTTCGATGTTGTCGGGCGTGAGCGCGCCGCTACCCGCGTCCGGGTCGATCAGCCCGGCAGTCGTCTTGGGGACGCCCAGGAACTGCTCAGTCAAGTGAGCGCTGGCGACGACCCACGTCCCCGCCAGCGCGCCCATGACCATGAGCAGAAAGGCGAGGCGCAGCAGGTTGCCCAGCAGGTTCTCGGGCCGCACTAAGTCGCCCAGCTTGGGTCGTTGGCGCGTTTGCGGTCGTGCGTGTCGAAACAGGTCGGTGCGGGCGTCGTTCCTCATAGGCGTGAATGGCTCACTGTGCAAGCGTTTCTGTGTCAGTCTTGGGCGGCAGGTCGATGCGCCCGAAGTCGACGCGGTCGCCGGTATTTTGGCTGTCTAGGTAGCTGCGCAGGATGACGGCTGCGGCGACCGCGTCCTCACCGCTGCTCTCACCCCTGCGCGGTTCATCGCCTTCCAGCAGTTGTTGCGCCGCGTAGGTGCTCAACCGCTCGTCCCAGAAGATGATGGGGAATGGGCGGCCAAGCAAGGCGCGCAGGGCGTGGGCTAGACGCATGGCCCATTTGCGCACGCTGCGGGTCTGGTCGCTATCGCTGCCGTCCATGTTAAGGGGCAGGCCGCAGATGACGGCGACTGCTTCTTGCTCCGTGACGAGGGCCGCTAGGCGGGCGAAATCCTGGCGGCGGCTGGCGCGGGTGAGCGTCAACAGCGGGCGCACGGATAGCCGCAGCGGATCGCAGGTCGCCACGCCGATGCGCGACAGGCCTACGTCGAGGGCGATCAACTTGCCGGCGACCTGAGGGCTTTGGGGCCGAGGCTGGTCGGGCGCGGGGCGGCTCATGGCGCCTCAGTTGGGTTGAGGTATTCCACGCGCACCTGGATGCGGTTGGCGAACTGCGGCAGCGAGGGCAGCCAGTCCGGATCGCGATAGATGTCGGGCGAAACCTCCAGCGGCCAGCGGGCGGCGATGGCCTGGGATGCTTCCTCGGGCGGGCGTCCGGCGACGAGATGCTTCACTTCGCCGGGGTCGATGGGGATCACATAATCCGCGGAGGCTGTCATCGTGAAGGTGACGGCGCGCCCGATGGCCGTGGCGCCGGGGGCGCGCTCAAATTGTACGCTGTCCGCCACCAGCAGGCCGCGTTCGGGCACGTTCTCGCGCAAGGCCGCCAGCATCACATCCTGGGTCTGCACTTGATTGAGCGCCGTGCCTTGGATCAAGGAGCGCAAAGTGAGACGCACTTCGTCGCCCTCGTCGTCGTTGAATCTGTCGAAGGCCTGGGCGATGGTGAAGATCTGCAGAGATTCCGGGGGCAGCCACTCGCCGGGTTCCAGTTCGGCTTGCAACGCTGCAAAGGCTTCGACTTCGACCTCGGCCTGAACCTGGGCGAGCAGGTTGTCCTTGTCCTGTTGCGTGACGACGCGCACCAAGCTGGAGCCGCCGCCGTAAGTCGCGCCCGGGTTGCTGACGCGTACGCTGAAGCGCAGCGCGCCGCTTACGGTGTTGATGGTGTTGGCCCGCACGTTGCCCGCCACGCCCGGCTCCAACGCTTCGATAGGCACGGTGACGCGCGCGCCGATGCCGCCTTCGAGGCTGGCGGACTGGGTGGTGCGAAAGTTCACAGGCGTGCCGGTGCTGGTGCTGACCACGGCGCCGGAAGGGATTTCGACCGGGGCTGGGCCCAGATTGGTAAAAACGATGGCGCCGACGGCATTATCGACGGGCTTTTGCTGCGAGCCGGTCGTAGCGATCACGCCGGTCTTCTCCAGCGTCACTTCGATCAGCCTGCCCGGAACAGCCCTGGCTTCGATGTCCGCGGCGGGAAGCGCCGGGTCCGCCGTGATCTGCACGGTGGTTGCGATCCCCTCCTGGCCTGGCGTCAGCGTGATTGTGGCGGCGGGCAGGACGTTCAGGGCAAATATCGCCAGCAGGGCGACGATCAAGAGGGCCATGAAACTCTGGCCGGCTAAGCGCAGCCACCAGGGCATGTCGCGGCGAAGCGCTTCGCCTTGCGCAATGCGCCGCCGGCGCGCCTGGTGTGCGCTGGGGCGGGCCGTCTGCGCAATGATCTGATCGCGCCGCCAGGCAGGGGCTTCCGGCAGAGCGGGCAACGGTTGCCGTGGGTTGACCTGCGGCGCGATGGGGCGCATGTGAAAATCGCCGGGGACATCCCGTCGCCGCGTGTAGACGGGGATGCCGGCGATGGCCGCGCTCTTGCGCGCCGGTTGATGGCGGGTGACGAGGGCGAGGGGCGTCTGCTGCGCCTGGGCCTGGCGCAGCAAGAGACGCATGCGCGCCACGTTGTCCAACTCCGTCCAGTCGGGCGGGAGTTCCAGGACGATATGGCGGCGGCGATGACGGCTAAATTCCTGACGGACGGTTTCGAACGTAGCGTCAGGCGGAACGGTCAGGAATGCGGGCATGGCAGCGTTGGAATCGGCGGTAAGCCGGCGACGCGGACGTCAGCCGGCATTCCGTCCAATTCAGCGAAGATTCTCTTCTACCCAGGCGGGCACGCGGTGCAGAGCGTCGAGCAGGCTGGCGGCGTCCTTGCCGCCGGCCTGGGCCATGTGCGGCGCGCCGCCGCCGCGCCCGCCGATCAACGGTGCGATGGATTTGACGAGGTTGCCGGCGTGAACGCCGCGTGCGGTCAGGTCATTGGTGACGGCGGCGACAAGTTGCGGTCGCTCGCCGATGACGGCCCCCACGACGACTACGCTGCTGCCGAGCTTGTCGCGCAGCCAGTCGGTCATGCGGCGCATGGCGTCGGCGTCGTCGGCGTCGATCTGCACGGCTAGGACGGCGACGCCGTTGACGCGCACGGCCTGATCGAGTAGGTTTTGCGTCTGGCGCAGGGCCGACTGCTGCTTGGCCTGGGCCAATTCGCGCTGGAGACTCTGGTTCTGCGCCTGAAGCTGTTCGACGGCGGCGACGAGTTCGTCGGGCGAAGCGTGCAGCAGTTCCGCTGCGCCGGCGACAGCCGCGAGCCGGCGTTCGATCAGGTCTTCGGCGGCGCGGCCGGTGACGACCTCGACACGACGGATGCCGGCGGCGACGCCGCCCTCGCTGATGATGCGGAAGTTGCCGATCTCGGCGGTGGAGTCTACGTGCGTGCCGCCGCAAAGCTCCATGCTGACGCCTTCTTCTTCGCCAAAACTGACCACGCGCACTTCGTCGCCGTACTTCTCGCCAAACAGAGCCATAGCGCCTTCTTCCACCGCACGCGCATACGAAGTCCAGCGCGTCTTGACGGCGTAATTCGCCAGGACGATGGCATTGGAACGCCGCTCAATATCGGCGAGTTCCTCTTTGCTAACCTGCTGCGGATGGGTGAAGTCGAAGCGCAGTCGGCCTGGCGCGACGAGCGAACCGGCCTGGTGCACATGGTCGCCAAGCCGCTCGCGCAGCGCGGCGTGCAGGATGTGTGTGGCCGTGTGGTTGCGCATGATGTCCCAGCGCCGCTCGGTGTCGATGATCGCGAACGCGGGGTCATCGACGCAGACGGTACCGGCGGTCACTTCGCCGATGTGGACGATCAGGCCGGGAATGCGGCGGCGCGTGTCGGTCACCTCGACGCTCCACACGGGCGTGTCCATGTCGTCGGGGAAGTAGTAGATTTCGCCGGTGTCGCTCACCTGGCCGCCGCTTTCGACGTAGAAGGGCGTTTCGGGCAGCACAATCTCAACCTCTGCGCCGGCGTGGGCCTCCTGCACGCGCACGCCGTCGGCCAGGATGGCGGCGACGACGGTGTCGATCTCGGCCAGATTTTCGTAGATGCGGTGCTGCACGCCTTCCGGGCCGAGGACGCCTTCACGCTGCAAGTCTGTGAGCAGCGCGCCGTAGACGGAGACGTCTGGGGCGACTTTCTCTTGGACGGTGGCACGGCTGCGCTCCTTTTGTTCGGCAAGGGCGATGTTGAAGCCGGTCTCGTCCACGGTGAAGCCCTGTTCGCCGGCGACATCGCGCGTCAAGTCCAGCGGAAAGCCGTAGGTGTCCCACAGATGGAAGGCGCGGTCGCCGGGGATGACGCTTATGCCCTCGGCGCGCAGTTGCTGCATGAGTTCGTCGAGGATGCTGAGGCCGGCTGTGAGCGTGCGCTGGAAGCGCTCTTCCTCGTCGGTAATGGCCTGCTGGATGAAGCCCTGCTTAGCGCGCAGGTCGGTGTAGTGGTCGCCCATCTGCTCGATGACCGCGGCGGCGACGTCAGCCAAGAAGGGCTTTTCGAAGCCGATCAGCTTGCCGAAGCGGGCGGCGCGGCGCAGGATCATGCGCAGGACATAGCTGCGCCCTTCGTTGCCGGGCAGCACGCCGTCGCCGATGAGAAAGGTCATGGCGCGGGCATGGTCGGCGATGGCGCGGTAGCGGTAAAGGTGCTGGCGGCGGTGGGCGGCGTCTTGCCGCAGGAGCTGCTGGATGCGGTCCATGATGGGGCTGAAGGCGTCGGTGTCGTAGTTGTTGTCCTTGCCCTGCATGATGCTGGCGAGGCGTTCGAGACCGAGGCCGGTATCGACGCCCGGCGCGGGCAGGGGTACGAGCTGCCCGTCGGCCTTCTGGTCGAACTGCATGAAGACGAGGTTCCAAATCTCCAGGTACTCGTCGTCATGGTTGACGCCGCCGGCGTGTTGCGTGGCAAGGTCGCCCCAGTAATAGTGGATTTCCGTGTTGGGGCCGCAGGGGCCGGTATCGCCCATCGTCCACCAGTTGTCTTTTTTGCCGAAGCGCAGGATACGTTCCGGCGCCACGCCCGCTTCGATCCAAAGCTGTTCGGATTCGTCGTCGTTTTCGAAGACGGTGAACCAGAGGCGTTCGATTGGCAGTTCCCAGCGGTTGACGAGCAGGTCCCAGGCGAACTGGATGGCCTCGCGCTTGAAATAGTCGCCGAAGGAGAAGTTGCCGAGCATCTCGAAGAAGGTGTGATGCCGCGGGCTTGGCCCGACGTTGTCGAGGTCGTTGTGCTTGCCACTGACGCGCATGCACTTCTGGCTGGTGACGGCGCGCTTATAGGGGCGCTGTTCCACGCCCAGGAAGACGTCTTTGAACTGGACCATGCCGGCGTTGACGAGCAGCAGAGTCGGGTCGTTGTCGGGGACAAGATTGCCGCTGTCGACGATGGCGTGACCATGCTCGTGGAAGTAGTCGAGGTAATCCTGGCGAATTTGATTGGTCGTTAAGCGTTTCATACGTCGGCACTCTTCAGCGGTTGGCGCAGCAAGCGTTTAGGGCGGCGGCGCGGGCAAAGCTCTGCGTCGCGTCACTACCGTTGGGCCTGTTCGCAGGCGACAACACCAATAGGCGACGCCGGCGGACAACGTCCGGCGCGCACGGTCTCCAGAGAGGTGATTTTAGGTCAATCTCAGGAGGGTGTCAAAAAGCTTGCCGCTGACGTGCGGCGCTTGATGGACTGCGGCTGCCTCCGGCGTGCCCGCCGCCGATGACGCCGGAAGGTTTGCCAGAATGCGGTAAGCGCTCCATAATAGAGCTTTGTACTTGACGGTTGGCCGCTGCACGGCAGCTATGCGCAGCAGTCTGGGCAGGGAAACGCGTGTCTGTCGCGGCGTACGCACTCAGCCTTTTGGCCGGGGGCGCGGACAGTGTTTCGAGAAGGAGCGATGCGGCATGACAACGCCCATGCGCCAACAATATCTGTCGTTGAAGAAGCAGTATGCGGATTGCATCCTGCTCTTTCGCCTGGGCGACTTTTACGAGACGTTCGACGACGACGCCAAGACGGTCGCCAAGGTGTGCGATGTGGTCTTGACCAGCCGCCCGGTGGGCAATGACCAGCGCGTGCCGCTGGCCGGCGTGCCCTATCA